>DASQEB010000621.1:0-4357 GCA_035633875.1 Thermoanaerobaculia bacterium
TGGAGGACGTCGCCGGTGAGCCGGGGGAAGAGCTTCTGCTCATTGGGATCGTGCAGCATGGGACTTCACCCCCTTCTCCCCCTCTCCCATCGCCCTCCCCCCAACCGGGAGAGGGGGAACGCCTGCGAGCGGTTTGCCAGAGCTGCGCCGCTCTTGTTGAGGGAAAGCTTTCAGAGACAACCACCGCCAGAGTCCGGCAAGTCCGCCGGCATGGGTCCCCCCTCTCCCGGAGGAAGGGAGGGCGACAGGAGAGGGGGACAGGAGGTGAGGTCTCACAGCCGTGACAGGTATTGGTGGACGAACGAGATCGCGATCGAGCCCTCGCCCACGCCCGAGGCCACCCGCTTGACCGAGCCGTGGCGCACGTCGCCGGCCACGAACACGCCGGGCACGCTCGTCTCCAGGAGAAAGGGCTCGCGGTCGAGGTTCCAGCCCTCGGGCAGCTTGCCCTCCCGCTTGAGATCCGGCCCGGCGAGGATGAAGCCGTGCTCGTCCCGCTCCACCACTCCCTCCAGCCAACTGGTGCGGGGAGCGGCGCCGATCAAGATGAAGAGGGACCGGGCAGGGACGGTCTTGACCTCGCCGGTCTTGGAGTTGGTGATCTCCAGGGATTCGAGGTGCGCCTCGCCGTGGGCCGCGGACACGTTGACGTGGAACCAGACCTCGATGTTGGGCGTCGAGCAGATCTGATCGATCAGATATTGCGACATGGATTTGGCGAGGGAGTCGCCGCGGATGAGCATGACGATCTTGCTGGCGTAGCGGGCGAAGTACATGGCCGCCTGGCCGGCGGAGTTGGCGCCGCCCACGATAAACACGTCCTCGTTGCGGCACGCCATGGCCTCGGTCATGGCCGCGCCGTAGTAGACGCCCGCGCCGGTCAGCTTTTCGAGGCCCGGGACGTCCAGCTTGCGGTAGGAGACGCCGGTGGCGATGAGGAGGGCGTGGCAGGTCACCTCGTCGCCGTTCGAGAGCTGGAGGATGCGGTACGGGTCCTCGCGGCGCAGCCCCAAGGCCTCGACCGGCGTCAGGACCTCGACGCCGAAGCGCTGGGCCTGGGCCAACGCCCGCCGGGCAAGGTCGGCGCCGGAGAGCCCCGAGGGGAAGCCGAGGTAGTTCTCGATCCGCGAGCTGGTGCCCGCCTGCCCGCCCGGGGCCTCGCTCTCGACCATGATGGTGCGCAGCCCCTCCGAGGCCCCGTAGACCGCCGCCGCGAGCCCGGACGGGCCGCCCCCCACGATGGCGAGATCGTAGAACGGCTTTTCGGCCTGCGTCTTCAAGCCCACCTTCTCCGCCAGATCGGTGCGCGAGGGATGGGTGAGGACGGAGCCATCGGTGAGGACGACCAGCGGCAGGTCCGCGGCACCATCGACCTTCTCCCCGCTCTTGATCTTCTCCAGGAGTTGCTGCGCCTCGGGGTCCGTCTCCACGTCCAGCCACTGGTACGGCACCTGGTGGCGGGCCAGGAAGTCCCGCACCTGAAAGGAGTCGGGGGACCAGCGGTGGCCGAGGACCCGGACCCCTTCGAAAGGCGGCCGGTACGAGGCGAGCCAGTCCAGCAGGAGGTCCGAGAGGACCGGATAGAGGTTCTCCTCCGGCGGGTCCCAGGGCTTCAACAAGTAGTACTCGATGCGCGCCGAGTTGATCGCCCGAATGGCGGCGTCGGTGTCCGCGTACGCCGTGAGGAGCACCCGCCGGGCCTTGGGGAAGAGCGGAATGGCCTTCTCCAGGAACTCGACGCCGGTCATCTGCGGCATCCGCTGGTCCACCAGGAACAGGGCGACCGTGTTGTTGCGCAGCTTGATCTGTTCCAGGGCCTCGAGAGCGCTCGCCCCGGAGTTTGCCCGCATCACCCGGAAGCGCTCGCCGTACTCCTTGCGCAGGTCGCGGTCGATCGCCCGCAGCACGTCAGGATCGTCGTCGATGGCAAAGAGGATCGGTTTCGCGGCCATGGGAGGGTGATGATATCCGAGCATCGCCGCTTCGCAGCGGCCCTCACCCCGGCCCTCTCCCAAAGGGAGAGGGAGAAAAGCTGGTTAGATTGGGTTTTCGTTGATGGAACAGGAACCCGACAAACTGGTTTTGCACCCTCTCCCTCCGGAAGAAGGCCGGGGTGAGGTCAGGGGCGTAGCCCCGGGCACGGCGACACCCTTCTTGCGGGTCTTGTGGGCGAGGATGGTGAGGGTGTCGGGGGAGGGGCGGGTGGGCTCGGGGGCCACGACGCCGGGACTATACCCGCCCCGCAGGGGCTGTGTTCGGTTAGCCCGGGGCGGAAGCCCCGGGCGGCGAGGGCGGCCTACCGTTCCTTCCCCGGGCGGCGGGGCGGATTCCAGGACCGGCATCCGTGCGCCCGGGGCTTCCGCCCCGGGCTAACCGAACACCGCCCTATGGGGCGGGCCCACTGGCACCGTCTTCGCAAGATCCGACCCCGTGTGAAGCGCGGGCGGTTCCCCTCCCCTGGGGCCGATCCAAGGCAGCTCAAGACGTAACGGAAGGTGGATCGGACAGTTTTGGAAAAAATCACACGGAAGATTTCTGCTCTCCTGGTGGTGCTGGTGGGCCTGTCCTCCGCTGGCGCCCAGGAGCAGCCGCGGCCAGCGACGACGGGGACTCTCATCCTCTCCCTGGAGGACGCCCTCCGCATCGCCCTCGGGCAGAGCGAGACCGTGTGGGTGGCCGAGGCCGGGGTGATGCGCGCGCTGGGCAACGAGCGGATCGCCCGGAGCGGGTACTTCCCTCAGATCGCGGGCACGGCCTCCTATACCCGCACGCTCCGTTCCCAGTTCCAGGACCTCGATTTCGGCGGCGGCGGCGAGGAACCTCCGGACGGCGAGGACGGTGGTTTCGAGGACCTCCCCTTCGGCCGGATCAACCAGTACAGCCTGGGACTGTCGCTCACCCAGACGGTCTTCGACGCCGGTCAGACCCGGGCGCGCAACCGCGCGGCCGAGGCCCGCCTGCGCGCGGCCGAGATCGACGTGGAGTCCGCCCAGGCGGAGACGCTCCTGGACGTGACCCAGAGCTACTTCGACGCCCTCCTTGGCGACCGGCTCGTGCAGATCGCCGAGGCCAACCTCGCCCAGACCGAGGAGATCCTCCGCCAGACCCGGGTGGCCCGCGAGGTGGGCGACCGCTCCGAGTTCGAGCTGCTGCGCGCCCGGGTGGCGCGGGACAACCAGCTCCCGGTGCTCCTCCAGCGGCGCACGGAGCGAACCGAGGCCTACCTGCGCCTCAAGCAGCTCCTCGACGTGCCCCTGGGCAACGACGTCGTCCTCACCACGGGCGTCGAGGACCTGCCGGCACAGTTCGCCAGTCCCTCGGATCTGTCGCCCGAGCAGCGGGCGCCGGTGCGCCAGGCGGAGGAGACCGTGGAGGCGAGCCGGGCGCAGCTCGTCGAGACCCGGGCGCAGAGGCTGCCGTCGGTCGTCCTCTCCTCGCGCTACGCCCCGGTGGCCTATCCGGAGAGCGGGCTGCCCGAGCCCGGGGACTTCCGGGAGGACTGGACGGTGACGCTCAGCCTCTCCGTCCCCCTCCTCACCTGGGGTCGCCTCCGGGGCAACGAGATGGTGGCCGAAGGGACCCTCACCGAAGCCCGGGCCCGCCTGGAGCAGACCCGGGAGGCGGCGGAGCTGGACGCCCGGGTGGCCCAGAACGACCTGGCCGAAGCCCAGGCGGTCCTGGAGAGCAACACGGGCACTGTCCAGGAGGCCGTGCGGGCCTACGAGATCGCCCAGATCCGCTTCCGCGAGGGGATCTCCAGCCAGATCGAGCTGGCGGACGCCCGGCTCCTCCTGGAGCAGGCCGAGGTCAACCGGGCCCGCGCCCTGCGCAACGTCCAGGTGGCCCGCGCCCGCCTCGCGCTGCTCGCGGACCTGCCCCTCGGGCTTGGCTTGGAGCTCCAGCCAAGCCAGCCGCTCCCCCAACAGCCGCAGCAACAGCAGACACCGTCGGTCCCGGGGATCACGGTCGCGTCCCCCGTTCCGGGAGTCACCACCGGGGGATTCGGTCCGGGAGGAACACCATGAGAAGTTTTGTTGCCCTGGCGACGGTCCTGGTCCTGGCCGGCTGCGGTCGCGGCGGAGACCAGAGGACCCAGACGCCGCCGCCCGAGATCGTGCTCGGCCCGGCGGACACGGCCGTGGTCGCAACCGGCGCCATCCGCACCGGGCCAGCGCTGACCGGAACGCTCACGGCCGAGAAGCAGGCCACGGTCCGGGCCCAGATTGCCGGAGCGATCCTGGAGACCTACGCCGAGCCGGGCGAGCCGGTGCGCCGGGGGCAGCTCCTCGCCCGGGTGGACGCGGCCGCGCTCCGCGACGCCTACACGTCCGCCCAGGTGGCGGTGGAGAACGCCCGG
>DASQEB010000622.1:0-5056 GCA_035633875.1 Thermoanaerobaculia bacterium
GCATCAACATCGGCGCCTTCGCCGCGCCGCTGGTCTGCGGCTTCCTCGCCCAGAGCGACGCGTTCAAGGGTTTCCTCCAGAACGCGGGGATGGATCCCGCGAACAGTTGGCACTGGGGCTTCGGCGCCGCGGCGGTGGGCATGGGTCTGGGGCTCCTCCAGTACGTCCTCGGCGGCAAGCGCCTGGCCGGGGCCGGGCTCGCGCCGGACCGCCGCGATCCCGAGCTTTACCGCAAGGACAGGCGGAGCCTGCTGATCGCCGTCGGCGCCTTCGCCGGAGCCCTGGCCCTGCTCGCCGGGCTCCATTCCGCCGGCATCTTCACGCTCACGACCGAGGGACTCACGGACTTCGTGGGCTACGTCCTCATCGGCTTCCCGGTCGTGTACTTCGCCTACCTGCTCACCCGGCCGGGCTGGAATCCGGTGGAGCGCAGGCGCCTCTTCACGATTCCGCTCTTCTTCCTGTTCGCGGCCCTGTTCTGGGCGGCGTTCGAGCAGGCGGGTTCAACCCTCACGCTGTTCGCCGAGCGGATGACGCGGACGACCTTCCTGGGCTTCGAGTTCCCGTCGTCCTGGTTCCAATCGGTGAACTCCCTGTACATCTTCTTCCTCGCCCCCTTCTTCGCCTGGCTCTGGGTGAGGTTGGGGCGCCGCGAGCCGTCGAGCCCGTCCAAGTTCGCCTACGGCCTCCTCTTCGCCGGCCTGGGCTTCCTGGTGATGGTCCCGGCGGCCCTCGCCGCCGGCGGGAACGGCTCGCAGGTGAGCCCCATGTGGCTCCTCTCCGTCTATTTCCTGCATACCGTTGGCGAGC
This sequence comes from Thermoanaerobaculia bacterium, assembly GCA_035633875.1. Taxonomy (GTDB): domain Bacteria; phylum Acidobacteriota; class Thermoanaerobaculia; order Multivoradales; family UBA5704; genus DATARR01. Next base: position 811 of record DASQEB010000622.1, read on the forward strand.
TCTGCCTGAGCCCGGTGGGCCTGAGCACCATGACCAAGCTCGCGCCGGAGCGGGTGGTGGGTCAGATGATGGGCGTCTGGTTCCTGGCGAGCTCGGTGGGCAACTTCCTGAGCGGGCAGGCGGCCGGCTTCTTCGAAGCCATGCCGCTCCCCCGGCTCTTTGGTGCGATGTTCGCCGTCCTCATGGTTTTCACCCTGGTGGCCGTTTTCCTGGTCCGGCCGATCCGGCGCCTGATGAGCGGCGTTCACTGAAGCGAGAGGGAAAGAAAGGAGAACGACATGAGCGTCACCAGCATTGCCGGCACCGCGGCCGAGGCGCACGCGGTCGACAAGCACCCGCGGGGCCTGTACGTCCTCTTTTTCACCGAGATGTGGGAGCGCTTCAGCTTCTACACCGTGGGCGGCATGTGGACCCTGTACGTCCAGAACGCCGACCAAGGCTTCGGATGGACCCAGGACCGGGCGACGAGCGTCTGGTCCACGTATCTGATGTTCGTCTACGCGAGCCCGATCATCGGCGGGCTGATCGCCGACTGGAAGCTCGGCTATCGACGAGCCGTCATGCTGGGCGGCCTCTTCTTCATGGCCGGCCATGCCTTGCTCGCCATCCGGTCCGTGCCGGTGATGTACGCCGCCCTGGCCTGTCTGGTGATCGGCAACGGCTTCTTCAAACCGAACGTCTCGGCCATGGTGGGCAACCTCTATCCCGAGGGGAGCCACCTCAAGGACCGGGCGTACAACATCTTCTACATGGGGATCAACGTCGGCGCCTTCCTGGCGCCCCTGGTCGCCGAGCTCATGGTCCAGAACTTCGGCTTCCATCCGGCGTTCTTCATGGGCGCCCTGGGCATGATCATCTCCGTCGCCATCCTGTGGGCGTTCCGGCGGGACGTCCTGTCGGCCGACAAGGGATTCAAGGCGCCGTCGTCCACCGCCGCCGTCACCGTCGACGCCCCGCCCCCCGGCGTCAGCCGCCAGAACCCCATCGACCTGGTGCCCGACTGGAAGCGGATCATGGCCCTGATCGTGATCTTTCTCATCGTGATCGTCTTCTGGATGGTGTTCCACCAGAACCAGATCACGCTGACCTACTGGGCCAACGACAACACCGACTGGAACGTCACCGGCATCATCTCGAACGCCATCAACCCGGCGTGGGTGATCATCCTCACCTTCCCCCTGGTCTGGTTCTGGAAGCGCCTCGACGATCGGGGAATGGAGCCGTCCACGCCCACCAAGATGGCGATCGGCATGTGCCTGACGGGCCTCGCGTTCTACGTCATGTACTTCGCCGGCAAGGCGGGCGGCGACTTTGGCAGGGTCTCCCCGTGGTGGCTGATCTCCGCCTACGGCGTGCTCACCCTCGGCGAGCTAATGCTCTCGCCCATGGGCCTTTCGCTCGTCTCCAAGGTCGCGCCCATCCGGCTGCGCGGCCTGATGATGGGCGGCTGGTTCGGCGCCACCGCGATCGGCAACAAGCTGACCGCCATCGGTGTCTTCTGGGACGACTGGCTGCACTCCACTTTCTTCGCCGTGCTGGGTGCCATGGCGCTGGTGATGGCGGTGGTGTTGTTCCTGCTGCTCAAGCCGCTCAAGAAGGCGATGCCGGGGGTGTAGCAACCTTCTGAACAGAGCAAAGGACCTCAAGGACTTAAAGGACCTAAAGGACAGAGGCCGCAAGGTTTTCCTGTCCTTGGTGTCCTTTCTGTCCTTTGGGTCCTTCTGGTTTTGTTTCAGAGAGCTTCGCTTCGCGCCAGTCTGTCCAGCAGGGCCAGCCGTTCCCCGGCCCCCTGCGGCAACTCTCCAACCTCCACACAGTTCCCGTCCCGCACCGTGATCGCCCGGTCCGCCTTGGAGACGAAAGGCTCGATCTCGTGGGAGACGACCACCACCACGGCTCCTGCGGCGAGGAGGCGGTCGATCCAGGCGAGGACGTCCTCCCGAGCCCCGCGGTCCATGGCCTCCAGAGGCTCATCGAGGAGGACGTGCCGGGGCGTCCCCACCAGGGCTGCGGCGAGCACGGCCCGGCGGCGCTGGCCCATGGAGAGCTCGCGGACGGAGCGGTGGGCGAGGCCGTCGAGGCCTACCGCGGCGAGGGCCTCGCGTCCCCTCTCCCGGGGCTCTCCGCGCAGGCGGCAGACGAGGTCCAGGATCTCTCGCAGGGTTGCGTAGGGGGTCAGATCCGGCTGCTCCGGAACGTAGGCGAGGGTCCGCCGCGCCGCCACCTCGTCGGTCCAGAGATCGTGGCCGTCGATCTCCACCCGGCCGGCGTCCGGCCGCTCCACGCCCGCGGCGAGCTTCAACAGGGTGCTCTTGCCGCAGCCGTTCCGTCCCAGGAGGAGGGTGAGACCGGGCCGGATCTCCAGGTCGACCCCGGCGAGGACCGGCTCGCCCGGTCGATAGGAGAAGGCCGCTCCGTGAAACCGGATCACGATGCGCTCCAGGACTGGGGATCGCCCACGGCCAGGTGATGCAGCTCCAGCCAGCGGCTGACCTTCTGCCGCCGCTCCCGCTCCGCCGCCGCGCGGAGGGCGAAGGGCGCTCCCGCCAGAGCAAGGACGGACGTCCAGGGGACGAGGGTGACCAGGGCGGCCAGGAGCATCCCCTCGGCGAGCACCTCCCCCGACGCTCCCGCGCGGGGCTCCGGAGCCCGGCGCATGGCCCCGGCGGCCCGGAGCGCCAGGTGCGGCACCGACGCCACGACGGCCAGGAGAGACAGGCGGGCTGGCAGCACCCACGCTGCGAACCCCAGGAGGAGCAGGGCGTGGAGGCCGAGGAAGAGGGCGTCGAAGGCGACCCTTCCCGTGGCAGACCACGGCAGCGACCGGGACCACGGCCACGCCGGCCGGCGCACGGCCAGCATCTCGGCGAGTTGCGCGAACAGCAGCACCACTCCCGTGCCGGTGCCGAGGAGCGTCCCCAGCCGCTCGTGGGCCGGCGCGAGCTCGTTGTTGGTGACGAATGCGAAGGCGGCGAGGACGGGGAGGAGGCCGAGGGCGTAGCCGTCGGCGATCCGCCACCCGAGGGCGCGCCAGGCGATGCGGGCCTGGAAAGGGATGAGGCCAGGCTCGGTTTTCCGGGGCGGATGCGCGAGTCGCGTCCTCCCCAACGGCCCCGCCGCCCCGTCCGCCGCCGCCAGCAGCAGAATCCCGACCCCAAGCTCCAGCCAGTCTCCCGATCCCGCCACCACGGCCGAGGCCAGCGCGAGAATCCCCCGCGCAAGCCGCCGCCTGGCCGGGACGGCGAGCACCGCCGCCGCGAGGCCGGTCACCGCAAGCCCCAGGGCGTCCACGAGAAAGGCTTCGGTGTCCTTCGTCCCGAACAGGGAAAGGACCGTCAGGAGGAGCAACAGCGGGCTCTGCGCGACGGCCACCGCCAGCACCGCCGCCCGCCGATGGGCGAGGCCGGAGACCGGCAGGTGGCGCATCCACCCGTCCAGCCCCCGGGTGATCCGTGGCGCCGCCATGGACGCGGCGCCGACCGCGGCGAGGACGATCATCATCCACGATCCGCCGGACGATCCCGGGCCGAACAGGGAGTGGGCGAGCGTCACCAGGAAGTCGTCTCCCAGGAGCATCCCCCCGGACACCGCGCCGACGATCGCGGGCACGAGCGCCCGCATGGCGAGCCGGGCGCCGACGCTCACGTGGAAGCGGGTGAGGGCGGCGGGGATCACTCCTGGCACCCGTCCACCTCCGCCAGCGCCGCCGGTGGAAGATTACTCCTTATCGTGGATGCTCCTCGGGAGTACCAATTCTCCAAGGTCTCCTCGTCTCCCCGATCAAACTATAGGTTACTCTCTCGCCATATCTCGGGAATCCTTGCCGACCTTGCCGAAAAGGCTGACGAGAAAAGATCCCTCATCGACTGGCTGACCGAGCTCTGCGCCCCCGAGATCGTCGACCTCGACTTTCTCGAAGTCAAACGAGCTCGGCGACGTCATGGCAGGTTCGTCGAGAGCCGGATCGGTGATGTGGGCCATGCGGGAGCTCGGGAGCCAGTGGCGGGGAGTGCTCCGCCGCTGCCCGGAGATCGGGGAGCTCCGACGCCGGATCGGAGAACGGCTCCAAGAGGTCTCCTGACGCTCTCCCTTCAGAGCCTGCCGCTCGCCTTCAGGCTTCTGTCGCACCTCTCGGGTTTTCTGTCGCAAAGCTCCTCCGGAGCGCCGCAGCACTCTGGAAGATTGCGACACCCCCCGCGAGGGGAGAGGCTCCCCTTCAGGTTTTTGTCGCAACCCTCGCGGTCTC
>DASQEB010000623.1:0-3392 GCA_035633875.1 Thermoanaerobaculia bacterium
CGCCGCCGCCCCCGCCGCCGCCGGCCCCCGCGCCGCGGCCCGAGGAGCGCGTGACGGTCAACTTCACGCCGGGCAGCGCCAGGCTCTCCAACATCGCCAAGGCGAAGCTGGACGAGGTGGCTCTCCGGATGAAGCAGGACCCCGATGCGCGGGCCCTGGTGATCGGCTACACCGATCCCTCCGGCTCGGCTGAAGGCAACCAGCGGATGAGCGAGCAGCGGGCCCAGGCGGTCAAGAACTACCTGGTCACCCGCCACGGTATCGATCCGAGCCGGATCCGCACGGAAGGCCGCGGCTCCGCCGAATCCACGGGTGATCCCGAGCAGGATCGGCGGGCGGTGGTGATCCTGACCTTCGAAGGGTAAGTCCGGTCTCTGATCGGCCGGAAGTCGAGGCCCCGCTGCGAGGCGGGGCCTTTCCTTATGCTGCCGCTTCTTCAGCAGGGCTGCGCAGGCTCTCTCTGCGCAGCGAGAGGATCGCTCCGAGGAGGCCGGCGAGACCGCCCAGGCCCACCAGGAGGGCTACCTGAGAGGGGCTCAGGAAGTCACCCGCCAGGACCGAGGAGAAGAGGGAGGCCCGGCTCTCCGCCTGGAGCAGGCGGTAGCCGCCGTACAGGGCGGCGCTCGCGATCCCGCCGCCGAGCAGGCCCTCCAGGAGCCCCTCGGCGTAGAACGGCCCGCGGATGTAGAACTCCGTCGCCCCCACCAGGCGCAGGATGGCGATCTCCTCGCTGTGGAGGTACGCCGTCAGCCGGATCACGCTGGCGATGGTGAACACCGCCGCGCCCAGCAGCCCCCCGATCAGCGCGAGCCCTACCCCGCGCGCCACCGCGGCCGCGGTCTCGAGCTGGCCCAGCCACTCGCGGTCGTCGTCGACCATGGTGACCTCCGGCCGCTTGCGCCAGCTCTCGATCCAGGCCCCGGCCTCCGGGGAGCGGGCGGCGCGCTCCGAGATCCCGACCTCGATCGAGGCCGGCAGGGGCTCGTCGTCCAACCCCTGCACCAGGTCTGCGAAGCCGGGAAAGACCTCCCGGAAGCGTTCCCGGGCCTGGGCAGGCGAGACCGTCTCCACGGAGGCCGCCCACGGCGCCCGCTTCGCCTCGGCGGCGAGACGGGCGAGATCACCTGCGGTCGTGTCCGGCCGCAGGTAGATCACCACCCGCATCTCCCCGCGCCACCGCTCAATGGACTTCGCGAGGTTCCCCCCCACCAGGAGGAACACGCCCCCGAGGAAGAGGCTCACGGCGATGGTGAGGACGGCGAGGAGGCTCACCTTCCAGCCCCGGGACATGTTCACCAGAGCCTCGCGCAGGAAGTAGCGGAGGGCTTGAAAGAAGGTCATGGGGACTCTTCCTGGTCCGCGGCCTCGGGACCCGCGAGTTCGGACGATGGAGGAGAGGGGTCGACTTCTTCTTCCGGGGAGGGCACCAGCTCGGGTGGATCGGTCCCGTGGATCTCCACGTCCGAGCCGAGGCGGCCCTGGTCGAGGGTGAGAATCCGCCCTCCCACGCGGTGGATCATCTCCCGGTCGTGGGTCGCCAGGATCACCGTTGTGCCCCGGAGGTTTACCTCCAGGAAGAGGCGGATGATCTCCCGCGAAAGATCCGGATCCAGGTTTCCTGTCGGCTCGTCGGCGATCAGGATGTCCGGCTCGTTGATGAGGGCACGGGCGATGGCAACGCGCTGCTGCTCGCCGCCCGACAGCTCCAGGGGGAAGGCGTTCAAGCGGTGAGCGAGACCCACCCGGCGCAGGGCCAGGTAGGCCATCTTCTTGCGAGCCGTGAGGTCGAAGCCCAGGATCCGCGGCAGATAGGTGACGTTCTCGAAGACCGTCTTGCGGGGGATCAGGCGGAAGTCCTGGAAGACCACGCCGATCGTCCGCCGCAGGTACGGGATCTTGCCCTGGGGGATGGACGAGACGTTCCGCCCGTTGACCAGGATCTGACCGGAGCTGGGCACCTCCTCGCGGAAGATGAGGCGCAGCAGCGTGGTCTTGCCCGCCCCGCTCGCCCCGGTCAAAAAGACGAACTGCCCGCGCGGGATTTCGAAGCTCACCTCGTCGAGGGCCGTCTGGCCGCTCGGGTACCGCTTGCTGACGTGGAAGAACTGGATCAAGGCGGGAGAGCGCCGTCAGTCCGTCATGGGCCCCGGCACCGCCTCGCGCTCCAGCGCCTCCCGGAAGAGCCGCTGCACCGTCTTCGGCTCGGCCCGGCCGCCCGAGCGCTTCATCACCTGGCCCACGAGGAAGCCTAGGGTCTGCGTCTTGCCTGCCCGGTACTGGGCGACCGGCCCGGCGTTCTCCTCGACGACCTCGTCGATCCAGCGCTCGATCTGCGACGTGTCGCTCACCTGTCCGAGGCCGAGCCGCTCCACCGCCTCGGCCGGATTCTCGCCCGTCTCGCAGATTGCGGCGAAAACACCCTTGGCGGCGCTGTTCGAAATCCTGCCCGCGTCGACCATTGCCACGAGGGTCGCGAGTCGGGCGGGCGCGATGGAGCAGGAGAGCTCGACCTTGCGCTCCTTGACGTCCCGCAGCACCTCGCCCATGACCCAGTTGGCGATCCCCTTGGGGTTCTCCGGATGCGCCATGGCCGCGGCCTCGAAGTAGTCCGCCAGCTCACGGGAGCTGGTCAGGACCCGGGCGTCCTCCGCCGGCAACCTGTACTGCTCCACGAAGCGGGCATGCACCTGCCAGGGGAGTTCGGGAAGCTCGCCCCGGAGCCTCTCGACCCGCTCGGTGGTCACCACCAGGGGCGGCAGGTCCGGCTCCGGGAAGTAACGGTAGTCGTGGGCCTCCTCCTTGCTCCGCATCGTCCGGGTCACCCCGGCGTTGGCGTCGAAGCTCCGCGTCTCCTGGACCACCCGGCCGCCCGACTCGAGGATCTCGACCTGCCGCCTGATCTCGTACTCGATGGCCCGGGCGATGTTGCGGAAGGAGTTGACGTTCTTGACCTCGGCCTTGGTGCCGAGCTTCGTTTCCCCGCGGCGCCGCACGGAGACGTTGGCATCGCAGCGCAGGCTCCCCTCCTCCATGCTGCCGTCACTGGTGCCGGTGTAGAGAAGGACCTGGTGGAGGGTCTGGAGGTAGTCCTGCGCCTCGGCGGGGGTGGACATGTCCGGTCGCGAGACGATCTCAACGAGCGGCACGCCGCAGCGGTTGTAGTCCACCAGGCTAGCCCCCGGCAGCGCACCGCCGCCGGGCATCTCGTGGAGGAGCTTGCCCGCATCCTCCTCCAGATGGAGGCGCTCGATCCGCACGCTCTTGTCGCCGAACGTGAGCGGCAGGGCGCCGTCCTCGGCCAGGGGTTTGTCGAACTGGCTGATCTGATAGCCCTTCGGCAGATCCGGATAGAAGTAGTTCTTGCGGGCGAAGAGCGACCGTTCGCGCAGGAT
>DASQEB010000624.1:0-11666 GCA_035633875.1 Thermoanaerobaculia bacterium
ACCAGCCCTCCCTGTTCGAAAAGTCGATCGATTGAAGCTCAACCCTGGAGATCAAAGATGACCCTGAGCCAGACGTTGCTTCCGGAGTACGACCAAGAGATGGCCACCACCCGCCGCGTCCTCGAGCGGGTCCCCGAAGACCAGCTCGGTTGGCAGCCTCATGAGAAATCCATGAGCCTCGGCCGCCTCGCCACCCACGTGGCCGAGCTGGCCGGCTGGGCGAGGACGTTCTTCCAGAACGACTCCTTCGATCTCGCCCCTCCGGGAGGGAGCGGCTATCAGCCCAAGGAGGCGCCGTCGCGCAGCGAGCTCCTGGAGATGTTCGACAAGAACGTGGCCAACACCCGGGCCATCATCGAGGCCACAGACGACGCCACGTTCATGCAGAAGTGGACGCTCCTCAAGGGCGGCCAGACCCTCTTCACCCTGCCCCGCGTGGCCGTGCTGCGCACGATGCTGCTCAACCACGTGATCCACCACCGCGGCCAGCTCACCGTCTACCTGCGGCTCACCGGGACGCCCGTGCCGTCGGTGTACGGGCCGACGGCGGACGAGCCGATGTAGGAGCCCCCCTGGGAGTGCCGGCGTGTCGCCGGCCCTACTTACTTTAGTTTGTCAGCCGGCGAGACGCCGGCGCTCCCAGGCCTACCGCCGCCGCCCCCGGGGGACCGCCTTTTTCCTTGGCGTCCCCATCCCTCCTTTCCGCTCCTTTCCCTCCCTCTCCTGCCGCTTCTCTCTCCGCTCCCGCCGCTCCTCGACGAACCGGGTCTCGGGCCGGGCAGCGGGCTCGGGCATTCCCACCAGGGTGAAATCCAGCCCCCGGTGGCGGGGGGAGACTCCCACGAGCTTCACTTCCACGGCGTCGGCGAGGCGGAAGGTGCGGCGCCCGTTCGCCCCGATCAGGCGGTGCGCCTCGGGCTCGAAGATGTAGTAGTCGTCGCCCATGGACCGGATGGGCACGAGGCCATCCACGTAGAGGTCCTCGATCTGGACGAAGAGGCCGAAGGGCTGGACGCCGGTGATCCTCCCCCGGAAGGTCTCACCGACGCGGTCCGCCAGGAAGCGCACCTTCTTCCATTGCAGGAGGTCGCGTTCGGACTGCTCGGCCCGCCGCTCGGTCAGGCTGGTGTGGTCTCCCATGACGGGCAGCCGCTCGGGCAGGCGGGTGCGCGCCGTGACCTCGGCGGCCTTGCCGCGCAGGTAGGCTTTGAGCTGCCGGTGGACGACCAGATCGGGATAGCGGCGGATGGGCGAGGTGAAGTGGCAGTAGTACTGGGAGGCCAGAGCGTAGTGGCCCAGGCACTCGGGGTCATACATGGCGCGCTGCATGGTGCGCAGCACGACGGACGAGACGAAATGCTCCTCGGGCTTCCCCTGAACCTCGCGCAGCACACTTTGGAGCTCGCTGGGGTGGAGGTTCTCCATGTCCCCGTGCAGCTCGATGCCGAAGGTTTCCAACAGATCCTGGAGCTCGCCGAGACGCTCGGGAGTAGGCTGGGCATGGACCCGGAAGAGGGCCGGCACGTCGTGGCTCACCAGTTCGTAGGCCACGGCCTCGTTGGCCGCGATCATGAACTCCTCGATGAGGCGATGCGCGATGTTCCTCTCTTCGGGAAGGATGCCGACCATGACGCCGTCCGTGTCCAGGATGACGTCGCCCTCGGGCAGGTCGAAGTCGATCGAGCCGCGCACCGTCCGGGCGTGGTTGAGGATCTGCATCAGGTGGTGCATCTCCCGGAGCACGGGGAGCACCGGACCGTACTCGGCGGCGTCCTCCGGCGCCGGCTCCTCAAGGATCCGCCGCACCTCGTTGTAGGTCATCCGGCGGGCGCTGCGGATCACGGTCTGGGCGAAGCGCCGGTCGAGGATGCGGCCGTCGCGGTCGATCTCCAGGAACACGGACATGGTGAGCCGCGGCACGTGAGGACGCAGCGAGCAGAGGCCGTTCGAGAGCCCCTCGGGAAGCATGGGGATGGCCCGGTCGGGATAATAGACGCTCGTGCCCCGCCGGTAGGCCTCCAGATCCAGCGGGTCCCCCTCCCGGACATAGTGGGCCACGTCCGCGATGTGGACGCCGAGACGGAAGACGCCGTCCGGCAGCCGCTCGATCGAGACCGCGTCATCGAAGTCCCGGGCGCTCTCGCCGTCGATTGTGATGATGACCCGGTCCCGCAGGTCCTCCCGTCCCTTCCAGTCCTCCGGCCGCGGATCGGAGGGGAACCTCTGCGCCGCTTCCAGGACCTCGTCCGGAAACTGGTCCGGGATCTCGTGATGGCGCAGCACCACGAGCACGTCCACGCCCGGCTCGTCCGGATCGCCCAGCACCTCCACCACCCGCCCCCGGGCGCCGCGGCCCGAGGCGGAGCGCTCCACCGCCACCACGACGTAGTGGGTCTCCGGGATGTCCTCCGCGCCCTCCACGGCGAGCTCCAGGGGGACCTTGGGATCGAAGGGCACCAGCCAGGCCCGGCCCGCGGCATCCCGGTCGAGCGTGCCCACCACCGTCTCGTGCCGCCGCCCCAGGATCTTGACGACGATGCCCTCGGGCGGCAGGTCGCTCCAGGCCTGGGCCTTGCGTCCCAGACGGCGCACGAGCACCCGGTCGCCCCCCTGGGCACGCTTCAGGTTGCGCCGCCGGACGAAGAACGTGGGGTCCTGCCGGAAGCCGGGGCGAATCAGGGCATCTCCCTCCTCCAGGAGGTCCACGATCCCTGAGGCCCAGCCCGTATGCTGCGGGGCGAACCAGCGGCCTTCGATCTCCACCGCTCTCCCTTCCGACTGCAGGCGGTCCAGGGCCCGCTCGAAGTCCCCGGGGCTCGCGTCCACCTTGCGCCGGAGCTGTCCCTCCTCCAATCCTCCCTTGCCGGCCTCGTCGAGACGGGCGGCGATCTCCTGCCGCAAAAGTCCTTCGGCCCCCGGGAATGCAATTGACATGGTCTCGGTTCTCTCCATAGAATCGCGGGCGCGCTGCGAAAGTGGCGGAATTGGTAGACGCGCAAGATTCAGGATCTTGTGGTCGCAAGGCCGTGGGGGTTCGAGTCCCCCCTTTCGCACCAACCCTCCTCTCCTTTCTTCACCCCTTCTCATCGGGCACAGCCTACAGCGTCTCGGTCACGAGAGCTCGGCAAAGCCGCGCACGTATTCGACCAGATCCTCGTCCTCGAATCCCGGGACGTCCCGCAGCTCTCCCCAGTTCGCCAGGGGACCGTTCTGCTCCCGGTACATCAGGAGGGTCTCCGCCCGCTCCCGTCCGATGCCGGGGACCCGGGCAAGGTCTTCCAGGCTGGCGTTGTTGAGGTTGACCAGTTCCGACTGCTCCAGTTCGTGTCTCGGCATGTGATCCTCCTTGGCAAGCTTTTCTCGGACCGGGCTTCCGCCCGCTCCAGAGACTGCAATCTGTGCAGAGGGGATGCCAGTCCAGCGGCTCAGCCGGCCTGACGCGACGGACGCGAGACGGCTCGGGCCATGGACACCGGCTGCGCCTCCGCGAAATCCAGACCGGCGGAGCGGATCGACTTCCAGGGGATGGCCCGCAGCAGGTCACGGAAGCGGGTTTCGAACCCCGGCCGGCCGGTCTCGTGGACGAACTTCGCGATCCCGGACAGCGGTCCAGGCGTCGGCCGGCCCGAGACCTCCCAGGGGTGGACCACCGCCACGGGCAGGCCGCCGTCCTCCAGGTGATCGATCGCCGCCCGGGCCACCCGCCAGGGGCTCACCAGCCGGCCCGTCCAGCTCCCGGCGGGAATCCTCAAAGGCCCCCCGAAGGTGAGGGGCGGGAACTCCAGGAGCTCCTTCGCGGGACCCCAGCCGTTCCACTCCAGCCGGGCGGCAAACCTCGGGTTCGTCGGCCGCCCCGCGATGGGGCACGGCGTCAGCGAGCTGTCGTAGAGGAATCCCGCCTCCGCTACCAGCGGAAGGCGCGAGCTTCCCAGGTACCGCAGCGACCACTCCGGGGCCCGGAATCCCAGAACCGGCCCGCCGACGAGGTCCTCCAGCAGGTCTTTCGAGCGCCGGAGGTCCCGGCCGAACGACTCGACGGTCTGGTCAAAGGCCCGGAGGTGGAGATATCCATGGCTCCCGATCTCGTGCCCCGCTTCGGCGATCTCCCGGATCCGCTGCGGCAGCCGCTTCGCCACCTCCCCCAGGACGAAGAAGGTCGCGGTGCAGCCCGCCTCGGCCAACATCTCCAGCAATTCGGGCAACAGCCAGTCCAGTTCGTCCGGGAGCTTCGGTCTCCCCTCCGGATGCACGTACCCGGGTACGAGACAGGTGTGGTACCACTCCTCCACATCCACCGTGAGGGCACACCCGAAGCGTCCCTCGAATCGGTTGACCCGCGGCTTCTCAGGAGTCATGGCCACCCTCCTCGAAAGTCGTCATGCCATGCAGAGCCGCTGACCTGTCGGAATGGCGCGAACGGCATGGTTCGATGCCGGGCTCAGCTACAACCGGTACAACCTCGATATTCATTGCACGGAGCGTGCCGGGGAGAGGGGGGGAGCCCTGGGTGGGGGAAAGGTCGAGGCAAGCAGGGCGGCCACACAGGGCCGCCCCTACGAGGGATCTATCCTTTCCATGTTGACCGTCCTACCCTTTCGGTTCCAGGGTGAGCGGGTCGCGCGCCGGCAGGCGGGTGACCGGGCCCCCTGCCAGGGACTCCAGCTTCAAGCCCGCCGTCGCGGCTCCGCGGGAGATCTCGGACCACCTCCCCGCGACCACGACGATCATCTCGTCCGGCCGGAGGTGGCGTCGGGCCGCCTGCCGGACCTGCTCGGCCGTCACCCTCTCGATCCGCTGGCGCCAGGTGCGCCAATGCTCGTGCGGGCGTCCGAGGTACTCGTCTTCGGCGAAGCGGCCGGCGACCTCGGAGGCGGTGTCGAAGAGGAGGGGGAAGGCGTCCAGCAACGCCTTCTTTACGAAGGCCATCTCGGGCTCGGAGGGGGGCTCGTCACGCAGGCGCCTCACCTCGGCCCGGGCCACGTCGATCACCCGGGCGGCGTTGGCGTTCTCCGTCTCCAGGAAGATGCGGAATTCCCCCGGCTCGTACAGACCGGGATCGAGGCTGGACTGCGCTCCGTAGACGAGGCCCATCTCTCCCCGCAGGCGCCGCATCAGGCGCGAGGCGCTGCCGCCCAGGATCTCGTTGAGGAGCACCAGGGCGGGCTCCTCCGGGTCATCCCACCCCCGGCGCTTCGGCCCGAGAGCCCCAAGCAGGATCTTCGCCTGGGGGATGTCCCGCTCGACGTGGTACAGGCCCGGCCGGGGGACGTGGGAGGAGGCCGGGGGCGGCCACGGAAGGGGTGGACCGGCCGGCGGCGCCCAGCCCGCGAAGCAGCGCTCCAGTCGGGCGAGGACGTCCTTCGTCTCCACGTCGCCGGACACGGCGAGGACCATTCTCTCCGGGCGCCAGGCGGCCCGGTGGAGCTCGGCCATGGCCGCGGGAGTGAGCGCCTCCAGATGCCGGGGCGTCACCTCGTGGGCTCTGTAGTGGCTCGGTCCGTACAGCAGCCGCCGCCACTCGCGGTCCAGCACCTCGAGCGGGTCGTCCGTGCGCCGCCCCAGGCTCTCCCGGAGGTTCGCCTTGGCGAGGGCCACCCGGGACTCGTCGAAGCGCGGAGATTTGACCATCTCGCAGAACAGCCCGAGAGCGGGCTCCAAGACCCGGCTCGCCACGTTCAGGGTGGCTCCACCGCGGGTCGTCCCCGAGAGACTGTTGATCTCGGCCCCGAGGAAGTCCGCCTCCTCGTCGAAGGCGTCCGCGCTCCGGGCGAGGGTCCCTCCCCGGCGGATCATGGCGCCGGTGAAGGAGGTGAGCCCCACGCGATCCGGCGTGTCGAGCCAATCCCCCACCCGCGCTGCCAGGGCCACGTCCACGAGGGGGAGGCTGTGGTCCTCGACCACGTAGACCGCCACGCCGTTGCTGAGCCGGTGGCGGACGTCCTCTCCCCGGGGGACCTCGAAGCGGGCCTCGCCGAAACGGAGGGATTCGGGGCGGTCCGGGATCTTCACCTCCCGTTGGGCGGGAGCGGCGGCCATCAGGACCAGGGAGAGGACAGGAAGCAGACGCCTCATCTCGCCCTTCTCTCTCCTCCCCGCTCGAAGATCCCCACGGTCCGGAGCTTGGGTTGCAGATACGTGGCCGCCACCCGGCGGACGTCCTCGGCGGTCACGGCCAGGGTCGCCTCCGGCCAGCGGTTGATCTGCTCCCAGCCGCCCTGGGCGTCGTAGCTCAGGAGGCGCAGGGCGAGCTCGACGGGATCGGCGAGGCGGCGCCAGGCGTCGGTCGTGATCTGGTTCTTCACTTTCTCGAGCTCCCGGTCGGAGATCGGCCCCGTCCGGATCTTCTCCAGCTCACCCTCCCACGCGGCGACGAGGTCCGCCGGCTTGACCTCCCCTTTCGCTTCCAGGGTCACCCCGAAGAGACCGCCCTGCCGCTGCGGGTGATGGAGGGCAAACGCCGCGAAGGCGGCCTGGCGGTCGACCACGAGCGAGCGGTGGAGCCGGCCCGTGCGGCCGTTGAGGAGGCCCGCGAGCACGTCCAGGGCGTAGGTGTCGGGATGGCCGAAGGGCGGGGTCCGGTAGAACACCCGGGCCTGGGGCGCGCAGTCGCAGGTTTGCGCGCTCCTCCGCTCGGCAACCTGGACCGTGGCAGGCTTCGCCGGCTCCACCGCCGGGGAGCTCGCGGGACGCGGCAGACGGCCGAAGTAGGCTCGGGCCAGAGCCTTGACCTCCTCCGGATCGAAGTCCCCCACCAACACGGCGGTGATCCGGTCCGGCCGGTAATGGGCCGCGAACCAGGCTTCCACGTCCGCCCTGCGGAGGGCTGCTAGGTCCTGCGTCCTCCCCAAGGTGGGCCAAGCGTAGGAGTGGCCCTCCCAGACCACCTCGGTCAGCTTCTCCGTGAGCGGCCCCAGGGGGGTGGACTCCAGGCGCTGCCGGCGCTCCTCCTCCACCACCTGACCTTCCCGGTCGAGCTCGCGGAAGACCGGCGCGAGCAGCCGGTCCGACTCCAGCCAGAACCACAGCTCCAGCTTGTGGGCGGGGAGCTGGCCGTAGTAGGCAGTGAAGTCCCGGTCGGTCAGCGCGTTCGTGCCCACGGCGCCGGCGGTCTGGTAGATGCGCTGGAGCTCCCCGCGAAGAATCAGCTTTCCGTGCTCCTGCCGCAGCTCCTCCAGGCGGCGTTCGAGGCCGGTGATCTCGGAGTCGCGCTCCGGCGAGTCCGGCCGCGTGAGGAGGGCGTCCAGGCGGTCCCGGACCTCGTCCTGCCGCGCGATGAGCACACCTTCCCGCTCGGCGTTCCGGGTCCCGATGCGCTCGCTGCCGTGGAACATCAGGTGCTCCAGCAGATGGCTGATCCCCGTCCGTCCCGGCTGTTCATCCCCCGATCCCGTCCGCACCGCCCATCCCGCCACCACCATCGGAGCCCCCGGCCGGCGGACCAGCAGGAACCGCATCCCGTTCGGAAGCTCGAACTCCTCCACCGGCAGCCTGGGCAGTGGTGAGGGGGTGGCGAGGATCGGCAGACCGAAGAGGACGAGGCAGAGGAGGCCGGCGACGGAGATGAAACGGCTTGGACGTCGGCGGTACGGCACGGAGAGATGGTAGCAGGTCGGCCATCCCAGAGGCCCCCGTTCGGCGTATCATGACGACAGGAGAAGACGGAACCGGTAACCGCCGCCGGGAACCGTGATATCGTTCGAGAGGATTCCGCCGATGGCAGTCGCGAGCTCAGATGCCCACCGCTTGAGCCGGGAGGAGTACGAGCGCCTGGTGAGCGCCGGCTTCTTTCCTCCAGGGGCGCGGATCGAGCTCATCGAGGGGGTCCTCTACGATATGCCCCCCCAGGACAGCCCCCACGTCACCGGCCTCCATCTTGCCCTGGCGGCGCTCCGGACGGTGTTCCCCACGAGCTACATCCGAATCCAGTCGCCCCTGGCAGTGGACGACTCCTCTGAGCCCGAGCCCGACCTCGCCGTCGTGCCCGGCAGCATCCGGGACTACCAGGACGACCACCCCACGACCGCCCTCCTGGTGGTGGAGATCGCCGACAGCTCCCTGTCGCACGACCGCCAGCGGAAGATCCCCCTCTATGCCCGGGCGGGAATTCCCGAAGCCTGGATTCTCAACACGAGGCGAAAGGAGTTGGAGGTCTACCGGAATCCTGTCGACGGCGAATACCGGTCCCGCACCCTCCTCCGGATCTCGGACTCCGTCTCGCCCCTGGACCGGCCGGACATCGCCATCCCCGTCGCGGACCTGTTCCCCTGAGCGCCTGAGCCTGCCTACCCTCCCGTCCCCTCCGCCAGCGGGATCACGTAAAACAGAATCGCGAAGAAGTGGAAGATGCTCCCGGCGAGCACGAAGACGTGCCAGATGGCGTGGTGATAGGGCAGCCGGCGCCACATGTAGAAGGCCGTCCCCGTGGTGTACGTCACTCCGCCGAGAAACAGGAGAAGGATTCCCCCGGGCGCGAGGTTCGCCATCAGGGGCTTGATCGCGGCGAGGACCGTCCATCCCATGGCGATGTAGAGCCCCACCGCCACCGCCGTGGAGCGGCGCCCGAGGGTCACGCGGAGCACGATCCCCAGGATCGCGAGAGTCCAGATCACCGTCAGGAGCGACCAGCCCCAGGGCCCCCGCAGGCTCACCAGCGAGAACGGCGTGTAGGTGCCGGCGATCAGCAGGAAGATTGCCGAGTGGTCGAGCGCCCGCAGCACGGTCTTGGCGCGGGCGATGGGGATGCTGTGGTAGAGCGTCGACGTGGTGTAGAGCAGGATCAGGGTGACGCCGAAGATGCTGCAGCCCACGATGTGGGCGGCCGTCCCATGGAGGGTGGCGAAAGCCCTCAGCACGCCCAAGCCGGCGATCGCCAGGACGATCCCGATCCCGTGAATCACGCTGCAGGCGACCTCTTCCCGGACAGTGTAGCGGGGCGTCTGGCCGTCCGCGGTCATCGCTCGGGTCCTCCCTTTCGTTCAGAGGAAGGCATTGTACCCGCCTTTCGCGACCTCCTGCGCCAGACGTCCGTATCCCTCCGGGGTCAGGTGGCGATCGATCGGGAAATAGAGCCGCTCGCCTCTCGCGATCGCCTCCCGGAACGGGCCGGACAGGTCCAGCACCGGAACCCCTCGCCTCTCGAATATCTCCCGGACGATTCGCGTCGTCCGGTCCGGGTCGTGCTTCGCGGGATCGAGGCGGAGGCGGTCGAGCGTCGCCTTCCACAGGGCGATATCGACCTGGAGGAGGGACGGCACGATCACCGCCACCACCCGGGTCCGGCCGGCGCTGCGGACGAGATCGGCCACGGCGCGCTCTGTTACCGCGGCGCCCCGGACGACCAGATCCGAGGGAGCATCCGTCGTGTAGAGGTCCATCTCCGTCCGCACCACCCAGTCTCCGAACGCCTCGGGACGCCCCAGGAGACGGCGGACCGGCCGACCCAGGGGTGAGGACTTGAGCAGGCTGAAGAGGTGGGAGTGCTGGTTGAACCAGAGGGAGACGGGCCGTCTCTTCCGCCCTTCGGGCACCAAGTGGCCGTCCTTCACCACGACCTTGGGACCGCCCGGCGCGGCGTCCTGGAGGTCGTTGCCGGTGAACACGGTCAGGAGGACGACATCCGGGTCCAGGGCCTTGCCGTGCGCCTGGAACCAGGTCACCGCATCCGGCACGCTGTAGCCGGGCACCCCGGCGTTGAGCACCTGGGCACGGACACCCCGCGAGCGAAGGACCTCCTCCAGCCGCGCCGGGTAGCTCTCCTCCTGCTCCGCCCCCACCCCGAACGCGAACGAGTCCCCGAGGACCAGAATCCGCAGGCCTCCGGGAGGCAGCGGCTCCAGCTCCGGGCCCCGGAGGCCCGCCCGGTTGATCGCGACCTCCGTGTCGTACTCCACCCGATTGGTCATCCGCCCACGGAACCCTGGCGTGAGCCGGTAGCCCCGGGGAGGATCCGCCTCGTAGAGCCCCTGCGAGACGATGAACGCACCTTGAGGCCGCACGATCCGGACCGCCAGCTCGGCGATCAGGAGAG
The DNA here is from genome assembly GCA_035633875.1 of Thermoanaerobaculia bacterium. Lineage (GTDB taxonomy): Bacteria > Acidobacteriota > Thermoanaerobaculia > Multivoradales > UBA5704 > DATARR01. The sequence goes on from DASQEB010000624.1 coordinate 10,028, forward strand.
TCACGATCACGCTGACAGTGAGCAGGGCGAGGCGGGCCGCCAGCTTGCGGAGGGGAGCACGCATGAGCGGCGGGATCGTACCCCACTCGTCTCGTTCTGTGGTTCAATCCCCCCACATGCCGGAGAATCCCCCCCGGGTCGCCGCCGTCGTCGTCAACTACAACGGCAAGGACGTCACCCTTCAGGCCCTGGCGAGCCTGCGGCGGATGACCTATCCCGCCTTCGACCTCGTGGTGCTGGACAACGCCTCGACCGACGGCTCCCCCGAGGCCGTGGCCGCGGCCTTCCCCGATCTCCGGCAGGTGCGGGTGGAGGTCAACTGCGGCGCCTCCTCCGGCTACTCCGCCGGTCTCCGCTGGGCCTTCGACCAGGGGTACGACTACATCCTCCTCCTGAACAACGACATCGAGGTGGAGCCGGACATGCTTACCGAGCTGGTGAACGTGGCCGAGTCGGACCCTTCGATCGGCTGCGTGGGGCCGAAGTGCTACTTCCACGGCGAGCGGCAGCGCCTGTGGTCCGCGGGGGGCATCCTCCAGTTCCGGGAGTCGGTCACCCGGGAGCGGGGCTACGGGGAGATCGACCGGGGGCAGTACGACCGCACGGAGGAGGTGGACTACGTCAACGGCTGCGCCATCCTGATCCGGCGTGATGCCGCCGCGGCGGCCGGCTCCTGGGACCCGGTCTTCTTCATCTGCGTGGACGACGCCGACTTCTGCACGCGGGTGAAGCAGCACGGCTTCCGTTGCTTCTACGCCCATCGGGCCGTGCTCTACCACATGGTCTCCTTCTCCACTGGAGGCTACAAGCCGGACCGCAACCAACGGCTCGGCCGCTCGACCGCCCTCTACGTCCGGCGCTACGCCAAGCCCTGGCACTGGCTGACCTTCTTCGGTTTCTCGGCCGCGGCGTTCGTCTACGCCTGGTTCCGCGAGTTGCGCCGGGGCAACCAGGCCGCGGCGTGGGCGAAGCTCAGGGGGATTCGGGAGGGATTGAGGGAGGAGCTGCCGCCGCCGCCGGGGCTCACACCACCTGTTTCAGCCAGTCCAGCCGCGAGCGCTGATACCAATGCCAGCGCACCGGCCGCCCCAGCCTCAGAAGCTCGGGAACGGTGACGAAGCGGTAGCGGTCCCCCAAGTCGCGGAGAAGCGTCTCCACCGCCTCCCGCATCGGCCCCCGGTCCCGGTACCGCTCGTCCGTCGTCGTATAGAGCGTGTCGTGAAAAAGGACGATGCTCCCCCGCCGGAGCCGCCGGTAGATCCGGGCAAGCATGGCCTCGGCCGGATCATCCCGCCAGTCCTCGGCGATCACGTCCCAGCAGACCACCTGGAGCCCCATCCGGGCCGCGTCCAGCCGCGATCCCAGGCTCTGCTCGCCATAGGGCGGGCGGAAGAGGCCGGAGGAGCGGGAGCCGAGCACCTCCTCCGTCCAGGCGAGCTGCCGGCGGCGGAAGCGGCCGGTCAGCGACGGCATGGAGAGGTGATCCCATGTGTGATTGCCGAGCGCGTGGCCGGCCCCGGCGATCCGCTCGATCAGCTCGGGATGGTCGCGGGCGCTCTTGCCCACCACGAAGAACGTGGCCTTCGCGCCGTACCGGTCCAGCAGGTCGAGCAGCCGGGGCGTATCCCCGGGATGGGGA
>DASQEB010000625.1:0-3103 GCA_035633875.1 Thermoanaerobaculia bacterium
TTGGAAGAGAAATCCTATCAGAACCCCACCCGGAACTCCGCCCCTCCGCCCTGGGCCGTGCCCAGGCTGAAGTCGAAACCATGGGCGGAGAGGATCTCCTGGACGAGCGTCAGCCCCAGGCCGCGGCCGTTCCTCTTGGTGGAGAATAACGGGGTGAAGAGGAGGGCCTGCACGTCCTCGGGAATGCCCGGGCCGGTGTCGCGGATCGTGAGGACCGGGCGGCTCCGGGAGCCGTTGCCGTTGGCCCGGGCGGGCTCGCGGGCGAGGCGAAGGGTGATGGCGCCGTCCTCGCCGATGGCTTCCAGGGCGTTCTTGAGGATGTTCACCAGCACCTGCTCGATCTGGTTGCGATCGAAATCGAGTGCCGGGAGGCTCTCGGCCGACTCCCATTCGACACGGATGCGGCGACGGTCGAGCTCGGGACGCAGCAGCAGGAGGATCTCGTCGAGGAGCTGGCGGAGGTCGGTGGGTCGGCGGTCCGGCGGGGGAAGGCGGACGACCTCGGCGAAGCCGCCCATGAAGGCGCGGAGGTTTTCGAGGCGGGTGATGGCCACGGTGGTCGCGTGGAGGAAGTCGTCCCGGTCCTCGCCCCCGAGTTGGTCCGCGTAGCCGCGGAAGGAGTCGAGCAGCGAGCCCACGGCGCCCACGGAGTTGTTGATCTCGTGGGACATCATCCGGATGAGCTTGCCGTAGGCCGCCTTCTCCGAGGCCCGCAACTCCTCGGTGAGCTCTTCGAGCAGGAGGAAGCTGCGCGGAAAGCCGCGGTCGAAGAACTCCACCCGGGAGACCTTGAGGCGCCGTCCGCCCTGGAGGGACAGGACCTCCGATCCTCCCATGGGGACCGCGGCCAGGGCCGAGCCGAGGGGAGCCCCTATCTCCGCGAGCAACCTGCCGCGGGCCTCTTCGGGAACGGCCTGGAGGAGCGCTCCGGCGACTGGGTTCAGGGTCTCCACCCGGCCGTCGAAGTCAAGGGTCACGATGCCGGCCGGGGAAGCGTTGAGGACGCGATCCAGAAAGTAATGCTGCTCCTGGAGCTTGAGACGCTCCTCCCGAAGCTGGGCGATCATCTGGTTGTAGATGCGGACGAGCGCGTCCATCTCCGGTTGGCCCACCTCCCGGAACTGCGAGGTGAAGTCCCGCTCGGCCATCAGCTCGGCGCCGGTACGGATCAATTCGAGAGGGACGAAGAAAGAGCGGACCAGGAGGATGCCGGAGACCACCGAGATCGCGAACAGGACCTCGATGGCGAGGAGCCAGAGCCGGTTTTCGCGCAGGACGAAAAACCCGATTCCCCCCAGGGCGAGGTGGATCAGGACGAGATAGAGGATGATCTTGGCGCGCAGGGACCTCACCCCCTGTCCCCCTCTCCCATCGCCCTCCCTTCCCTCGGGAGAGGGGGAACGTGGCGGGGGCGGTGTTGCCGGGACCGAAGCGGTGTTGCACCCCGTGCTGACGGTGTATGGCGGATGGATTTCCACCGCCGCGCAGGGCAAAGACGCCTTGTCCTGCGCACGACCGGTTCGGAATCGTCCCCCCTCTCCCGGGTGGCGGGAGGGCGATGGGAGAGGGGGACAGGGGGTGAGGTCATGCGTGCGGGTCCAGCCCGTATTTCTCCAGGCGCCGGTAGAGCGCGGCCCGGGAAAGCCCCAGGGCCTCGGCCACGCGGGTGATGTTGCCCTCGTAGTGGCGCATGCATTTGACGATCATCGCCTTCTCCATCTCGTCGAGCGTCATGGTTCCCGGGCTGGGGAGGGCGGTGGCGCTGCCGCGGGTCTCCCGGGTTTCGAGGCCGGAGAGAGCGACGAGGTCGGCCACGTCGAGCCTGTCCCCTTCGAGGACGAGCACAGCCCGCTCGATCGTCTGCTTGAGCTGACGGATGTTGCCCGGCCAGGGCTGGTCGGCGAGCCATCCGAGAGCGCGATCGGTGAGCGCGATAGGCCCGCGGCGGTAGGTTCGCGAGCTCAAGTCGAGGAAATGCCGGGCGAGGAGGGGGATGTCCCCGCGGCGCTCGCGCAGGGGCGGCAGGCGCAGGGCGATCAGGTTCAATCGGTAGAGGAGGTCCTCCCGGAACTGCCCCTTCTCCACCCATTCGGACAGATCACGGTTGGTGGCCGAGACCACCCGCACGTCCACGGTGCGCGTGTGGCTCGATCCCAGAACCTCGTAGGAGCGGTCCTGGAGCACGCGCAGGAGCTTGACCTGGGCTTCGGGCGCGATCTCGCCGATCTCGTCCAGGAAGATCGTGCCGCCGTCCGCCATCTCGAAACGCCCCTTGCGGTCCGCCCGGGCGTCGGTGAAGGCGCCTTTGACGTGGCCGAACATCTCGCTTTCGAAAAGCGTCGAGGAGATCCCCCCGAGGTTGACCTTGACGAACGGACCATTTTTCCTCCGGCTGTTCTTGTGGATCGCCTCGGCGATCAGCTCCTTGCCCGTGCCGCTCTCGCCGGTGATGAGGACGGACGCGTCCGTGGGCGCGACGCGGCCGACGAGCTCGAGAAGCTTCAGGAATCTGGGCTCGTTGCCGATCAGGCCACGGAAGTCGTGGCGCCGGTCCAGCTCGTCGCGGCTCGCCGGGACGGTTCTCTCCCCCGATTGAGAGGCGAGGGAGAGGGCGGTCTCGATGGACTGGAGGAGCTGGGCGTTGTTCCATGGCTTGGTGACGAAGTCGGCGGCTCCGGCCTTCATCCCTTCGACGGCCAGGGAGATGGACCCCCAGGCCGTAATGAGGATCACCGGCAGCCGGGGGCGCAGCCGACGGATCTCCGTCAGCAGCTCCAGCCCCTCCTCGCCCGTCGTGCCGCGGGAAAAATTCATGTCCTGGAGGACCAGGTCGAGCTCCTGCTCGCGAAGGATCGCCAGGGCCTCCTCCTGCGAGCGGGCCGCCCGGTTGGGGTGGCCGTGGCGCTTCAGGAGGAGCCCCAGCGAGGTGGTGACCGACGGGTCGTCGTCGACGATGAGGATCATGGTCTATTCATAGCGCAGCGCCTCGGCCGGCTGCACCCGGGCCGCCATGGCGCTGGGGTACAGGGCGCAGAGCGTGGAGAGAAGGTAGATGGCCGTCATGGCGACGAGAAGCCCGCCTGCGAACACGCCAGGGCGAATG
>DASQEB010000626.1:0-9240 GCA_035633875.1 Thermoanaerobaculia bacterium
GGCCGAGCTGATGAAGGGGCGGACGACCTTCGTGATCGCCCATCGCCTGTCGACCATCCGCAGGGCCGACACGATCCTGGTCCTGGAAGAGGGGAGGATCGTCGAGCGCGGCCGGCACGAGGAGCTGCTCGGCCTCGGCGGCCGCTACCACGCCCTCTATACCCGCCAGTACAACCTGGAGTCCAACCTGTTCCGCAACCCCGGTGAGCAGGAGACGCCGCCGGAAGAGGACGAGGAGGGCGCGAAGCCCGCCACGGCGGACGCGGGGGTTGGGCGGATTCCGTTTCTGCCCACTGGAAGGACCTAAAGAAACCAAAAGGACCAAAGGACGGACACGCAGTTCTTTGTCCTTTAGGTCCCTTACGTCCTTTAGGTCTTTTCCTCTTCCCCCCTACTGCACCAGCCGCTCGAACCCCTTCTGCGGCTTGAGCTGCTGGGGCTGGTCGCTGGTGCCGAACGATCCCTGGTGCCCAGAAAGGTCGGTGGCGATCACGTAGAAGTCCACCGGTCCGTTGTTGTGGAAGGCCGGGGGGACCTCCACCGTGTAGTACCCGCTGCGGGAGGGCTCGAAGGGGATCTCGCGCCACCTCCCTCCCTGAGGCCGCGCCATGAACTTGACGCTCCGCACCTCGTAGTCGTCCGTCGCCCGGAAGGAAAGCTCCACCACCGCTCCCCGGGAGAAGTCCAGAAAATAGCCGTCCCGAAGGACCACCTGGGGGGGTTGGCCGTCGAGTTGGGCGATCTGGGCTTCGAGCCGCTTCCGGACCTCGGCGAACCGGGGGGCGAGGTTCGGCGTCGGCTCGACGGCGGCCAGGGCCTCCAGGCCCTCGTGCGGCTTCTTCCGCCGCTCGACGCCCGGGAGCGCGGCGAGCAGCCGTTCCTGCTCCGGCTGATTCCGCCGGTGGGTCTCGTACGCTTCGATCTGGTCCGCAAGGCCGTCCCGGTCGGTCCAGGTGCGGCGGATGAGGTCGAGCCGGGCCAGGGCCTGATCGTAGCGCGCCTCCTGCACGAGCTCAGCCGCCTCCGCTTCCAGAGCGGCGGCGGCCTGGTTCTGGAGGTCCTCGGGATCGAGCACGGCGGGGAGCAGCGACTCCAGGGAGGCGAAGCGCTCCAGGACCTCGGCGTGCCGCTTCCCGGCCGCTGCGGAGCGGGCCTGTCCGTAGATCTCCACCACGCTCCGGGCCCGTCCGAGCTCCTGCAGCACCTCGGGCGGAAGGCCCGACGCGCCCCGGCTGGCGGCGACGGCCGTGCGCAGCTTCCCCAGATCCCCTTTGCCGAGACCGGCCGCGAGATCGTCCGGCAGCCGCTCGAGGGCGACGAGCCCGAGGACCTCCTCCATTCTCTGCAACGAGCGGCACTGGTCCGGCCGGAGGGACGCCTGGTCCTCGGCGGTAAAGGAGGCGAGGACCAGCCGGGCGCGGTCGTCCTCCCCCTGCTCGAAGAGAGCGAGGGCTTTCTGGAGCCGCTCCGAGGCCGGCGGCCCGGACGGCCTCGGCCGGACGATCGGAGGCGGAGCCGCGGCTTCGCGCTCCGGCGCCTCCCGCAGCAGAGACCAGGCGATGCTCCCGACGCAGACCACGCAGACCACGGTCACCAGGGCGGCGGCTCCCAGCAGCACGGCCGGACGCCCGAGAATCCCGCTCTTCGGGGCCGGGGCGGCCGCCGGTCTCTGCTGCAAGGGAGTGACCGTCGCGCCGGCCTCGGCCGTTCCGTCGGCACCGGGCCACGGCCCGGGCGGGGGTACGGACAGGAGTGCGTTCAGCACCTCGTCGTCCACGGTGGAGAGCACCTCGTCCTCGGCGGGCTCCACCGCATCCATGGGGGGCTCCGGCAGGGACTCCTGGAGATCCGGGAGCGGATCCGGAAGGGTCATCCTGGGGGCCGGCTGCGCCGCGGCGGCGGACGCCACCCCCGCGGGCTTCCAGGCCTCCGGAATCACCGCCAGCATCTCCGGTGAAACCGCGGCCGGCCGGGCCGGTGCCGCGGGGACTGAAGCGACCGGGAGTGCAGGAGCCGGCGCCGGGTCGGTGGCCAGGAAGGGGGGCGGGGCGGTGACAGACGCTGGCCCGGGAGCCGGGGCCTGCGCCTGGACCGCAGTGGCGGTGTTCCCCACCGCCAGGCGGATGCCTTCCCGGATCTCCCGCAGCGAAGGCCGCTCCGCCGGGTCCTGCCGGAGCGAGCGCTCCAGGACTTGCCGGAGGGCCTCATCGTTCTCCAGGGCGAAGCTCACGGCAAGCGGCATCTGGACCACCGGAGACTCCCCACCGCCCACCGTCGCCCGGAGAGCGTGGCAGGCGGTGAGGGCGAGAGAGTAGATGTCGGACCGCACGTCGGGCGCCGCCCCCGGCGCGGCGAGCTCCGGGGCCCGGAACCGGGCGGCCTTGGCCCCCGTGGCCGCCGCGTCCCGGAAGATCGCGCTCCCCAGGCCGAGGAGCTTGACCCGGTCCCACTCCAGCGTCGAGAGGACGAAGACGTTGTCCGGCGCGACGCTGCCGTGGGCGAGCCCTCGCGCGGCCAGGGCCTCGAGGCCGCTCAACGCCTGCTCCACCAGGCCGAGGGTCCGCGTGGGAGGGGCCTCGGTCAGCGAGTCGAGCCCCCAGCCCTCCAGCAGCTCCATCACCAGGAAGGCGTTGCCGTCCGGGGAGAACCCGGAATCGAGGATCGTGGGCAGGTTGGGATGGCGGAGTGCGGCCACCGTGGCCGCCAGCCGCTCGAACCGGGAAGCCCCCGTCTCCAGGACCGCGGGAGACGCCAAGGGGATCAGCTTGACCGCGACCGGACTTTCCGACTGCAGGTCGGTGGCGCGCAGGACCGTCCCCCCGCGGGTGGACTTCAGGATCTTCTCGAGCCGGTAGCGTTCGGTGAGCTCGCGGAACTGCACCATCTCACACCTCCGTCGAGACCGGGTCGGCGCGGCCGGGTCTCCTCCCTCGTGAAAGCGGCAGACAGGCTGCCTTTAGTATAGATGGGAATCTATTGAGGTGCGAAAAATCGGGCCGGCATGCCCGCGAGAGGAGGGCCGGGGGGGTGAGGGCAGCCCCCCAAGTGTGATACCTTCCCGCGGATCTGCTCGGGCGGTCCGGGTTGCCGCACCTCTACTTGCGGAGCCGCGGCGCGGGACCGCGGGGCGGAACCTTGAGGGTCCTACCCTGTCAGCGTGCGTGAGTCCGGCCCGGCTCCGCGTCGGGGAGCCGGGGATTGCGGCTCGCGCTGTGAAATTTGTCGAATCAAGGGATTCGGAGGAAACATGCGGACACACACTCTGCTTGCCCGGACGGGGCCGATCTGGAGACGGCTCCCGGTCCTCGGGCTGATGGCCCTCCTGGCCATCCTGACCACGACCCCCGCCTTCGCCAGCGAGGCGGAGCTCGTGCTGCCCGATCTCGGGAGCGAAACGTTCTTCGGGATCAACGGCCACGACCTCCTTCTGGGCGGCCTGGTCGTCTGCGTCCTGGGGCTCCTCTTCGGCGTCTTCATGTACGTACAGCTCAAGAACCTGCCCGTCCATCGCTCGATGCGGGAGATCTCCGAGCTGATCTACGAGACCTGCAAGACCTACCTGATCACCCAGGGCAAGTTCATCCTGCTGCTCGAGGTCTTCATCGGCATCGTCATCTTCATCTACTTCTACAACCTGCGGGACTTCACCCTCGCCAAGGTGCTGACGATCCTGCTGTTCAGCCTGATCGGCATCGCAGGCAGCTACGGCGTCGCCTGGTTCGGCATCCGGGTCAACACCTTCGCCAACTCCCGGGCCGCCTTCGCCAGCCTCCGCGGCAAGCCGTTCCCGACCTACGCCATCCCGCTCAAGGCCGGCATCTCGATCGGCATGCTCCTGATCAGCGTCGAGCTGGTGATGATGCTCGCCATCCTCCTCTTCATCCCCCGCGACTACGCCGGCCCCTGCTTCATCGGCTTCGCCATCGGCGAGTCGCTCGGCGCCGCGGCGCTCCGCATCGCGGGCGGCATCTTCACCAAGATCGCCGACATCGGCTCGGACCTGATGAAGATCGTCTTCAACATCAAGGAGGACGACGCCCGCAACCCCGGCGTGATCGCCGACTGCGTGGGCGACAACGCCGGCGATTCGGTGGGCCCCACGGCGGACGGCTTCGAGACCTACGGCGTCACCGGCGTCGCGCTCATCACCTTCATCCTGCTCGCGGTGGCAAGCCCGACGGTGCAGGTCCAGCTCCTCGTCTGGATCTTTGCCATGCGCATCATGATGATCATCACCAGCGGCGCCTCCTACGCGATCAACGAGGCGATCGCCAAGGCGCGTTACGGCAATGCCGACACGATGAACTTCGAGGCGCCCCTGACCTCGCTGGTCTGGCTCACCTCGGCCCTCTCCATCGTCGTCACCTACGTCGCCTCCTGGCTGCTGATCCCCGACCTCGGCGGCGACACGACGCTGTGGTGGAAGCTGTCGACGATCATCTCCTGCGGCACGCTCGCCGGCGCGTTGATCCCCGAGTTCGTCAAGGTCTTCACCTCGACCGAGTCCGGCCACGTCAAGGAGGTGGTGACCGCCTCCCGCGAGGGCGGCGCCTCGCTCAACATCCTGGCCGGCCTGATCGCCGGCAACTTCAGCGGCTACTGGATGGGCCTCTGCATCGTCGCCCTCATGGGCATCGCCTTCGGGGTGAGCACCCTGCTGCCTGCCGGCCTCATGCTCGCCCCCGCCGTCTTCGCCTTCGGCCTCGTGGCCTTCGGCTTCCTCGGCATGGGCCCGGTGACGATCGCCGTCGACTCCTATGGACCGGTGACTGACAACGCCCAGTCGGTCTTCGAGCTGTCGACCATCGAGACCCTGCCCAACATCAACTCCGAGATCAAGCGTGATTACGGCTTCGAGCCCGACTTCGAGACCGCCAAGCACCACCTGGAGGCCAACGACGGCGCCGGCAACACCTTCAAGGCGACCGCCAAGCCCGTGCTTATCGGCACCGCCGTCGTCGGCGCCACCACACTGATCTTCTCGATCATCGTCGTGCTCACCAACGGCCTCACCCAGGACGTGGAGAAGCTCTCGCTCCTCCACCCGCCCTTCCTGCTCGGCCTGATCACCGGCGGCGCCATCATCTACTGGTTCAGCGGCGCCGCCTGCCAGGCGGTGTCGACCGGCGCCTACCGCGCCGTCGAGTTCATCAAGCAGAACATCCGTCTCGACGCCGGGGCCGAGAAGGCCTCCACCGAGGACAGCAAGCGGGTGGTCGAGATCTGCACCACCTACGCCCAGAAGGGGATGTTCAACATCTTTCTCACGATCTTCTTCAGCACCCTGGCGTTCGCCTGCCTCGAGCCCTTCTTCTTCATCGGCTACCTGATCTCGATCGCCATCTCCGGCCTCTACCAAGCCATCTTCATGGCCAACGCCGGCGGCGCCTGGGACAACGCAAAGAAGATCGTCGAGGTCGAGCTCAAGGAGAAGGGGACCCCGCTCCACGCCGCCACCGTCGTGGGCGACACCGTGGGCGACCCCTTCAAGGACACCGCGTCAGTGGCCATGAACCCGGTCATCAAGTTCACCACCCTCTTCGGCCTTCTCGCTGTCGAGCTGGCGATCGAGATGCCCGCAACGACCAGCACGGCGTTCGCCGTAGTCTTCTTCGTCATCTCGGCCTACTTCGTCTGGCGCTCCTTCTACAAGATGCGGATCCCGGTCGAAGAGCACGCCGCGACCTCCGCGACCAAGGCCGTCCAGGCCTGACCCGATTCTCCCAAGGATGGGGCGCCGCCGCCGGTGGCGCCCCGCCGTTCCTCCCCTCTCCCGCTCCTCTGAAAATCGGCGTTGTCTCTGGGGAAATCGCACTGTCGCCACGGCGACAGTCTGTCGCTGGGGAATCTGGCCTGTCGCTGTAGCGGCAGCTCGTCGCTGTGGCGACAGCCTGTCGCTGTAGCGACGGTGTATCGCTGCAGCGACGGCTTGCCGCTGTGGCGACAGCCTGCCGCTGTGGCGACGGCGTGTCGCAGTAGCGATGGTTTGTCGCTGTGGCGACAGCGTGCCGCTGTAGCGATGGCGTGTCGCTGTAGCGACGGACTGTCTTTGTAGCGACGGTTTGTCGCTGTAGCGACAGCCTGCCGCTGTAGCGACAGCGCGTTTTTCCCCTATCCTCCCCGGCTCGCGCGTTTCTTTCTGCTCTTTTTCGCCTGATTCCGGAGCGCCGCCTCCCGGGAACGGCCGGCCCAGCGCAGCAGCTCGTCCTGGTCTTCGAGCACGTCGTCCGGCACGGTGTAATAGGGCATCGTGCCCATTCCCTTTTCCGGATACGGATGGAAGGGCCCGATCCCCCGCGCCTCGTAGTCCGGACGGTTCCCATCGTCCGCCCGCAGCCTCAGGACGTCGTCCGCCACGATCCCGACCATGAGGCCGTCTACGTAGATGGCGTATCCGCCGAACATGAAGCGGTAGGACGGGGACCCCAGGGGGGCGAGGAGGTCCATGAGATGGTCGCAGTATTCGTTGGTCTTGGGCATCAGCTCTCCCCCACGCCCAGCACCTCCGGCTTCAATCCCACCAGCTCCATCAGCTTCAAGGCGTTTACCGTCGTGGCCACTCCGAGCCGCATCCGGTAGTCGAAGGTCATGGGCGGGTCGCCGCCGGGGTGGAGGGTTTCGCGGAAGTGGACGGGGATGCAGGCGGCCTGGAGCTCCTCGACTTCGGCGAGCTGGAGGTCGTGGGTGGAGATGGCGCCGATGGCGCCCTGGCGGAGGAGGTGGAGAACCACCCGGCGCACCGCCACCTGGCGCTCGTAGCTGTTCGTGCCCCGGAGGACCTCGTCGAGGAGATACAGGAAGGCCCGCCCCTCGGCATGAGACCGGTCCGCCGCCTCCACGACCTGCTGGATCCGCTTCAGCTCGGCCATGAAGAAGGAGACCCCTTCGATCAGGGAGTCTTCGACCAGGATGCTCGTCCCCAGAGTGAGCGGCGGCATCCGCAGCCCCCCGGCGCAGACCGGCCCGCCCGCCTGGGCGAGCACGGCGTTGATGCCGATCGAGCGCAGCAGCGTGCTCTTTCCCGACATGTTCGAGCCGGTCACCAACAGGAAAGTGCCGGGCGGGCCGACCGTCACGTCGTTGCTCACCCGGTGGGCGTCCGGGATCAACGGATGGCCGAGCCCGCGGGCGGCTAAGCTGACCTCCCCCGCGTCCACCGCCGGGAACGCCCATCCGGGGTGATCGAACCGCGGGCCGGCCAAGGCGGAGAGGGACTCGAACCGTCCGAGAGCGGCGAGCCACCCGCGGACGTGAGGCCCGGCCTCCCGTTGCCAGTTCTCCAGCAGGTGGAGGATGTGGAAATCCCAGAGAAGGATGCTCTGGAGGAAGAAGTGGAGATAGGAGGAGTGGCGGGCGTCGGAGAGCTCCACCCGGCGATGGAGGAGCTCCATCCACCTGTGCGCCGGCTCCCCCTGGAAAGACAGCGCTTCCGCGATCTGCCGCAGCTCCCCCGAGGCGTAGGGGCGCTCCGCGATCAGCTCCAGCGCCTGTGCATAGAGCTGGAACCGGTCCTCCCGCGCCTCGATCCGGTTGAAGCTCCCGTGGACACCCTCGGCGAAGAAGTAGCTGAACCCGAAGTTGAAGAGGGCGAGGAGGAGAAAAAGCCCGAGAGGGAGAGGGGTCGCGAGGACCACGATCAACACCACCGGGGTGACTACCCCGAGGACGCGGGCGGTCCAGAGGAGCCACCGCCGCTTGGCGAGCCACGGCTCCCCCTCGGCCCAGCGCAGGAACGGCTCGATGTCCGGTGGAACCTTTTCCATGGGCCGGGCCCGCACCTGGAGCTGCTGGCGCAGATCGACCTCGGGGGCGAGCTCCGCCACCGCCTCCTGCCGACGGGAGATCTCCTCCGGGGATGCGGGCTCGAGCAGCCATCCCGAGAGAGCGATCTTGCCCGGCGGCGTATGGGCCGTCCCCAGGAGGTGCCAGAGCGAGGCACGGCCGAAGAGATTGAGGTCTCGCGAAAGGGACCGCTCCGCCACCGTCGGATCCGGGAGAGAGGGGAGAGGGAGGTCCGCCCAGTCCCGGGCGAGCCGAAGGAGCCCCTCCTCGTTGATCCGCCGCAGCTCTCCGAACCGACGCTGCCGTTGAATAATCCGCTCATGTCGGGGAAGGATCGCCAGAAACGCCACCAGCCAGAACGCCGCCCCCGCCCACCACTCCCACTCGAGCCACGCCGCCCGCACGAGGAGCACGCCCAGGCAGACCACGAACGCCGCGAAGAGGACGCCGCGGACGACGGAATAGCGGAAGGAGATCCGGGCCAGCCGTTGCTCCTCGGCGGCGAAGGTGTCGCGGCGCTGCAGGTACGTGGATTCGGGCGTGGTCATGGCGGGGAGTATAGGCCGGACCTCCCAAGCCGCCGGAATCGGGGTCGCAGCCGGGGCACCGCAAACTAGCGGAATGCTGAGCCGGCCTCGTCTGTCAGCGGAACAGCTCACCGAGGACGATCTTTAGCCCCGGCAGCATCGGTGTGGTCAGCACGTCCTCATCCTCGGCGCGGAGCTCCGCCACCTGGAGGAGGCCCTCCTCCCTCCGGCGATAGACCGTAACGGCCCTCCGGAGGGGGTCGACGAGCCAATACTCGCGCACCCCGAAGCGGTCGTAATTTCGTAGCTTGAGGTCTTCGTCGATCCGGCGGGTGCCCTCGGACAGGATCTCAACGACCAGGTCCGGGGCTCCCTGAATGTTCTTCTCCGTAACGATGCGGAACCGCTCGCGCGAAATGAAGACGAGATCGGGCTGGTAGATGTCGTGCGGAGAGAGGAGGACGTCCACCGGGGCGTAGAGAACCTCTCCCAGGGGGTGCGCCCTCAGGAAGTTGCTGAATTCGGTCGAAAGGCCAAGCGACACCCTCTGGTGCCGAACGAACGGAGCGGCGGTCACGTAGTGCACTCCCTCGATGATCTCGTGGCGCCTCCCGTCGTCGGGCAAGAGGATGTAGTCCTCGTAAGTCAGCTTGGGGGAAAGGTCGCGGAGAGCCATCGCCGTACCTCCTTTCGGCAATCCTCATCCTAGCACGCTCCCCGGGAGGTGTCCTTGGGGGGAGCGTCTTCCCGTACCCGGTTGCCGCCGCGTTCTGCGGGGTGGGAAGATATCATGCCTTGGAGAGTTGTGCTCCGTGAAAGGTGCTTCGCCGCCGAGGATGCTTCCCCCGCTACCGCCGGCCAGTCGTTGCTCCTCGGCGGCGAAGGTGTCGCGGCGCTGCTGGTAGGTCGCTTCGGGCGTGGTCATGCAGGG
>DASQEB010000627.1:0-15188 GCA_035633875.1 Thermoanaerobaculia bacterium
GTCCCTCTCTTCAGATGGAAGGAGGCGGTGGCGAAGGACCGCTCCGCCTCCTGGAGATCGGAGCGCACCCGCTGGGAGTTCCCGATGTAGGCCCAGGCCCGGGCTCGCAGATCCTCCACCAACTCCGCCTTGTAGACGTCCAGGTTCAGGCACTCGGAGACCAGAACCGCCAACCTTCCCAATTCCTCCGAGTACGAAGGCGAGTCGATGGTCGTCTCCCAACTCCTCTGGATCAGCAGTTCGAGGAACCCCCAGGTATGGAAACGAGGGATGTTCCGGACCAGGAACTCCCGCTGGCCAGCCGGGTGCTCCATCAGCTCTACATAGAGGCCTGGAGCCTCGCTCCTCTCCCTTTGGAGCGCGGCCTCCCGGCTCCGCAAATCGCGGGTGCTCTTTTCCAAGGGGGTGTCGTATTCGGAAGACTGAGGCCATCCCAGGATGTTCACGCTCCGGGCTGGCCCCCGCTCGGCCCTGTGATCCGCAAGAGAACGTAGCCGCGCCCGGCAATGCGCACATCGAAGCATGTGCTCAATCAGAACCCGGTGCCCCCTTCCCAGTGCGAACATCAACTCTTCCAGCAGCGCGTCATTGGGGTGGATCTTCAACGACCGCCTCCTCTCTTCTCCATTCCTGGCATTTTTCGATCATCATCCGCAATAGACACCCCTCCGGGTCCTGGCGCATCGGCCGTTTGCTGATGAGAAGGGAGCAGGACCGCTCCACGATTTCCCGAGCCTTCTCCTCGGAGACCCCATAGGCGGCAAAGATCCTCTCCAGGGCCGGCTGGAGGCGAACCAGGATCTCTGTGCAAAAGCGACCGGAGTCTTCCATGAGCCAGGGAGGAGCACACTCTCTAGAAGATGGTCACCGCAGAGGCTCGAAGCGTGACAACAGAATGACAAGACATCGGGAGTGCCCGTCAGGGTCAGGAGTCTACCCGACAGGCACCCCCTTCGAGCCCGCCTTCTAGCGCAGTCCGTCAGGATCCATCATGCCACCCTCTTCGGTGTCGGTTTTCCGCACGGCGTCGAGTGTGGAGCTATCCGGGTCCAGCAGCCCTTCGTCCCCGGAGCCGCCGAGGCCGAGGCTCGGCTGGTTCTGAATCGCCGAGGAATTGAAGAAGGCGACGACCCAGTCCCAGGCGGCATCGAGGAATCCTGCCTTCTCTTCGGCAGGGAGGGACGACCCGGGGAGCGGCATGGCCTGGGCGGCTCCTCCGGCGAAGACGACGAAGACGAGTGCGGAGGCGAGCAAACGAATGTGAAGTGACATGAAACCTCTCCTTCCCAGCGGCCCTCGACCCGAGCCCTCATGGCTGCGAAGCGGGGCCGCTCCTGTAAGAGAGAGTGACACCAGATCAGGAAAAACGAGCCCCATGCGACAAACTTCTGGCCGATCCCGAGGAAAAAAGGCCTGGAGAAAGGTGGCCTATGGCTCGATGACCGTGGAAAGGCCGATTTCTTTTAGGAGGGGTGTGCCGAGGTGCGCTTCAGCCGCACCCAGCAACCCGGATCACCGCCTGCCGGCGGTGCTGAGACGGGCGACGAAGCGGGCCAGGGCGACATCGGCTTCGGACGCCTCCCCCTTGAGCTGCAGCTCGGTCTCCAGGACTTCGGCGGGAAGCTTCGCCAGGAATGCCTCGGGCAGGCGGGAGGCGGCCAGGTAGGCGCGGTGGAGCCGGAACGGGTGGAGGCCGGCCAGGGGGTTCTTGCCCCCGGTGGGGATCTCTCCCTGGAGGGCGGGAGCGTGACTGCTCTTGAAACGGTAGTAGTTGGACTCGCCGGCCGGCACGCGGGCGGCCCGCATCATGCCCCGGACCGCGGTGAGCTGGCGGCAGAAGGAGGCCAGGAGGGAGAAGAAGGTGAGCCGGGCCGCCAATGGGTCCTCGGCCGCGGCGAGGAGACGGCGCAGACGGTCGAGGGCCTCTCCGCCGCGCCCCTCGGCGATCGCGTCCAGGAGCTGCCAGACGTCCTCCTCCCCCCGGTCCTACACGGTCTGCTCCACCAGCTTGCGGTCGATGCGACCCTCGGCCAGGTTGGCGAGCTTGCGGTACTCCCCGGCCAGGCGCGCGGTGGAGTCGGCATCCACGCCGCCCGTGCCCCGGCCCCGGCCGTCGCTCTCCTGACGCAGAGTGCGCCGCGCGAGCTCGGACAGGGCGTCCGGGGCGATGCCCACGCCGGTCTGCCGCTCCAGCTCTTCGGCCAGGAGGTCGAGCCCCTGCCAGCTCCCCTTTTCGGACTCGACCCGCCCCAGCCCCAGGACGGCGTCGCGCTCTTCGAGCAGGCGCACGACGGGGTGATCCCCCGCCACGGCGCTCTCGGCGAGGACCAGGGAGTGCCCAGGCGGGAGGCCGCCGCGGATCACCTCCGCCAGCTCGGACAGATCGCTCCCCCCCATCCCCTGGAGCTCCTCGCGGCGCGCCGCCTCCAGGAGGGAGGCGAGCCCGGCCCGCAGCTCCTCCACCTGGCGCTTGCCCCGTGCCCGGCCGCCCGAGCCGCGACGCGCCTTGCCTCCCTCCAGTACCCAGGAGGGCAGCTCCCCCACGACCCGCTCGGGCGGGCCGGCATAGGGGTCGAGGTCGAACAGGTGGAGCGCCTGGAGCAGACGGCAGGCGGCCTGACGCTCCCGGCTGCCGAGCGAGCGGCCGTCCGCCGGCAGGGGCAGAACCTCCGCCGCATCGTCGACCAGCTCCCCGGCCGCGCTCCGGTCGGCCAGCAAGGCGGTATCCAGGACCAGGAGGACTTTGGCCGAGCCGAACAAAGAGTAGGTGCGGAGATCCTGGAGCAGCGGCGAGAGGGAGGGGGGACGGCGGTGCGTCTCCACGGCCTCGGCCGGAACCCCCGCCGCCTGGGCCAGAACCTCCGCCACCCGCCGGGCGGCCGGCTCGGCCAGCACCAGGTCTCCATGGACGAGACAGACCTGAGGCGGCGGCCCCTTGCGGGTCAGGCTGGCGAGGAAGGACTCGACGGCAGCGGCCATGGCGGCGGATCGGAGGACCGGTCAAACGCCGCGAGGAGGTCCGAAGTGGACCTCCTCGCGCACGGTCTCCGGCTCTCGTAGCTTTACGAAGCCTCTTCGAGCAGCCCCTTCTCGGCGAGCTCCTGGCAATCGATGCAGAAACGCGCATAGGGGACCGCCTCCAGACGGCGGATGGCAATCGCATTGCCGCAATGGGCACAGCGGCCATAGGTGCCCGCGTCCATCCGGGCCAGGGCGGCCTCGATCTGAAGCACCATCTGCCGCTCGCTGTCCGACAGGGAGAACATCAGCTCCCGGTTGTAGGCGTTGTTGGCGCGGTCCACGATGTCCTCGGTCCCGTCGTCCGCGGATTCCTGCCCAGCGCGGACGTCCTGCTTGTACATGTCCAGGATCTCCTGGCGCTGACTCTCCAGACGCTCACGCAGAGCCTGGAAGCTGTCCTGGGAAACCTCAGCGGCCGGCTGGACCTTCTGTGTTTTGGCCACAGTTGTTGTCTCCTTTCGACGGGGACGATCAAAAAAGTTCCCTATGATACCAGCCCTCACAAGGGCTCGCGATGATAGCTCATTCCGGCCTCAATGGAGAGCGCACGGAAGATCTGCTCATGAAGCACGACGCGTGCCAGCTCGTGAGAGAGGGTCATGGGCCCCAGGGAGAGCACCGAGCGCGCCGCCTCCAGCACCGCGGAGTCGAGCCCGAGGTCGGAGCCGATGAGGAAGGCCACCGGGTGGGGGTGCTCGGTCTTGAGGCGGGCGAGGCGGGCGGCGAAGTCCTCCGACGAGATCATCTCGCCCCGGCTGTCCAGAGCGATGATCCAGCCCGAGGGAGGGACCGCCGCCAGGAGGGCCGCCCCCTCGGCGCGCCGGCGCTGCGGGTCGTCCGCCCCGGCCCGGGCGCGGACCGGCACGTCCCGCACCGTGGCCAAGTGGCCGATGCGCTTCCGGTACGACGCGCAGATCTCTTCCCAGTGGGAACGCTGGTGGCGGCCGGCCCAGAGGATGACGAGCTCGCGCCCCACTCAGCCGACCGCAGTCTCGTCGAGGTCCTCGTTCTCGCCGGCCATGTAGTGCTCCCACTCGTCCGTGTACGCGAGGGAGCGGAGGTCGCGCATCCGGTCCAGGAAGACCACCCCGTTCAGGTGGTCGTACTCGTGCTGGACGATCCGCGCCTCGAAGCCGGCGACGACGTAATCCAGAGACCGGCCCTCCCGATCCAGCCCCTGCACCCGCACCTCCGCATGCCGCGGCACCAGACCCCGCAGGTCGGGGATCGACAGGCACCCCTCCCAGTCATAGACCAGCTCCCGCGAATGAGGGGTGATCATGGGATTGATGACCACGCGGAGCGGGATCGGCTCCGCACGGTCGGGCGGGCTTGGGGCCTCGTAGACGAAGACCTGGACGTCGGAGGCCACCTGGGGAGCCGCAAGCCCCACGCCCCGGGCCTCGCGCATGGAGTCCACCATGTCGTCGATGAGCGTCTGGACCTCGGGAGAGCCGATCTGGGGATGGGACAGCGGCTGCGCCGGAGAGCGCAGCGAAGGATGGCCGAGCCGGACGATGGGGCGGACGGGCAGAGGGGTCGGTCTCCGGTCAAGGACGGAATTATAGCGCGGCGTCAGGAAAGGCAGCTCGAAACCTCGCCCCCTGTCCCCCTCTCCCATCGCCCTCCCTTCCCCCGGGAGAGGGGGGACCCATGCAGGCGGTCTTGCCGAGATCGACTAGGGACCGCTCTGGAGGAGTGGGGGTTTCCTTTTAGAAAGCCGGCTCGGAATCGTCCCCCCTCTCCCGGTCGGGGGAAGGGCGATGGGAGAGGGGATAGGGGGTGAGATCTCCGGGCGGGGGCGCGGCCCCGCAGGGCAGGCCAGACGGGCAGTGATATCCTCCTCCCATGACGAGAGGCACCGGACGATCGCTCCCACGCAACCGCGGACGGCGGATCGCCAAGAGGTTGCTCCTCGCGGGCGCGGCCGTGGGGGTCCCCCTGGCCGCGGCGGCCCTCCTGCGACGGCGGGCCGAGCCTCCCCAACCCCCCCGCTGGGGACGGGCGCACCGGTATGCAGGCCCCCTCGGACAGATCGTCTTCCAGGAGCTGGGGAGCGGCCCCTCGATCGTCCTCCTCCACGGCTTCGGCCCCGGGTACGACGCCAACCAGTGGCGCGCGGCGGCAGAGATCCTCGCGGCGCGCTTCTCCGTCTACGTGCCGGACCTCCCGGGCTGGGGCCGCTCCGACGGCCCGCCCGGCGGCAGCCATCAGCCCGACCTCTACGTCGATGCCATCGAAGACTTCCTGACCTCGGTCGTGCGGGAGCCGGCGGTCATCGTCGCTGCCGGCCAGACGGCCGCCTACGCTGCACGCCTCGCGGCAGACCTCCCGGAGCTCGTCCGCGGGCTCGCCCTGGTCTCCCCCATGGGGCTCGGGGAAGACGGCGGCCCCGAGGTGGGCGGCTTCGTCGCCAGCCTCCTCCGCCTCCCCCTGCTCGGCTCGCTCGCCCTCGACCTCCTGACCGGTCGCTCGGCTCTGGAGCACCACCTCCGGCGCGAGATCTACGCGGCTCCCGAGCGGGTGGACGCGGCGCTCCTCGAGCATCACTACCGGTCGTGCCACGTCCCGCAGACCCGGAAGGCCCTGGCCGCCTACCTCCGGGGCGATCTCCGGGAGGACGCCACGGACGCCCTCGCCGACGTATGGGTTCCCGTCTGGCTGGCCTGGGGACGTAAAGCCAAGTCCCCGTCCCCCGAGGATGCCGGCCGCTGGCTCAGCGAGCTGCCCAATGCCGACGTGGAGATCTTCGAAGGCAGCGGCAGCCTCCCCTTCGCCGAGACCCCCGCCCTCTTCTGCCGGTCGCTCGAGCGCTTCATCGCCGGGCTGCCGGAATCGGACTGAGCGCCCCTCCCCGCCTTCACCAGATCCTCCTCCTCTCCCGGCGCTCCCGGAGGTCGGGGTCGAAGGATCAGGGGAAACGGCTTGCCGGTCGTTTCGGGATCACGATAGATTGTCCCGGTGACCCGTTCCACGACCGGCAAGCGAGGCGCGCCCCGGACCCGCAAGGGCGGAAATTCCGAGCATGACCACGGCTTCAAGTTCCTCTTCTCCAAACCGCACCTCGTCGAGGCGCTCCTGCGTGGCTTCCTTCCCGCCTCCTGGGTGGAGCAGCTCGATTTCTCCACCCTGCGGAGGGGCCGAGGCAGCTACGTCACCGACGACCTGCGCGAGCGCCATGACGACATCATCTGGAGTCTCCGCTGGAAGGACGACAGGGGAGAGCACTGGTTTTGGATCTACCTTCTCCTCGAGTTCCAGTCCACTCCTGACCGCTTCATGGCGGTCCGGCTGCTCACCTATGTGGGCCTCCTTCTCCAGGACCTGATCGACAAGGAGCTGGAGCCGGGAGACCTTCTCCCCCCGGTGCTCCCGATCGTCCTCTACCACGGCAAGCCGAAGTGGCGTGCCTCTCTGGACCTCGCGAGCCTCTTCGCACCGGTCCCGCGGGAGGTCCAGCGCCATCTGCCGCAGCTCTCCTATCGGCTGCTCGATGCGGGACGGCTTCCCCTGGACGATCCCGAGCTCCGCGACAACCTCCTGGCCGCCACCCTCCGGTTGGAGACCGCCGAGCTCAGACAAGCGTCTTCGCGCCTGGAGGATCTCAAGGTCCTCGTGCCGCCCGAGCTCCGGAGGATCTACAACATCTGGCTCGACCGCCGGTTCCGTCGGTATCCTTTTGCCGGTAGAATTCCTCGGGGGAAGATCAATCTGGAGAGCGCCGCCATGCTGGAAGAGACGTTCAGAGAATGGGAACAGAAGATGCGCCAGGAGGGGCGCCACGAAGGACGCCAGGAAGGACGCCAGGAGGGGCTCCAGAAGGGCCTCCAGAAGGGCCTCCAACGGGGGCGCCGGGAGGGACGACAGGAGGGACGGCGGGAAGGAGAGGTGGAGGGGATGCAGAAAATTGCCCTGGAGATGCTTCGGCAGCGCTTCGGGCCCGTGCCCCAGGAGGTCCGCCGACGCGTTCGGGAGATCTCCTCCTCCTCGGAGCTGACGAAGCTGACCCGGCGGATCCTGACGGCCAGGTCCCTCCAGGAAACAGACCTCCTCTGACCATGGTCTGAAAGACAGGGTCCCTCCCCGGGCTGGGGAGGGAAGTCAGGACATCGGAGGTGGGAACCGCCTCCTGAGCCTGCTACACCCCAGGGATGACCATCTCCGACGTCACCTCGCCCAGGCCCGACAAGTCCGCCAGCCCCTCCCAACCCTTGCCTTCATCTCGCGACACGAGCATTCCCTCCGCGAGCGAGGTCGAGGGAAAGTATCCTTTCAGGTTCTTCCGGTTCAGCGCCCTCCCCGGATTCAAGTAGGTTGCGATGCCGTTGATAGACACCGCACCGGGCTGCGGATTGTTGTAACACCGTGGCCCTCTGGGAAAGTAGGACGCATGTCCGTGAGCCCCTGTCACGACAGCGATCTCACCCGATGCTGACCTGATCCGACGGAGAAAGCCAAGGTCAGGCGCAAGAGAGATCTCAAGGTCGGAAGCAAACCGCGCGGTTCGGCCTTTCAGATTCTTCCGCTTCTCGCCGAGCACGAAAGCCAGCCATTCATTCCTCGATCCACTCTCCACGGTGAAGGCTCTTGTTCCACAGGCGACAACGACGCCATGGGACCAGTGAGCAAGATCCAGGGCCAGCTCGTTTTCGAGAAAGATCCTCGTCTCCCTCAGGAGCTCTCGATGGCCATCTCTCCGGGAAAGCACATGGTTGACCATGGCACATGTAACGTGGGCATCGAAGTAGACGGGAGAAAGAATTTCTCGGCCACAATGCCCGAGACCACCGCTGTTCTGTCCTCGATACCAGGCAAGCAGCCAGGCGAGATGGTTGTCGTCCCGGCCGATGATCCTGTCGAGCGTCCGCGCGACCACCCCGAAGTTGTGGGACCCTGGCCCCAGACGCGCGGGAAGCGCGACGTTCCCTCTCCGCTCATAGTCCCAGGTGATGCTTTCGAGCCTGGCGCCTTTAAGAGCGGAGATCATGAGGTCCAGCCTGACTCCGATTCCTGTCTTCCTAGTCTCCGGCATCTGGTCCACGACATTCTCCGTCTTTCAAGCGACAGGTGAGGATCGCGATCTGATTCGGCAGGTACACCCGGAGGAGCACCATGTAACGATGTCCGGGTGCGGGCGGGTAGAGAGTGACATTCCAGCCACGTGCGACGTCTGTATAACCTTGACCTTCCGGATAGAGCTCCCACTGCGGCGGCCGCTTGAGGTCGCTCACCGCCTCCGAGCTGCACCGGAGGGAATCCGCGTACGTCCTGCATAGAAAGCCCGGATTCCTGACGTGTGAGGGCAACGCCGCCGCACAGTGCAGGAGCATGCAGAGAATGAAAACTTGTTTTTTCATGGCTTGCAGTTCCCTTTGCCAGCACATCGGGGCCGTTGATCGATTGAGCTTTCCCGACCTGCCGCGGGGCTCCACGGCAGGGAAGGGTCCCTCCCCTCCCGGCAAGGCGGGGTCCGAAAGAGGAGGGATGTCGTTGGCAGGAAACGGGGTGCGCCGGCCGTCACACCCCGGAGGAGGGATGCGTCAGAGGGCTACGCGGCCTGCGGCGGTTCCGTCGGGGGCGTCTCCTCCGGCGTCCTGAGCTTGCGCGGCCGCTTGCGCAGCGGCGCGACCTTGAACTGCACGAGGCGCTCGTTCTGCGTCCCCAGGATGGCCCTCACGGCGCTGCGCAGACACCGCGCCGCCTCGCGCCCGCGCACCATCGCCTCCCGGAGCTGCTGGGTGACCTCCTGCCGGGCGGCGATGTACGAATCCTGGCGATCCTTGAGGGCCTTGGCCTCCCCGACGATGACTTCCAGGGCAGCCCGGTGCGGCTCGGCCGCGCCGAGTTGCTCGGCATTCTCGGCAAACGCGGCCAGGGTCCCCTCCATCTCGCGGATCTCGTCACCAAAACTTCCATTGGGCATGGTCTTTTCTCCTTTTTTCTTGTCGGATGTGGAACGTCTTTGTGGCTCGGCCCGGCCTCAGCCGAGCCGCCGGGCGAAGGCCAGGATCCCGAGGGTCAGGCCGCGCGTACCGTCCTGCTGCGGCAACCCGAAAATCGTGATCCCCAGCAGGTTGTCGGACAGGCTGACCTCCACCGAGCGCTTCGCGAGACCGGCGCAGGACATCACGAAGCCCGCGTAGGCCGCGGCGATCTGCGGGGAACCGAAATCCCGCACCCGGCTGATGCTCTCGCCGTCGGGGGACAGCGCCCAGCCCGGCATGGACCTCAGCGCCTCCTGCACCCGCTCCGCCTTGAGCTTCTCCGGCGGCTTTGGAGGACGCAGGAGCTTGTCCAGCGGCTTCTTCTGGCTGCGCGCGTTCCCCTTGATCCCACCGTTCACTTTCTTCACCGTTTCCATGACTCGACCTCCTTGGGTCAACTTCGGCGCCTTCATGACGCCGAGCTCAATTTCCTTCCTGCTGTCTCCGGCCGGCCGAGCAGCCGCGACAGGTTCCGGACCGCCCGCTCCACCACCCCCCGCTCCGCCGGCCCCAGCCCCTCGGCCTCGACGACCGGACGGCCGCAGACCAGCTCGTCCAGAGTCACCTCCAGCACCTCGGCCATCCTCACCAGCGCCTCCACCGACGGCATGTGGTCCCCGCTCTCCCACTTGCTCAACCCGCTGCGGGTGACGTCCAGCCGCCGCGCCAGCTCCTTCTGCACCCAGCCACGCCGCTCCCGCATCGTCGCGATGTTCCGGCCGATCTGCCGGCGTAGACATCCTTGCATCGTCTTTCCTCCTGGCCTCGACGAAAGCCGCATTGACGAACTGATGATGCCGTGAGTGTATTCATCGGATTTCCCAAGTCAACACCTCCGCCGCATGCCTCCATTCTTCGGTCACTCAGGGTGAGACCACCCATCCTCTATTGCAAAGTCTCTTGTTCTGGGATAAAGATGTACCGCGCCGAAGACAGATAAGCAGGTTTGGTTTCGGACTGCTGCAACCGTGCCGGTTACAGAGCGCAGCGGAGGGCGAGAATCCCGGGCAAAGATGCGAGATCCCCTCGCATCCGGCACACTGGGACGTCTGTCTTTGGCGACTTTGATACCCGCGGGTTCCGGCCAATGGAGGTCCGGAGGACTCCGCGGGAAGGGGGTACGTGAATGCCTCAACGAACCACAGGACGTCTCGCCGCCGCGGCAACTCTAGCCGCAACCCTGGCGCTCACCATTCCGGCCTCGGCCGTCGCGGTGGAGCGCTCATCGTCCGGCAGCCTCTGGCGCTGGCTCGAAGGTCTTTTGCCGCAACGGATTGCGGCGCTTTGGACGCGAGGGGGAGGAGGACCGGAAGGAATGGAGAGAGAGCGGGTGGGGGCGAAGCAGGGCGGATGCCTCGGTTCAGATGGTTGCTCAGTCATCCAGTCGAACCCGCTCGGTGGGCCTACCTGCCGGCAGTGGAGCGAGCAAGGGGTGTGCATCGATCCAGATGGCTAGGCTCGCCTGCCCTCACCAGAGAGAAACAGGGTCGTCTGCAGAGACCGGTCTCCCGCAGGCGACCCTGCTCGTTTCAGAGGTCCTCCTGTGAGAGAATCAGAACCCGCGACGAAAGGAGGCAGCATTGAGCCAGCACCCCACCCCGTCCGAACTGGGGGTACTCCTGGCAGGAGGTCTGACACCTCTTCGCGAGCAAGAGGTCTTGCGGCATCTCTTCTCCTGCGAAAGCTGCCGAGCCTGCCTCAAGGGCAGAAACTTTCCCCAGAAAGATTCACGAGCGGAGAAGATTTCTCCCGATCTCGAAGCCGCCTACGAGCGCGTGCTTGATTCCGGTCTCCGAATCGCGCGTTACCTCGACAGGGAGACGGAGCAGGCCCGGCGAATTGCCGCTCTGCTCCAGGAGGGGGGCGCCTTTGCTATTTTTTCCAAGGGGGACACTCCGCTGGGGGGATTCGGCGTCTACAAGGCTCTCATCGAGCGCTGTTGGGCTGTGCGCCTCCATCAGCCCCAGCAGATGGTGAGCTTAGCGCGATGCGCCCTGGAAGTGGCCTTAAGGCTCGGCCCCGAGGAGTTTTCGCCTCGGCAGCGGGGGGATCTCATTGCGCAGGCCTGGGGGGCTCTCGGAAACGCCTTCCGTGCGGCGGACAACCTTGTCGAGGCGGAGCGAGCCTTCAACGAAGCCTTTTCTGTCTTCGAGAGACAGGGCTCGGGAGATTCGGCCGTGAAGGCGCGCCTCTACACCCTGCTGGCCTCGCTTCACGGGACCCGGCGGATCTTTACTTTGGCTTTTGCAGCGCTAGACGTGGCCTACACCCTCTATAACGAAATCGGGGATCGCCATTCCGCCGGTCACACCCTCCTGAAGAAGGCAATCTATACGCATTACAGCGGTCAATCTGAAGAGGCGATCAAGATCAATAGAAAGGCGCTCGCCTTAATCGATCTAAACCGGGAGCCGGATTTGTTGATCATCGCGCTCCATAATGAGCTCTCGTTCCTCGTTGCCTGTGGTCATTTTGGAGAAGCGAGGAGAACCCTTTTCAAATACCGGCCCCATCTGCCCAACATGGGAAAAATTCACACCCTCAAGCTTCGCTGGCTGGAGGGTCAGATCGATTACGGCCTGCGAAACCTGCAGAGCGCCGAAGCGGCGTTTCTAGAAGCACGGCAGGGTTTCGAAGAGGAGGATCTCGGGATTGCTGCCGCCATGGCCTCCCTTGACCTGGGGCTGGTCCGGATGCGGCAGCATCGGACCCGAGAAGCGGGCCGGATCGCCACCGAGGCTGCGCAGATCTTCACGTCCTTGCAGGTTCCCGTCCAGGCGATCGCGGCGGTGCTGCTGCTCCGGGACTCCTTTGAGTGGGGCAAAGCAACTCTAGCCCTCTACGAGAGCGTGGTGGAGTTCGTCCGCAAGTCGGACATCGACCCGGACGCGCAGTTCATTCCGCCGGACGTGTAGTGGTCTGTCACAGCAGAAGTGACCGGACGCCGGCGCTCTCAGTCGCGCGCCCGCCCCAAGCTCACGAAAAGCGGTGACTCTGCTGTGACAGAGCTCTAGCCTCCGGTCCTGGTCAGTCCGGAGAAGAACTGCCGTAGCGAATCCTGCACCATCTGCTGGATGTCTTCCTGGCGGAGCGCCGGGGTCGGCGAGGGACTCGTCATCTCCGGGATGGGTGGCTGGAGGTCGCGGAGAATGCGCCGGATGACGATGGCAGCTTCGCTGGGCGGCTCGGTTCGCGACGGATAGGCGAACTCGAAGAACTCTCCGGGCTTGAGGCCCATGGCCCGGGCGATGCCGAAGACGTGCTCCAGTTTCACCTCGATGAACCCGCCGTAGAGCCGGCTCAGGTAGCTCGGGGTCAGCCCCATTCGGCGCTCGATCTCCCGATTGGTGAGCCCAAGCATCCGGCAGAGCGTCCGCAACAGTTCCAGAATCCTCTTGATCTCAACCTTGTCCTCTTCCATGGCCATAGGGTACCTCGACTTTCTGGCGGAAATCAAGAGTTCCCGGCCAAAGGGATATTGACAGTGGCAAAATCCCTGGTGTAGAAAACGCACCAGGCGCACATGAGTTCCGGAAGCCGGAACTTTTACCCTGGACGCGGACGAAGCGCCCGCCCCCGTCCGAGGAGGTTGCGATGCCCGAGAAGCTGTCGTCCCTGAGCGCTTTCACGAGGGAGTATCTGAAGGCCCTGCGGGATCGGGAGGAGCCGCAGGGAGGGGACCCGCTGGTGCATGGGCCGCTGGTTCTGCACGAGAGAGGGGGCCGGTTCCTCCTGTACCGGCCCTGGCAGAGCCCCGAGATGGGAGACGAGCCCGAGGCGGAGTTCGCGACCCGGGAGGAGGCGCTGCTCTTTCTGGCGTCGCGGCCGGCGATCTCCCGGGGCCAGCTCTACGAGCTGCTGGGATCGGAGCCGGAGCCGGGGGACCGGCCCGGGCATCCCGTGGTGAAGAAGAACAGCGAGGTGGGCCGTTTGCGGACGCACATTCCCGAGTGGGTGTATGCGGCGCACGTCCTGGCCTGTCTGGTCAGCTCCCCGGAGAACCTGGCGGCGGTGCTGGAGGCGGCGGGTCCGGCGGTCCAGGAGGAGGTCGGGCAGATCCTCGGCCGGGGGGTGCTGGGGGCATCGGCGTGAACATGGACGCTCCTTGGATGTAGGGGAGGGGCTTGTCCCCCATGCGCGCTGACTTTGCCTCCCGCAGGGGCGGGTCTGGCCGGGTGGACGGGGGCTCGACCCGCCCCTCCACGAGGCAAAACCGCCAAAGTTGCGGAGAGGGGCTCATGACAGGCCGGAGAGACCCGGTCACCTCCGATGGGAGCCCCCATGGCTCCCGCTTGCGGGCTTGACCGCGTCAAAGATCCTCTCACTGCCCGGCGGACGCCGCGGCAGGATGCGCGTCGGCGCCACCGCCTGCCGCTCGCCGACCGGCAGGGCCACCGTTCCGGCGGGGTGCTCATACCACCCGGGGTCCTCGTCGTAGCTCTGCAGCCCCTCGCGGATCTTGAGGATGGTGAACATGCCGCCCATGGAGATCGAGCCGAACGGGCCCTCCCCCGCTCCCATCAGCAGGGAGTTGCGCGGTGTTCCCATGTCCATCATGTCCCCCATGCCGGTGCTGCCCATCGGCATGTAGCCGGGGACCAGCTCCTCGAGCTTCTCGGCGACCCCGGACTGGTCCACGCCGGTCATGATCGGCAGGTTGTGCCCCATCTGGTTCATCGTGTGGTGGACCTTGTGGCAGTGGAGAGCCCAGTCGCCGGGGTTGTCGGCGACGAACTCGATGTCGCGGGTGGTGCCCGGCGGGACGTTGATGCTGGTCTCGGGGATCCACGCCGTCTCCGGCAGCGGCCCGCCGTCGCTCGCCGTCCAGCGGAAGGTGTGGCCGTGGACATGGATCGGGTGGGAATCCATGCTGATGTTGGCGATGCGGACGCGCACCCGGTCGCCGAGCCGGGCGAGCAGGGGCTCGGTGCCGGGGAAGACCCGGCTGTTGAAGGTGAAGACGTTGAAGTCGAGCATCATCGTCGGGTCGGGGATGGAGGTGCCCGGCTTGATGAACCACTCGTTGAGGAAGATCGCGAAGTCGCGGTCGATCCGGCGCGCCGGCCGCCGGGGGTGGAAGATGAGGAAGCCCATCATCCCCATCGCCTGCTGCACCATTTCGTCGAAGTGCGGGTGGTACATCTGGGTGCCGTGCTGGCGCACCACGAACTCGTATTTGAAGGTCTCGCCGGGCTCGATCCGCCGCTGGTTGAGGCCGACGACGCCGTCCATGCCGTTCGGCAGGAGGACGCCGTGCCAGTGCATGGAGGTGGGCTCGGGGAGGCGGTTCTCCAGGTAGATCCGCACCCGGTCCCCCTCCACGGCTTCGATGGTGGGACCGGGCGTCTGGCCGTTGTACCCCCAGCAGTTGACCCGGAACCCGGGGGCGAACTCGCGCACCACCGGCTCGGCGATCAGGTGGAAGGTCTTGTGGCCGTCTTCCCAGCGCCAGGGCAGGGCCGAGCCGTTGGGGGTCACCACCGGGGCATGGCCGTTGGGGGTGGCCTGGCGCTGCGCGGCGGCGAGCAGCGGATTGCGCTGCAGCAGGTTGGCGGCGCCGGCCGTGAGCGCCGCCATCCCGGAAGCGAGCAGGTTGCGTCTCGTCATCCTCATGTCATCGATCCTTCCTATTCGTTCTCTTTGCTTTCCTGCTGCGGGGACGGCTCGAACAGGTCCATCCGGGGGAGCTCCGGCCGCTCTGGCCGCGCCGAGAAGCCGAGCACTCCGCTCATCGCGGCATCGAGCTCGGTCCGCGCCAGCCAATAGTCGCGGATCGCCATCACCTGCTCGCGCAGGGCGTCGGACACCCCCTGCCGGGCGCGGATCAGGTCGTAGACGCCGCGCAGCATCGCGTTGTATTCCAGTTGGGTCAGGGACAGGATCCGCTGCCGGCGCGGCACGACGACGGTGCGCAGGTAGTCGGCCCGCGCCCGCGCTTCGAGCAGCCGCTCGCGCGCGGCCCGCGCCTCCGAACGGGCGTTGACGGTGAGCGCGTGCAGCCGCTGCTCGGCCATCCGAAGGGTGGAGGCCGCACGCGTCCGGCCGGCCAGGCCCCTGTCAACAAGTGGGATGGGGATGGCCACGGTGGGGCCCGTGGACTTCTCGCCGTCGGCCTCGCGCTCGTGGACGACGCCGGCCTAGAGGTCGTCCCAGGACGAAGACCGGGAGAGCGGCAGGGCTCGG
>DASQEB010000628.1:0-2449 GCA_035633875.1 Thermoanaerobaculia bacterium
CCGGAAAATCGCTCGGCACGTCCGCTCCCGAGAGGAGTAGGGCTACCACGGCCGCGCCCGGCAGGGACGGCTCGAGCCGGGGCAGGAGGGGATCGATGCGCTGTTGGAGCGCCTCCCGACCGGCCTCGTCGAGGTCCCGCCGGAGGGCCAGCCGGTGCTCGGCAAACCGGGCGAGCGCCCCCTCGCCCTCCTCATAGCCTTCGAGCTCGAGGGGGAAGACGGCGTCCTTCTGACCGCCCGCCCCGCGGAGCGCCTCCTGGAGGAGGCCGGCCCGGCCGCTTCCCGGTCCGCCGGAGAGGAGGAGGACGGGGGAGGGGCCCGGCGCGCGGAGGATCGCCTCGATCCGTTCCAGGGCGTCACGGTGGTGGAGGATGTGAAGCTCGCGAGTTGAATCGCCGGACTGCTGGGAGGGCCTGGGGAGGTTCTCCGCCGGCTTCGGGACCCCGTCGGCGGAGGGGGCGGGGCCGGCGGGAGTGATGCTAACACTCGCCGAGCCCCCGCCCGGGATAGACTGCGCGAGGCCCAAATCCTCCATGGAAACTCCAACCGCTGTCGCCCACCCTGCCGGTCGGACCTTGGCGATCGTCAAGGTCCTCTTCGCCGTCGTCGTGTGGGGGGCGTCGTTCATCGCCACCAAGATGGCGGTGGGGGAGGTTGCGCCGGTCACGGTGGTGTGGACGCGGTTCGCCATGGGGGTGGCGGTGCTCGGGGCGGTGGTGGCGCACCGCCGGCAACTCGCGGTGCCGTCGCGGTCCGACCTCGCGTATTTTGCGGGGCTGGGCTTCCTGGGGATCACGTTCCACCAGTGGCTGCAATCGAACGGGCTGGTGACCGCTCAGGCGAGCACGTCGGCCTGGATCGTCACCACGACGCCGGTGTTCATGGCCCTGCTCGGCTGGACCGTGCTGCGCGAGCGGCTCTCCGGGATGACCGTCCTGGGGATCGGGGTGGCCGCAGCGGGCGTGCTGGTGGTGGTCTCCGGCGGCGACCTCTCCGCCGTGGCGGCCGGCCGGTTCGGCACGGTCGGCGACCTGCTGGTGCTCCTGAGCTCTCCGAACTGGGCGGTCTTCTCCGTGCTCTCCCGGAGAGGGCTCCGCCGCTATCCTTCGGCGCTCATGATGTTCTGGGTGATGACCACCGGATGGCTTCTCACCACGGTGCTCTTCCTGGCCGGCCCCGGCCCCGCGGACCTGGCACGGCTGTCCTCCACCGGGTGGGCCGCCCTGGTGTTCCTCGGGCTCTTCTGCTCGGGGGTGGCCTACATCTTCTGGTACGACGCGCTGCGGCACCTCCCGGCCTCGCAGGTCGGGGCGTTCCTCTATGTCGAGCCGCTGATCGCGGTGGTCGTGGCCGCAGCCCTTCTGGGGGAGCCGGTGACGTTCGCCGTCCTGGCCGGGGGTGCCGCGATCCTTCTCGGAGTCTGGATGGTGAGCCGGCGTCCCGTTTCACAAAAGTGATCTCCGTCGAGATCATCCAAAACTTTCCTCAGCCTTCTCCGTACAAGCTCCCCATCGTGATGAAGAGGAGGTCTATCCGATGAAGACGTCGTGGCGTGGGTTTCTGGGCACCGTCCTGCTCCTCGGTGCCGGGCTGGTGCCGGCGGGGGCCGATCCGTCGGTCAGCGCGGACTGGCCACAGTTCCGTGGCCCGTTTCAGAACGGGGTCTCCCCGGAGAAGGGGCTGCTCCGGACATGGCCGGAGAGCGGTCCGAAGGTGGTCTGGAAGAAGCCGATCGGCAGCGGGTTCTCCAGCATGACGGTGGTAGGAGATGCGATCTACACCATGGGCGTGGAAGGGGAGAGCGAGACGGCCTACCGCCTGCGCGAGTCGGACGGCGAGGTGGTCTGGCGCGCCCCCCTGGGGCCGGTCTTCCCCGAGGAGTTCGGCAACGGTCCGCGCTCGACGCCCACGGTGGAGGGCGACGTGGTCTACCTGATCTCCGCCACCGGCCGGCTGCACGCCTTGAAGACGAAGGACGGCGCCCGGCTCTGGGAAGTGGACGTGATGAAGACCTTCAACGCCCCGTCGCCCCGGCGCGGGTTCTCCCCCTCGCCGCTCGTAGACGGCGACCTCGTGATCCTGCAGGTGGGAGGCACGGAGGGCAAGGCGATCGTGGCCCTGGACAAGAAGACCGGACAGACGCGCTGGACCGCTCTGGACGGCAAGCCGGGCTACGTGACTCCGCTCGCGGTCACGATCGACGGCGTCCGGCAGTACGTGCTCGTCCGCACGATCCAGGGAGAGATCGTCTCGCTCCTTTCGGACGGCAAGGTGCACTGGCGGTACTCCTGGAAGCCGGGCGCCATCGCCTCCCCCCTGTTCCTGCCGCCAAACCGGATCTTCGCGTCGGCCTCGGAAGACGTGGGCGCCGTCCTGCTGGAGATCGGCAAGGGCCAGGATGGCAATGGAGCGGTCAAGGAGGTCTGGAACAACCGGCTGATGAAGAACC
>DASQEB010000629.1:0-2023 GCA_035633875.1 Thermoanaerobaculia bacterium
GGCCGAGGCGGCGCGGGTCGTCGCCTCGACGGAGCCGGCCCGCCCCTCGTCCGCGGCGGCCCGGCCGGACACGGGCGGAGCCGTCCCGGGACGGGTCGACCAGGGGCCGGACGAGATCGCCCGGGCGCGCCTGACCACTCCCACGCGCCTCGCCCGGGAGCTGGCCGGCGACCTGGATACGATCATTCTCACCGCTCTCCGCAAAGAGCCCGAACGGCGCTACGGGGCGGTGTCGAAGCTGATCGACGACCTCGAGCGCTTCCTCGCGGGCCGCCCCATCTCAGCCCGTCCGGATACGGTGCGCTACCGCGTCGGCAAGTTCGCCCGGCGGCACACCGCGGCGCTTTCCACGGCGGCGGCGGCGCTGGCCCTGGTGATTGCGCTGACGGTGCTCTATACCCTGCAACTCGCCCGGGAGCGGGACCGGGCCGAGCTCGCGGCGGCCCGGGCGGCCCAGGTCTCCACGTTCCTCCAGAGCCTCTTCGAGGTCTCCGCCCCCTCCCGCTCGCTAGGCGAGCAGATTACCGCCCGGCAGCTCCTGGACCAGGGCGCCCGGCGCATCGACGAGCTCGGCAACCCCGAGGCGCAGGCGGACCTGATGGGGGTCATGGGGGACGTCTACCGCGAGCTGGCCCTCTATGAGGAGGCCCGGTCTCTCCTGGAGCGGGCGGTCTCGATCCGCAGAAAGCACCCGGGCGAAGGCGGGCTGCATCTCGCCGAAGCCCTCCAGCGCCTCGCCCGGCTCTCCTACGAGCAGGCCGACCACTCCCGCTCCCGGTCTCTCTTCGAAGAGGCCCTGGCCCTCCAGGAGAAGGCCCTCGCCCCGGATCACCCCGACGTCGGCAAGACCTTGGGGGGGCTGGGACGGGTGCTCCTGGCCCAGGGGAACCTCGCTGAGGGCCGGAGGCTTCAGGAGAGAGCGGTGGCTATCCTGGAGTCCTCCCTTGGGCCCCGCCACCCGGAAGTGGGCTTCGCGCTGAGGAACCTGGGAGTCACGCTCGGAGAGGTTCTCGAGCAGGAGGCCGCGCAGGAGCGCCTCGCCCGGGCGGTGGACATCCTCGTGGCCGCCTACGGCCCGGACCACCCCCACGTGGCGAACACCCGGGTGATGCTGGGCGACGCCCTGGCGGACCTGGGGGACCGGACGGCCGCGTGGAGCGAATACGACAAGGCCCTGTCGGTGCTTCATCGCGTCTACGGCAAGGACCACCCGGCCGTGGCCTCGCTGCTCCAGACCATGGGGGACATCCTGATCGCCCCCGGAGTCGCGCGCAAGGAGCCGGGGTCGGCGATCATGTATTACGAGCGGGCGCTCGCGATCCGGAAAAAGGTCTTCGGGGATTGGCACCCGCTGGTCGCCGACACCCTGGAGGGCCTCGGCCGCGCCCGCCGTCTCCTGAAGCAGTGGGACCTCGCCCTCTCGGATCTCCAGCAGAGCCGGGAGATCCGCCGCAGGGCGCTCGGCCCCGACCACGTCGAGCTTGCCACCACGCTGTTGCACCTGGCGGGCGTCTACGACGAGGCCGGCCAGCCCGACCAGGCCCTCTCCTTCTACGACGAAGCCTTTCGCCTCCGCGAGAAGGCCTTCGGCCCGACCCACCTGACGATTACCATGCCGCTCTACTACCAGGCGAAGATCAAGCGGCGGATGGGCGATCCCGCGGGCGGCGAGGCCCTGCTCCGCCGGGTGGTGGAGATCTACCGCCTCCACCAGAAGGAGACCCACGGCGTGGCCATGCCCCAGGTCGAGCTCGGCCGCTGCCTGATCGACCTCGGGCGCTACGACGAGGCCGAAAAGCTCCTCCTCCCCATCGCCGCCGGCACCGCCACGGAGGAGCCGGTCTCGCAGCAGTGGGCGAACGAGGCCCTGGTGGATCTCTATGAGAGATGGGGGAAGGGGGGAGAGGCGGAGAGGTATAGGGCGGCGATTAAGCGCTGACTTGGTGAGGAGTGTCCCCTGGGAGCGCCGGCATCCCTGCCGGCCTACTAACCCAAACAAGGAAGGAAGTAGGCCGGCAGGGAT
>DASQEB010000630.1:0-4467 GCA_035633875.1 Thermoanaerobaculia bacterium
GGCCGTAGGCAACTGGATGCTGCGCTCCGGGGTCGACCGCTGGCTGAACCGCCGTCCGGAGCGGTTCCTGATCCGATACGACGACGCCTGGACAGTGTGGCCCGGGGTGGTTCACGTCCGTGGCTTCCAGATCCGTGGCCAGACCCCCTCCGTCCAATGGTGGGGGTCGGTCGACCGCGGTATCCTGTGGGTCCGCCTGTGGGACCTCCAGGACCGCGAGTTCATCGCCGGCCCCGTCCAGGGGGAAGGGGTCTCCTTCCGCCTCCGCCGGCGGGCCGACGCCCCCCGGAAGCGGACGGTGACCCGGCGGGGCCTCGAGCCCCCGATCCCCGGCTTCTCCAACCCGCCGGCCCGCCGGCCCGAGGAGCTGTACCCGCGCTCGCCCCCTCGGCGCCGGCGCGACCCGTGGCACATCCGTCTGGCCGACATCACCTTCGAAGACGTCCGGGAGATCTGGATCGAGGAGTACCGCTTCGCGGGAAAAGCCCGGGCCGCCGGCGGCTTCGACCTCACGCTGCGTAAAAGCTTCCAGCTCGACCCCACCCGCCTGGATGTCGCCTCGGGGGACCTGCTTCTGGGAGACCGGCCGATGCTGGCCGGAGCGAAGGGGAAGATCCAGGGGCGGATCGAGCCGTTCTCGCCTGCCGAGCACCGGGGGTGGGATGTCCTCCGGTTCGTCTCCGGGCGCACCGGCTTCGGCGGGCGGGTGCGGAGCCTGGAGTTCCTCGACCTCCACTTCAAGAAGACGCAGTGGCTCGACATGCGCTCGGGCGGCGGGCCCGTGGACGTCGACCTCCGAATGGGGCGGGGCCGCATCCTCCCGGGCAGCCGCCTGGAGGGCCGCCCCGAGGCCGTGAAGGTCGCCTTCCTGGACTACAACGCCGAGGGCTCCGGCACGATCCTCTGGCAGGTCATCGAGGACAAGGGTGATCCCGAGGGGCGGCTCGCCCTGGAGCTGGCCGACTTCCACCTCCAGAGGGAGGGATACGGGCGTCCCCACGTCCGGGGCCGGGGCCTGCGGATCGAGGCCGTGAGCCCCGAGCCTCGGGTGGGTCGGCTCTTCGACCCGCTCCGCGTCGCAATCGAGCTGCCCCGGGCCGAGGTGCCGCGCCTCGCCTTCTACAATGCCTATCTGCCCCGCCAGGCAGGGTTCGAGCTGACCTCGGGATCGGGGGTGATGACCGGCCGATTCCAGGCTGCCTCGCCGGACTGGAAAGGCTCGGGCGATCTGCGCCTCGCCGCCCCCGGAATCGGCGCCCGCTTCGAAGGGAAGCCCCTCCGGGGGAACCTCCAGCTCCACACCCGGCTGCGGCAGGTGGACCTCAAAGAGAGACGGTTCGACATCTCGGGCTCGCAGATCGAGCTGACCGACGTCCGGATGCAGGGTGGCGGCGCCGAGGCCTGGTGGGCGCGGGCCCACCTCGACCAGGCCCTCCTCCTGCCCGGCCGGCCGATCTTTTTGCGCGCCAAGGTGGAGAGCACCCTCTCGGACGTGCGGCCGGTCTTCATCTTCTTCGCCCCCGAAGGGCGGAACCGGCTCGTCCGCTGGGTGGAGGGCCTCCTGGATGTCCAGGGCGTCGGCGCCACCGCCTCCTTCACCCTGGGCGACAGCTACGTGGACGTCGCGAATCTCGCCATCGCGGGCGGCGAGGCGCACCTCCAGGGCCGCCTCCGCTTCGACGACGGTGACAAGCGGGGCGTCCTTCTCGCGAGCTACGGCCGCTTCGACGTAGGCCTGGAGCTCCAGGGGACCGAGCGGGACTGGAAGATCCTCCGGCCCCGGAAGTGGTTCGCCGAGTACCCCCCGTTCGAGTAGGCACTCTTAAAGAACACCTACCCGGGGCCGCCGCGAACGCAGTGCCGCTTTCAACCAGAGAACTCCTATCGCGAGGAACGGCAGCGCATAGATCACCAGATCGATCGGTCCCAAAGTTCCGTCCGGCGTGGGCTCGACCTCGCTCCGCAGCTCGCCGCCGCCTGCCGGGCCGTCGAGGAGGACACGGACGCGCCACGTCCCTCCCTGATCGAACGGCACCTCGGCGTAGTGGCGCTCGCCGAAACGGACGGGCTGCGGCGCGGCGTCGTACACGGCCTCCACAAGCCGCCTGGAGACGGGTTGCACGCCGATCCGCACCTTGGTCCCCGCGGGCAGGCTCCGTCCCTCCGGCGGCTCCAGGACCACAAAGAAGGTGCCCGTCCCGATATCCGGATCGGTCCAGACCGAAGCGACATAGGGGCCGACCCGCTGATCCACGAGGATCGGGAACGGCGGACCCTCGTGGGCCCAGGCCGGCGTTGCGGCGCAGAGGAGGACGAGGAGGGCGAGCCGTCTCTTCATGTCATCCCCCCAGGAACGTGCCGCGCATCTCCATTGGTTGGGAGAGAAGCCACACCGCGGTCGCCCCGAGGAGGAGGCAGAGGCCGGCCCAGGGGACGAACGCCCGCACGGCGCGCGCCGGAGACTCCCGCTCCGCGATCCGCCAGGCGACCAGCAGAGAACCGAGGAGGCCCAGCCCGAGGAACCCAAACTCCAGGGGTATGACGAGCTCCTCGGGGAGCCCGCCCAGACCCCAGTCGGGCGTACCGAGCAGAACGTCCTGGACGACGGGCACGAACGTCCAGAGACCGGTGAGCAAGTGGAAGCAGTAATGGGCCAGCCAGACCCCGAATCCCAGCGGGATCAGAGAGTAGGCAAAGCGGCTCACGACAGGAAGGAGCGGCTCCCGCGTGCCGGCGCCGCGGCGGCTCAGCCAGGCGGCCAGACCGAGGAGAAGGATCGGCTCCACGACCAGGACCAGCAGGAAGAGGACGCCCAGCACGGGCGCCTCGTGCGTCGTCCCCATCCGGCCGGCCAACCACGCCTGGACGGCATAGACCGGGCTCACCATGCCGAACGCGTTCAAGAGCGCGCCGAAGGTGAAGACGATCGCCAGGGCCGCCAAGTCCTTTCGCTTCGAGAAACGCCCGACGCCGGACCGCCGCGGATCGATCCACAGCTCGCTCCCCGGCAGCCGCGCCGTCAGGGCGACGTTGCCGTGCGGGCAGGCGTGGACGCAGTCCAGGCAGAACGTGCAGTCCATGTTACCGACCTTTCGCGGCTGCGCCAGGGCCAGCTCGCACCCCCGCTGGATCACGAGAGAGCTGTCCTCGGGATGGCGCGTGCCCTTGATGCAGTCGAGCGTCGTGCACCGGGCGCAGACGTCCGGCTCCCGGACCTGCACCTCCAGCGGCGAGACCGTCGAGGCCACGAAGTTGAACTGTCCGATGGGACAGACCCACTTGCAGAATGACGCGTCCTGGAAGAGTGCGTCCACCACCAAGGCGGCGACGAAGTAGACCACGATCAGCCAGGCCGTCCACCAGGGCGAGCCCCAGAGGTCGAACAACTCGTAGGCGAACAGGACGAGGACGAACAGTCCCGCCGGGAGCCACTTCGTGCGCAGGCGGTGCGGCCAGCGGAACGCCGGCTTCACGAAGCGCCGGACGAGATCCCGGGGCAGCATGAAGGGACACCCCATGCAGAAGAGATTGCCGGCCACGAGGAGCGCGAGCACGAGCGCGCCCCGGTAATGAACCCAGGTCAGCACGGTCGCGAGGTTCTTGGGAGCGAGCTGGGGCCCCAGCAGACCGTGGAGGATCATCGCGGCCGCCAGGGCGAACAGCGGGAGCTGCATTACCGTGCGTGCGTGACGCCAGCGCAGGAACCGCGCCATCATCGCGAAGTCCTTGGGCGAACGCCTCGGACGTCCACCTGCCGCTGCAGGGTCCGGCCGTCGCGGAGCCTGGCCTCGACGAGGACGAACCAGTCGCCCGCCATCGTGAAGTCGAGCGGCGCCTCATATCGCCCCGGCGCCATCTCCCGGGCCGTGCCGAAGACCGGTTTCATCCCCGCATGCGACATGTTGCCTTCGAGCCGCACCGCGGCGCCCGCGACGGGCTGCCCCGCCGCCGTGTCGGTGAGCGTCAGCGAGAACGTGGCCGGACCGGTGACCGGAGGGGCCGGCGCCACGGTCCAGCCCAGGGCGACCTCCGGAGCGGAATCGGCCGGGGGCTGGCACCCCCCGGCCGCGAGCAGGCAGACGGTCAGCGCAGGGACGAGCCGGCGACTCAGGCCGCGGCAGTGCGTGGATGGAACGCGCAGGTGCATCGCATATGGGCCGCTTCCCCCTTCGGAGGGAACATGTGGTGGTACATGGCGATCACCATGGGGATGAACACCAGCGAGTTGTAGAGCAGATGCAGCTCGACGCGCGGGACCCAGATCTGGGCGATGCTCGTCGGCACCGGCGAGTTGAACAGGTTCTGTCCGAGGATCGCCTGCCCCTGGAGCAGGGCATGCTCGACGTGATGCCAGAACTGAATGCCGAGCGCCACCATCCACCACGTCCGCGAGGTGCCGATGAACCCGGAGCGGAGAATCCACAGACCGGCCAGCATCACGAGCGCGTAGGCGTAGTGCAGCACCTC
>DASQEB010000631.1:0-3290 GCA_035633875.1 Thermoanaerobaculia bacterium
CCCTCTGTCTGCCCCCAGGGGTCGAGCGCCTCGGCCAGCTCGGCGGGCGGCAGGACGTTCTTCTCGACGCACAGCTCGCGGACGGTCTTGCCCGTGCGCACCGACTCCTTGGCGATCTCGGCCGCGGCGTCGTAGCCGATCTTCGGCACCAGCGAGGTCACCATGGCGAGCGACTTCTCCACCAGCTCTTCGCACCGCTCGCGATTGGCCTCGATCCCCTCGACGCACTTCTCCGCCAGCAGCCGCGCGGCGTTGCCCAGGATCTCGACCGACTCCAGGAGGTTGTGGGCGATCATCGGCATCATGACGTTGAGCTCGAAGTTGCCCCCCATGCCGCCGAGCGTGATGGCCGCGTCGTTGCCCACCACCTGGGCCGCCACCATCAGCACCGCCTCGGGGATGACCGGGTTGACCTTGCCCGGCATGATCGAGCTGCCCGGCTGGAGGCTGGGGATCGAGATCTCGCCGATGCCGCACCGCGGGCCCGACGCGAGCCAGCGGATGTCGTTGGCGATCTTGGTGAGCGACGCCGCGATGGTCTTCAACGCCCCGGAGGTCTCCACCGCCGCGTCCTTGGCGGCCATGGCCTCGAAACGGTTCGGGGCGGGGACGAACGGGCAGCCCGTCCTCCCAGCGAGGCGGGCGATGACCTGCTCCGCGAATCCCGGAGGAGCGTTCAACCCCGTGCCCACGGCCGTGCCTCCCAGCGGGAGCTCGGCCAGGCGGGGCTTGACCGCCTCCAGCCGCGCCAGGGCGTTTTTCGCCTGCCGGGCGTAGCCTGAGAACTCCTGCCCGAGGCGGACCGGCACCGCGTCCTGGAGATGGGTGCGGCCGATCTTGACGACCGGGTCGAATTCCTTCGCCTTGCGGTCCAGGGCCTCGGCCAGCCGCGAGAGGCCCGGCTCCAGGACCTCCCGGATCGCGAGATAGGCCGAGACGTGGATCGCCGTGGGGATCACATCGTTGCTCGACTGCCCGGCATTGACGTGGTCGTTCGGGTGGACCGGCTTCTTGCTGCCGATCACGCCGCCGAGGATCTCGATGGCCCGGTTCGACAGCACCTCGTTGACGTTCATGTTGGTCGAGGTGGCCGAGCCGGTCTGGAAGATGTCGAGGGGGAACTGGCCGTCGTACCGGCCGTCGATGATCTCCTGGGCCGCCTGCCGGATCGCCCGGGCGGCCTCGGCGGGCACGATCCCCAGCTTCTCGTTCACCGCCGCCGCCTCCCCCTTGACCATCGCGACCGCGGCGATGAACCGCCGGGGCAGGGTGATGCCGGAGATGGGGAAATTGCGGCGCGCCCGCTCCGTCTGGGCGCCGTAATACGCACCGGCGGGGACCTCCACCTCGCCGAGGCTGTCTTTCTCGATGCGCGTCTCGGACATGGCTCCTCCTGAGGGGATGCGTAGGATGGCCACCCTCCCGGGGGAGAAGCGGCGCGCTTATCGTATCGTGCTCCGTTGCGCCCCCGCCCTCCCCCGTGTCACACTCCCGCGGCTACATTCCTTGAAGAACGGAGCGAGCCGGCGCTCGCGGGGAGGAACGATCCTTTGCTCCAAGGCATCTTCCGTACGAAATCGCTGAACGCGATCCTGGCCTCGGCCGAGGCGCCGGAGTCCCAGCTCAAACGCTCCCTCGGCGCCGTCCAGCTCACGCTGCTGGGCATCGGCGCGATCATCGGCGCCGGCATCTTCTCCACCGTGGGCACGGCCGCCGCGGGCTCGGCCGACCGCCTGGGGGCCGGACCGGCCCTGATCGTCTCCTTCATCCTCACGGCGATCACCTGCGGCTTCGCGGCCCTCTGCTACGCCGAGTTCGCCTCCATGGTGCCGGTCTCCGGCTCGGCCTACACCTACTCCTATGCCACGCTGGGCGAGCTCGTCGGCTGGATCATCGGCTGGGACCTCATCATCGAGTACGCGGTCGGCAACGTGGCGGTCGCCATCTCCTGGTCCGGCTACTTCCAGGAGCTGCTGCGCAGCGTGGGGATCCAGTGGCCGCTCTGGCTGGGCACCGACTACCGGACCGCCGTCCAGGCCGCCGGCCAGGTGGCCGAGGCGCGGGCCGGAGGCACCGACCTCGAAGCCCTCGGCATCGTCGTCTCCCGGGCCGCCCAGGCCCTGGAGACGGCCCCGCGGATCTTCGGGTTCCCCTTTGTCTTCAACCTCCCGGCCTTCCTCATTGTCATGCTGATCACCGTGGTGCTGGTGATCGGCATCCGGGAGAGCGCCTGGTTCAACTCGGCCATGGTGGTCCTGAAGCTCGCCATCATCGCCTTCTTCATCCTCATGGGGTTCTTCTACGTCAACCCGGACAACTGGACCCCCTTCGCCCCCAACGGCATCCCGTCCGTCTTCACCGCCGCGGCCATCATCTTCTTCGCCTACATCGGCTTCGACGCGGTGTCGACCGCGGCGGAGGAGACGAAAGACCCGAAGCGGGACATGCCCATCGCCATCATCGCGAGCCTGATCGTCTGCACGCTGATCTACATCGCCGTGGCCGTGGTGCTGACCGGCATGCTCAACTGGACCCAGCTCGGCACGGCGGAGCCCCTGGCGACGGCCTTCTCGGCCCTGGGCATGACCTGGCCGACGCTCGTCATCTCCCTCGGCGCCGTGTTCGCGACGACCTCGGTGCTCCTCGTCTTCCAGCTCGGCCAGCCCCGGATCTTCTTCTCCATGGCCCGCGACGGTCTGCTCCCCCCGTGGGCGGCCAGGGTCCACCCGAAGTACCGCACGCCCCACGTCACCACGTGGCTCACCGGCATCGCGGTCGCGTTCTTCGCCGGCATCGCCAACATCAACGAGGTCGTCGAGCTGACGAACATCGGCACGCTGTTCGCCTTCCTCCTGGTGTGCGTCGGCATCACCATCCTGCGCTACAAGGACCCGGGCCGGGCGCGGGGTTTCCGGGTGCCGCTGGGACCGTGGATCGTCCCGATGCTCGGCGCCGCCTCCTGCATCTTCCTGATGGTCTACCTGCCGCCGTCCTCCTGGTGGCGGTTCATCGGCTGGCTGGTGCTGGGCATGGCGATCTACTTCTCCTACGGCTACACCCACAGCGTCGTGGGCCGGGAGAGCGGCCGGCCGGCCAAGACGCCCGGGCAGAATCTCGCGGCGATCGGATTCCTCCTGGCCGGCCTCGGACTCTTCCTGATCCCCCACGACGCCGGGCTCGGCGAGCTGATCCGGGAAGCCACGACGGAAGGCGCCAAGGACCACGTGCGGGCGATGATCGGGCTCCTCCTCATCGTCGGGGGGACCCTGGCCGGTGTGGTCGGGATGATG
>DASQEB010000632.1:0-2516 GCA_035633875.1 Thermoanaerobaculia bacterium
CCGCCCGGTCGCGCGCCTCGGGATATCCGCCTTCGCGTTCCGGCACGCTGACCCAGACATATTCCATCAGATCCCTGACCTGCTCCTCGGCGCGAGGACGGATGAAATACGGACCGGTGATCCGCTTGAATGCCTCGTCACGAATCCCTTCGAGCGCATGCTCCAACCCTTCCCGGCCCTTCCGCGCCACCTTGGCGGAGTCCTTCCCGTCCGGCACCCGAACCACGATCTTGTTCGCCGCCGAGGTCGGTTCCTCGATGCCGAGATCCTTCGGACTGGTAGATCCCGGAAAAACGAGGGACTCCAAGCCGCATTCCTCGGCGATCGCTGCCGCCGCGGCTTTGGAGAGAGCGCTCAGCAGCCATGAGCCGAACCACAGATCCCGGCTCCGGCGGGCCGCCGCGATGAAGTCCTGCACCGGACCAAGCCCAACGATGAGGACGTGGCCCAAACCCTATGCCTCCAGAACCCTGCCGTAGCGCCTCA
Organism: Thermoanaerobaculia bacterium; assembly: GCA_035633875.1. Taxonomy (GTDB): domain Bacteria; phylum Acidobacteriota; class Thermoanaerobaculia; order Multivoradales; family UBA5704; genus DATARR01. The sequence continues at coordinate 487 of DASQEB010000632.1, forward strand.
GGTCCATGGCAGGAACCGTGCCCAGGCCCTGCAGCCGTTCCAGGAGGCGCAGGAAAAAGAAGATCAACGCCGTGTCCGGTGCGCTGAGATCGATGTCGATTTTTCTCCGGGGAGCGTAGCGAATCTCCGCCGATCCGTGCTGGAGCACACAGACGAGATCTAGCCGGCCCTCTTTTGGACTCGCCTCGAGGCCCCTGAGGAACGGCGAACCGAACGGCGGGCTCCAGGTACTCTCGAGACAGAGAAGCCCGGAAAGAAGCGGAAAAGGGTCCCGCGGCTCATGCTTTCCGCCTGCATGAGTGATCGCTACGCTTGTCCGCCGCAAGGCTCGGACGGAGCCGGCCTTCTGGATCGCATCTCCAAGCGTCTTCCTGGTGATCTCCTGCTTGACCTCGAAGACCGCGTAGACGCTCTCCGCCGGGATGTACAAGGCCCCGCCATGATTGAACAGAAACGGCGAATACTGACGATCATAGATCACCAGATCGATCTGCTCGCTCTGCCTGCCGTCCGAATCGATGACGAACGCATCGGAGACGCAGTAGCGCTTGGGAAGATAGGTCTCCAGCATCTTGCGCCAACCCGTCTCGCTCGCCGCACCCTTTGTCGGCGCATGACGGACTTTGCGGCTCGTCCGGAGACTCGTGGCCAGTTCCGTCTGAAGATCGAGGAAAAGCTCCCGGAGGTTAGCCGTTTCCACGCGTTTCTTTCCCGCCGCTCGCTTCAAAGCCGATCCCCTGAAAGAATGACAGACCCCGAGAAAACACTTCGTGCTCCATGAGCCTCCGTCCAGATTGCCGCGGTTCCAGGAACACTATATCAGCCCGCTGGTCCAGAAAGAACACCGCCCGCTCCCCCGCCTCTATACGCGCGATCCCTCCCGCCAGAGGCTCAGTTCCGGGCGGCCCCTCGCCGGGAGAGGGGAGACCCCTTTCGGGGAGGTGAGATCTCCGATCGCCCAGGGTTTCCACCCTGAGCTGACCGAACGTCGCCCTGGAGGCGATGCGAAACGCAGGGAGCCAGCGTCGGGCGTTGGCCTGGGCGCGGGATGGCTGGATCGCTCCTCTGGAGCGACGTCTGGAGAGCCCGGGGTGGAAACCCTGGACGGGGGCGGGACGCCGGCGCTCCCAGTCGTCGAACTTCGCAAGGACTGCTAGACTCCCCCACCATGCACCACCCGCCCGCTCCCTCCGCGCCCTCCCCCCCTCCCGAGATCGCCGCGCTGGCGGAATCCCTGCAGGCGGCGCTCGACCGGGCGGGTGTGGCCGTCCAGTGCGCATGGCTGTTCGGCTCGACCGCCCGCGGCGAGGCCGGACCGATGAGCGATGTGGACGTCGCGGTGCTGCTCGATAGTGGGGTACCGCGAGAGAATTATCTGGACGCCGCCGCGGCCTTGGTCGAGGAGCTCGAGCGCAGCGCTCCCCGGATTGATCTGGTCGTCCTCAACGAGGCCCCTCCCGCGCTGCGGCACCGGGTGATCCTGGACGGCCTTCTCCTTCTCGAACGGGACCCGCGGCAGCGGATTGATTTCGAGGTGCGGTCCATCCGGGAGGCCCTGGATTTCCAGCACATCGCGGCCATCTACGATCGCGCGCTCCTCGAGCGCGCCGCCGGAGGCCGGCTTGGGACTTGATCGCGAGGTCGTCGCCGCCCGCCTGGCGGTGCTCGACGAAAACCTGCGCCTCCTCGAAGGCTTCGCCCGCCTCGACCTGTCCTCCTACCTTGGCGATCCGAAGAATTACGGCGCCGCCGAGCGATTCCTCCAATTGTCCCTCGAAGCCGTGTTCGACATCGGGTCCCACTGCATCTCCGCTTTCAAGCTGCCGCGGCCGGCCACCTATGGGGACATCCTGCCGAGTCTCGCCGAGGCCGGCCTCATCACCCAACAGACCTTGGACGATCTGAGCCATCTCGCGGGATTCCGCAACGTGCTGGTGCACGACTACGTCCGCCTGGACCGCTCCCGCGTCCACGCCTTCCTCACCACCCGCCTCGACGGCCTCCGCCGGTTCGCCGCCGACATCGCCCGC
>DASQEB010000633.1:0-5779 GCA_035633875.1 Thermoanaerobaculia bacterium
GGCGACGGCATCGACACCATCGGCGTGCAGAGGGGATCGCAGTACCTGCTGCGCAATTCCAACACCGCGGGAGTCGCGGACATCAGCTTCATCTACGGCTCGCCGACCGACATCGGGATCATGGGGGACTGGAACAACGACGGCATCGACACCGTCGGCGTCTTCCGCGACACCATCTTCTTCCTGCGCAACTCCAACACCACGGGCGTCGGGGAGATCAACATCCTCTACGGCAACGCGGGCGACCTGCCGGTGGTGGGGGACCGCGATGGCAACGGCGACGATACGGTCGGCTTCTTCCGCAACGGGACGTTCTGGTTGAGGAGGTAGGCGAGTTAAGCCGCCGTCCGCACGAAACTCACCTGCGGCCGGGGCCGCCTTCGGGCGGCCCCGGCCATTTGACTGTGCGGAAGAGCGGGGCTACACCCGCTCGATGATCGTGGCGATCCCCTGCCCGCCGCCGATGCACAGCGTGATCAGCGCCGTGGCGAGGTCCCGCCGCTCGAGCTCGTCGAGGGCGGTGCCGAGGAGCATGGCGCCGGTCGCTCCCAGCGGGTGACCGAGGGCAATGGCGCCGCCGTTCACGTTGACCCTCTCGGGATCGATCCCCAGGCTGCGGATGGTCTGGAGCGGCACGGCGGCGAAGGCCTCGTTGATCTCCCAGAGGTCGATGTCCCCCGGCTCCATGCCCGCCTTCGCCAGGGCTTTGCGCGAGGCCGGGGCGGGGGCGGTGAGCATGATGAGCGGCTCGGAGCCCACGGTGGCCATGGCGCGGACGCGCGCCCGGGGCTTCAGGCCGTGGGCGCGGACGGCGTCCTCGGAGGCGAGGAGCACGGCCGCGGCGCCGTCCACGATGCCGCTGGAGTTGCCGGCGGTGTGGACGTGGCGGATCTCCCCGGCCTCGGGGTAGCGCGCCAGGGAGATCTGGTCGTAGGTCTCGCCGTCCGGCCCGATGGGGGTCGCGCCCAGGGCGGCGAAGGAGGGCTGGAGGGCGGCCAGTCCTTCGGCCGTGGTGTCGGGCCGGAGGTGCTCGTCCTTTTCAAGGAGCACGGCGCCGGTCTGGGGATCTTTCACGGGGAAGAGGGCGCGCGAGAAGCGGCACTCGCTCTGCGCCTGCGCGGCCTTCCTCTGCGAGGCGAGGGCGAAGGCGTCCACGTCCTCGCGGGTGAAGCCCTCCAGGGTGGCGATCAGGTCGGCGCTGATCCCCTGGGGCACCTGGAAGCATTTCCCCCGGAGGCACAGGTTGCCGCCGTCCTGGCCGGCCCGGTCCGCACCGATGGGAACGCGGGACATGCTTTCCACGCCGCCGGCCACCACCAGCCGCTGGGCGCCGGACATGACCCCCATGGCGGCGAAGTTCACCGTCTGGAGGCCGGAGCCGCAGAAGCGGTTGACGGTCGTGCCGGTCACCTCCAAGGGCCAGCCGGCCGCGAGCACGGCGTTCCTGGTGACGTTCGCCCCCTGCTCGTCCACCTGGGAGACGCAGCCGGCGACCACGTCGTCGACCTCCCGTGGGTCGAGGCCGGTCCGTTCGACGAGCCGGTTGAGGGTCTGGGCCAGGAGCTCCTGGGGGTGGACGCCGGACAGGGCGCCCTTGCCCGCCTTGCCGCGGCCCCGCGGCGTGCGGACAGTATCGAGAATAAAGGCATCGGCCATGGTGTCTCCTCTGCGAACGATCGTTCGATTTTCGGTGTGGGGCTCGGGAGGTCCTTGCCGGCTCGCCGAGAGAACAGGCGAACATTTGCAGGCCGTGCCCCGGAGGCAATGATACGAACGGTCGTTCTATTTTGCAACTCCGCGACGAGGTCGATCACCGGTGACGCGAGCCTGAAAACGAAAACCCCCGGTCCCCTTGCGGGGCCGGGGGTTTAAGGGTCCGTCTCGGTGGCGTTGGGTTCCCCCTGAGGGGTCACCGTCCATGTGCCACGGACAAGTGGAGGATCCCCTTACGAGGACGCCACCTCCATCGAACCGTGTTTGCCTTCGTACACTGGACCACCTCCTTCCTGGGCGTGACCATCATCGGCGGGTCCCAGCCCGCCCGGCTCCGTGGGCCGCCCAGACCTCATTGGAGCCGCCACGTCACTCCCGGAAGGAGGCGTGGACCCTCGACACGTCGTCATGGTGGGGGATGGGAGAGGAAAAGTCAATCCCATTGCTGGTTTAGCAGGGATCTCGCCGTTCCACCCATGCCCTCAACACCCTCCTCAAACCTCCCGGGCCGAGGCGGTATTCCCGCCCCCCTCTCCCGGGGAAGGGAGCGCGATGGGAGAGGGGGACAGGGGGTGAGTTCCCTGTGGTAGTGTTTGCCGGCGTCCGCACTTTCCCGGATCGGGAGGAATCGAAGCGATGAGAAAAGTCGGAATCCTGTTCGGCCAGGAGGACACCTTCCCCCACGCCTTGGCGGAGCGTGTGAATGCGAAGAAGGCGGACGGCGTGGTGGCGGAGCCGGTCCGCATCGACAAGCTGATCCAGGGCGAGCCCACGGAGTACGCCGTGATCTTCGACCGCATCTCCCAGGACGTGCCGTTCTACCGGGCGTACCTCAAGAACGCCGCCCTGAACGGCACGGCGGTCGTCAACAATCCCTTCTGGTGGAGCGCGGACGAGAAGTTCTTCAATAACGCCCTGGCCACCAAGATCGGCGTCGCGGTGCCGAAGACCGTCCTGCTGCCGTCCAACCAGATGCCGCCCGACACCGGCGAGCGCTCGTTCCGCAACCTGGCCTATCCGCTGGATTGGGAGGGGATCTTCGAGTACGTCGGCTGGCCGGCCTTCTTCAAGCCGTTCGCGGGTGGCGGGTGGAAGAACGTCTATCGCCTGGGGGACCGGGAGGAGTTTTTCCGGGTCTACCAGGAGACGGGCCAGCTCGTGATGATGCTCCAGGAGGAGATCGTCTTCACCGAGTATTTCCGCTGCTACTGTGTCGACTGCTGCGACGTGAGGATCATGCAGTACGATCCGAAGCAGCCGTTCCACCTCCGCTACGTCCGGGGAGGCCCGCCGGTGCAGCAGGCGCTGCTGCAGAAGGTGGAGGAGGACGTGCTCGCCCTGAATCGCTGGCTCGGGTACGATTTCAACACCGTGGAGCTGGCCGTGCGCGACGGGATTCCCTACGCCATCGACTTCTGCAACCCGGCGCCGGACTGCGACGTCCACTCCGTGGGCGGCGACAACTTCGAGTGGGTCGTGGAGGCGGCGGCCGAGATGGCGATCCGCAAGGCCCAGGCTGCCGTCCCCGGGCGGGACAACCTGCGCTGGGGCGAGTACGTCCGCCGCGCGGTGGCGCCGGCCGCGGCCCCGGCCGGCAAGGCCGCGGAGCCGGTTCCCCAGCAGTCCGGAGTCGGCGCATGACCGAAGCCGGGCTGTTCACGCTGGGGATCGAAGAGGAGTTCCAGCTCATCGACCCGGAGACGCGGGACCTGCGGTCCCACGTCCTGCACCTGCTGGCGGACGAGCACACCCTCCAGGACCAGTTGAAGCCGGAGCTCCACCAGTCCGTCATCGAGGTGGGGACGAACATCTGCCGCGATATCAAGGAGGCGCGCCGGGAGGTCCTCCGCCTGCGCAGCGATCTCGCGCGGCTCGCGCGCAAGTACGGCCTCACCATCGCCGCGGCCGGCACCCACCCGTTCGCCCACTGGCAGGACCAGGAGATCACGCCCAACCAGCGCTACAAGGAGATCGTCGAGGACCTCCAGCAGATCGCCCGGGCGAACCTGATCTTCGGCCTCCACGTCCACGTGGGCATCGCGGACCGGGAGCTGGCCATCCACATCATGAACGCGGCCCGCTACTTCCTGCCGCACATCTTCGCCCTGTCCACCAACTCCCCGTTCTGGCAGGGGCGGAACACGGGCTTCAAGTCCTACCGCAGCAAGATCTTCGACCGTTTCCCCCGCACCGGCATTCCGGACCATTTCACGAGCCTTTCGGAATACGACAATTACATCAAGCTGTTGATCAAGACCCGGTGCATCGACAACGCCAAGAAGGTCTGGTGGGACATCCGGATGCACCCGTTCTTCGACACCCTGGAGTTCCGCATCTGTGACGTGCCCATGCGGGTGGACGAGACGATCGCTCTCGCCGCCCTGATCCAGGCGGTCACGGTGAAGCTCCACAAGCTCATCAAGCAGAACCTGGGCTTCCGCCTCTACCGGCGCATCCTCCTCAACGAGAACAAGTGGCGCGCTGCCCGGCACGGCATCTCGGGCAAGCTGATCGATTTCGGCAAGCAGGAAGAGGTGGACTGCGTCGCCTTGATCCATGAGCTCCTCTCCTTCATCGACGACGTGGTGGACGAGCTCGGCAGCCGCGAGGAGGTCGAATTCATCCACCAGATCCTGAAGATGGGCACCGGCGCCGACCGCCAGCTCGCGGCCTGGAACGCGGCGAAGGACACCCGGGCCGTGGTGGACAAGATCGTGGAGGAGACGCACCTGGGTTTGGAGTAGCTGGCCCCTTTCTTGCTTTTCTCCCTTTCCCCTTGAGAGAGGGGGTGAGGGCCCCGGGGGCGCGGGAGTTGACAGGAAGGACAACGCAATGATTCGAGACATCGCCGTCAGCCCGGACCTGATGCCGGGCGCCCACAACGCGATCCACACCTGCCTGCGGCTCCAGCCGGAGGAGCGGATCACCATCATCACCGACCGGGAGACGGCTGAGATCGCCGCCGCCCTGGTCCGGGAGATCGAGGGGGTGGGCTCGCCCCACAGCCTGTTCGTCCTGGAGGACTACGCACCCCGGCCGCTCGCCGCCGGCATGCCTCGGGCCATCCTGGAGGATCTGGAGCGCTCCCAGGTCTCCATCTTCGCCGCCCAGGCCCTCCAGGGGGAGCTCGGCTCGCGGATCGCGATGACGGACGTGATCAACCGCAGGCGCCTGCGCCACGGCCACATGGTCAACATCAGCCCGCAGATCATGATGGAGGGCATGCGGGCCGACTTCCTGGAAGTGGACCGCCTGAGCTCCTGGCTGATCGCCAAGGCCCGGCCGGCCCGGGAGATCCGCGTCACCTCCAGGGCGGGCACGGACCTCGTCGCCACCTTCGCCCCGCACCTCAAGTGGGTCAAGACGAGCGGCATCATCACGCCGGACAAGTGGGGCAACCTCCCCGGCGGCGAGATCTTCACCGCCCCGGACAACGTCGAGGGCCGCTTCGTCGTGGACGGCGTCGTGGGCGACTACCTCTGCCGCAAGTACGGGGACTTGAAGGCCACCCCGCTGACCATCGATGTCAAGAAGAACCGGATCGCCGGCCTCGCCTGCGACAACAGGGAGCTGCTGGAGGAGTTCCGGAGCTACACCTCGACCGACGAGAACAGCAACCGGGTGGGGGAGTTCGCCATCGGCACCAACATCGCCATCGAGGACGTGTGCGGCAACATCCTCCAGGACGAGAAGATCCCCGGCGTCCACATCGCCTTCGGCCACCCCTACGCCGAGCACACCGGCCAGACCTGGATCTCCACCACCCACATCGACTGCGTCGGCCGCGAGTTCGACATCTGGATCGACGGCGAGGCGGTGATGCGGGAGGGTCGGTTTCTGGTTTGAGACCTCACCCCCTGTCCCCCTCTCCCATCGCCCTCCCCCCAACCGGTAGAGGGGGAACGTAGCCGTCCGGTCTTGCCGAGCCCGATCCTCCCTCCAGTAGAAACGTCTCTCCCCAAGATCCTGCGGAGGCCCTTCATTTCCTTTTGGGCAACGCCACCCGCAGGCGTCCCCCCTCTCCCGGGGGAAGGGAGGGCGATGGGAGAGGGGGATAGGGGGTGAG
>DASQEB010000634.1:0-6641 GCA_035633875.1 Thermoanaerobaculia bacterium
TCCCTGGCCGCCCGGGCCGAGGCGTCGGGGGTCTCCGTTCGCAGGGCTGTCGCGGCCACGGGCGGAAGAAAGAACAGGAGGACGGTGAGGAGGAGCGCCACCGGGATCGAGCCCAGCCGCTCCGCCGTGGGCCGCCGGGCCAGGACGGCCGCCAGGACCAGGGACAGGACCACGCACACCGCCACTCCGATCGCATCCCCCGGATTGCCCAGCCAGAAGGGCCGGGTCGCCACCACGAACACCACGACGGACACGGCGGCGAGGACGAGGAAAGCGTCCAGAAACAGGGCGAAGCGGGGGGCGGATGCGCCGCGCCGGAGGAGAGCCGCCGCGAGCCCCACGAGAAGGTTCAGGACCAGGAATCCCAGGACCGCGCCGGCTGTCAGGTAGAGCCCGAACACCAGGGCGTCCCCGAAGGAACGCACGGCCTTCATGGTCAGGACCAGCCCGAGCTGGGCAAGGGAGGCCGAGAGCGCTCCGAACGTGAGCGCGAGGAGAATCAGGGGGCGGAAGCGGAGGGAACGGCTCATCTCTTTTCCATCAGAACAGAAACCCGAAAAGCTTTCGAAGCTGCTCCAGATCCCGGATCGCCAGCGTCCGCATCACGTACAGGTGGAACGCCGCCAGGGCGTTCGACGTCGCGATCCAGCCGCCCAGCAGAAGCCGCTCCTTCCCTGTTGACCTCACGCCCTTCGCGATCAGCGGGATGACGGCCGGGAACGCGAGGAAGAACAGCCGCGGGCTGTGGACGAAGGGGAGGAACGTCAGCAGGAATGCGAGGAAGTATACCGCGTACGTCCGCCGGAGGCCCGTCTCCTCCCGCCAGCCTTTATCGACGAAGAGCCATCCCCAGTGGAAACAGAAGAAGGCGGCGAGGACGAGATAGACGATCCCCTGGTGGCGCGGCGATCCGAACCGGGTGAAGTCGTCGATCCCGAGCCCCATCCCCAGATACCAGGCGAGCGGCACGAGACCGGCGATCAGTCCGCAGACCACGGCGTGGAGCCACCGGCGCTCCAGGAGCCACGCGAGCCCAACGAAGACCGCGAGCGCCAGGAGCGTGGGCTTGATGAGGATCGCCAAGGCCGTTACGCCCCCCAGGAGGGCGGCCCGATGCAGCGGTCCGTCCTTCCACTGGAGGAAAAGGAAGACCGTGAGGACGGCGAAGAAGAACGCCCCGGTGTCGAGCATCACGGGCAGGCCCCACTCGATCATCGGCATGGCCGTGGTGAACATCGCCGCCGCGAGGAAGCCCGTCTCCTCGCCGTCCGTCCGCCGGACCATCCCGTAGAGCAGCAGAGCGGTCCCGATCCACAGGAGGACGTTCACGGCGAGGAACCCCGCCTCGATCCCCACGAACCGCCCCAGGATCGACGCCAGCCCGGGGACGACCGGGTTGAACAGGCGGTAGCGCAGAAGCGGCACGTCCGCGTCCGCGATGGGGAGGCCCGCGAAGGCGTGAGCCACGAGGAGGTAGCCCTCGCTGTCCTCGCCGTAGACGGCCGACCAGCCGTGAATGCGGCTGAGCGAATTGAGAAGGACAGCGGAGACGGCGATCTGGAGGACGGTGAGGACAACCAGAGTCAAGCGGTGCTTTCTCACTCCCCCACGACCTCCACCACCGCCCGCACCATCTTCCCCCCGTTCTTGTCCGAGAACCACGCGACCTGCTCGAAGACCGGGTCGAGGACGAGCGTATACGTCCCGGGAACGGACGGAGCCTTCACCGCCTGCCGGGTGGTCACCGGCTCGCCCGGCGGAACCGGCCGGGGGAGATCGGTCCGCTCACCGTCCCAGACCACCCGCCGGCCAGCAGCATCCAGCCAGTGGTAGGAAAGGGCCACGCGGGCGGCGCCCTCGTTCGGCCAGGTCTCGCGGCTCCGATTGATCAACTTCACTCCGACCTCGAAGGTCTCCCCGGCCGTCACGCGCGGCGGCACCCGGGCGAAGACCCACTCCAGGGCGTAGACGTCCTTCTCCAGCCCGGCGGCAGGGCCCAGGTAGGTCAGCTCGGCGCCGGTGAAGAAGTCCTCTACCAGCTTGGGGTTGAAGGCGAACCAGGTGCAGGGGGGCGGCGCGACCTCCACCGTCCAGGTCCGATTGGTCCCGCGGGCCGTGCGAACGGAGAGCCTGTAGGCGTGGTAGCGCTGGCCCCGGACCCAGCTCACCTTGTCCGGCTCACCCGGTTGGAGGGTCACCATCCGGGACTCGTCCCCAGCCAGTTCCAGCCGCTCCCGCGCGTCCCCCATTTCCAGCTCGATCGCGTTGCCCGGCACGGGGTTGGCCACGAGGAACGCCATCCGCTCCACCGGCTCGAAGGTCTCGATCCACATCTCGACCTCGGTCCCGCCGTGGAGCCAGAAGGACTCCCCCATGGGGAGGGCCAGATCCCGGCGGACGACGACCCGGGCGCCCGAGCGGCCCACGCGATGGTAGCCGGGGATTCCCTGGAGGGAAAGCTCCAGGGGGAAAAGCCGGAACGGGCTGTTGCGCGTGTGGGACTGGAGCGTGGGGAACGCCACCGGGAAGCCGATGGGCTGGAACAGGAGCGTGCTCAGGAAGAGGCCGCCCCAGGCGTACCCGGCGGCCACTGTCCAGGCCGGGGCGATCCGCGTCACCAGGAAGAGGAAGGCCGGGTAGGCGTTCACGAAATAACGGTTGCCCACGAACCCGCCGCCCCCGTGCCAGTTGAAGGGGATCCAGAGGAGGAAGAACAGGGCGACGATCGCGAGCGAGCCGAGAGTCACCCATCCGACCCCCGAGCGCCGGCCATGGAGGAGGAAGAGGAGCACGGCCAGAATCCCGAACGGCATGTAGAGCAGCAGCCCGGTGTGCCGGCCCCATAGAAAGTAGCCCAGGTTTTCGAGGAGGGACTCGGGGTTGACCCGCGGGATGCGGAAGATCCAGAACCAGGAACGGGCCTCGCCGCCCTTCTGCGCCTCCACGTGCCGGGGCTCGGCCGTGGTGGTCTCGGGCTGGATGGGCATCTCGTCCGGCCGGCAGACGCGCAGGCCCGCCCGCTCCATCCCCAGGTACGCCGTGGGCTTGCCCGTCAACGCCACGGAGACCCCGGCGGCGAGCCCCAGGCACAGGGCGGCGCCCGCGAGCCAGACGCCGAGCTCGCGAAAGCGCCGGGTCCGGAGCATCTGCCAGAGCACCGGCAGCCCCAGAGCCGCGAGCATGGGCTTGTTGTAGACCGCGAGCGCCAGGGCCGCCCCCGACAGCGCCGCCCACCGCCAGTGTCGCTCCCGCCCCTCCTCGGAACCGGGCTCATACAGGCCGAAGAAGAGGCAGGCCGCCACGGCCGCCATGTTGAACACCTCGGGCTGCATCCAGAAGACGTAGGAGAACCCGACGCTCAGCAGGAAGAAGCCCACGGAAAATAGCGCGGCGAGCGGCTCGGGGTTCCAGCGCCGCAGCCAGAGCGTTCCCATCCAGATCATCCCCATCGTCAGCAGCATGTTGAACGCGACCATGCCGTTGGCGCCGAACAGGGCCACGAGGGGAGCGGCGAAGAGGGAGTAGAGGTAGGGCTTGCCGTAGTAGACCGTGCTCCAGCGGTCCGGGCTCATGAGGAGAAGGTTCTGGGCCGGCGCGAAGGGGAACTCCTCGAACACGCGATTGACGTCGCGGATCTCGACCCGCAGGTCCGCGTCGCGGACGAGGCTCTGGGCCATCAGGTAGTAGGCCGGCTCGTCCGCCTTCATGGCGGCGGGAACCCCCGGCTTGTGGAGCGTCAGGGGGAAGAGGACGAGGAACAGTCCGAGGCAGACCAGGACCAGGCGGGTCGTGCGGCCCATGGCGGTGGCAAGGTCCCTAGTTCGCGTAGCCGAGGGCGCGGAGGGCCCTTTCGGTCTCGGGGTCGACCACGTCTTCGTCGCCGCCCCGGCTCCGCGCGGTCTTCATCCAGGCGAGAAGGTCGCCGCGGAGCCGGCGCAGCTCGGCCGTGTTCGAGGCGGCGAGGTTACGCGACTCTTTCGGATCCGCGGCGAGGTTGTAGAGCTCGAAGCCGCCGGTGGCGGACGCCGTGGTCCGGGCGCGCTTGCGGCCGGAGTTGAAGATCAGCTTCCAGGTGGTGTCCTGCACCGTGTGGTAGCGGTCGCGCCGGCGGCCGGCCTCCGAATAGGCCACGCGGAATCCCTCCTCCGTTCCCTTGCCCGGCAGGAAGGGAGCGAGGCTCTGTCCCTCCAGGTCCGGAACCTCCCGGCCCGGAGCCACGAGGTCCCGCAGCGTGGGATAGAGGTCCACCAGCTCCACCGGCCGGTCCACCCTCCGCCCCGCTGGGATTCCCTCCCCCACGAAGAAGAGCGGCACGTGCGAGGTCGTGTTGTAGGGGAGCGGCCCGTGCTCGAACCAGGAGTCGTGCTCTCCCAGGCTCTCGCCGTGGTCGGCGGTAAAGACGATCAGCGAGCCCTCCAGCAGGCCCAGGGAGCGGGCTTTTTCCAGCACCTCGCGGATCGCCCGGTCCACCACCCGCACGTTGGCATCGTACTGGGCCACGTAATACTTGAGGTCCGTCCGGTCCCCGAGCCGATAGGCCGGGGTCACCTTGGGCGGGACGGTCGCCTCCTGCGTGAAGTGCGGATCATCCAGGAACGGGTTCTCCGCCCCGTCCGGCAGCACGTACGGCGCGTGGGGATCGGAGTAGTGGAGCCAGACGAACAGCCGGTCCGCCCCCGCGTGTTTCTCCAGGAGCGGCAGGGCGAGCGAGTTCACCTTTCCGGCGTGGACCAGGGGGCGGAGGGCCTGCGGCTCGGGAGGCACGTCGCCCGTCCCCCAGCTCTGCAGGTACTCGTCGAACCCGGTGTTCCAGCCGAAGCGGCTGGCGAGCACGGGGTTGGACTGGACCGCCACGGTGGTGTACCCGTTGTCCTTGAACAGCTCCGGGAGCGTGAGGTACTCGGCAGGCACCCGCACGGCGGCCTTGTGAGTGATCCCGGTCGTGTGCGGATAGAGCCCGGTGAACATCGAGGCAAAGGAGCTCCCCGTCTTCGGCCACTGCGCGATGGCCCGCTCGAACGTCACGCCGGAGGCGCCCAGCTTGTCCAGCTCCGGCGACGTGGCCCGGGCATATCCGTAGGCGCTCAGATGGTCCGCACGCAGGGTGTCCACGGTGATCAGGAAGACCCGGCGGGGCGCGGCGGCCTTCTCTCCTCCCTGGCAGGCGCCCAGGAGCAGGGCCGCCAGGAGGAGGGGGAGGATGGAGCGGAGCTTCGGCATCTGAGGGAATCGCATCGGGTCCTTACGTCTCGCGAGCGCGCAATCCTACTATACGGCGTTCCAGGCCGGCGCGTCGTGCGCGAGCCGGCCTGGTGAGCCCGGAGCCGGCAGGGGCCGGCCCCGGTACGATCCTCCGGCCGCCGCGGAGCCTTCTTTCTCAGGGCATCGCCAGCCGGGAGAACGAAGGCCGGGTGAATTTCCCGTCCTTGTAGTAGCCGCTGTTCATGAGAAGGTCGAGCTGCGGCGGAGCGGCGAAACCGCCCACGAGGAAGACGGACGGGTTGTCGGCGGGGACCACCGCGCCGTGGCGCACGCCGGAGGGCGCCAGGATACAGTCGTAGGAGGCCGTCGGAACGAAGCGATCGCCGATCCAGCAGAGATCACCGCCCCACCAGTTGACGACGCACTCGTCCGACACGGGATGGGTGTGGATGTCGGCCGTCATGCCCGGCGTCATGCAGGAGAAGTTGAAGCCGGTGGCGCCGGTCCCGAATCCCGCGAACAGGATGAGAAGCATGGACGGGCCGGTCTCCGGGGCGTCGCCGTGCACCAATTCGGTGAGGGCGCCGCCGTAGAAGGCGTTGAACAGCGCCCCGCCGCGCCGGATCTCCTCGTTGGAGAGATTCCAGGCGCGGAAGTCCGGATGGCTGTCGTGGAACGCCATCTCGTTGTCCGGCGAGTACTGGACGCGCTTTGTGTTGATCTTGGCGTACTGGATCGCTTCGTAGTCCATGACCTTGTGGACCGAATCGTAGAAGCCGGCCGGCTCATAGAGGTCGAACTGCGGCGGCGAGATCGAGGTCACCAGGACGAAGTCGTCCTGGTTCGACGAAGGATTGCGCACCGCCCGCTCGACGGTGGCGGGGTAGTAGGCGATGTCGCCCGGCTCGACGTCGAGCCACTGACCCCGCAGGTAGACCTGCCCCTTGCCCTTGAAGCACACCATCGCCTCGTCGGCCATGTCGTAGGCGTACCGTTCGCTCTCCTCCCCCGGCTTGACGGTGAGCACGTGCACGGCCTGGGTCTGGAACCCGTTGCCCGGCCAGGCGATCAGGCGGGTGTCGATGCCATGCGTCGTGATGGCGACGCCGTCTCCCAGGTTGCTGATGGCGCCGTTCTGGCGGATCTGAGTGTGCGTGCGGTATCTCTCCCAGTAATCCTGGATTTCCAGGGTTCTGCCCGCGCCCAGTCCATACTCCTGGGAGAGGGCGGTCCGGAGAGACGAGGGCTGGTTCGACATGGAAATCCTCCTTGCGATGCGGCGCATCGTGTGAGCAACGATCGTCATTGACCGTGCGGTTCGGTCCTCGGGAAGAGCAGGATCGGTGCCAGGAGGAGAGGGCGCCGGAAACGCACGAAACCGCCGATGTGAAAAGGTTTCTCTCACCAAATCGGTGAGACCGGTCTCACCGTTCGGCTAG
>DASQEB010000635.1:0-6478 GCA_035633875.1 Thermoanaerobaculia bacterium
ACGTGTTCGAATCGCTGAATTTCGGGGACGTCTTCAGCGGCATCACCAAGTCCTTCTTCTTCGCCTACTTCATCGCCATCATCGGCTGCTACAACGGGCTCAACACCACGGGCGGCGCGGACGGCGTGGGGCGGGCGACCACCAACACGGTGGTGCTCGGCGCGATCCTCGTCCTGATCTCCGATTTCTTCCTCACCAAGCTCTTCTACGTGTTCGCGTGAGGCTCACGATGCAGGAAGCGCTCTACGAGATCCGCGGGCTGACCAAGAGGTACGGCAACCGGATCGTGCTGGACAACCTGGACTTCGACATCCGGCGGGGGGAGTGCTTCGTGATCCTGGGCCGGTCCGGAACGGGCAAGAGCGTGACGCTGCGCCAGCTCAACGGGCTGGAGAAGCCCGAGGCCGGCAGCGTCGTGTTCGACGGGACCGACCTGACGCGGCTCGACGAGCGGGAGCTCTTCCCCATCCGCCGGCGGATCGCCATGCTGTTCCAGAGCGGCGCCCTGTTCGATTCCATGAACGTCCTCGACAACGTGGCCTTCCCCCTGCGCGAGCACAAGAAGAAGGAGATGGGAGAGCGGGAG
This sequence comes from Thermoanaerobaculia bacterium, assembly GCA_035633875.1. GTDB lineage: Bacteria > Acidobacteriota > Thermoanaerobaculia > Multivoradales > UBA5704 > DATARR01. The sequence goes on from DASQEB010000635.1 coordinate 587, forward strand.
ATCGCCGAGACGGTGCGGCACAAGCTCGCCCTGGTGGGCTTGAAGGACGTCGAGCGCAAGATGCCGTCGGACCTCTCCGGCGGCATGAGGAAGCGCGTGGCCCTCGCCCGCTCCCTCGCCCTGGATCCGGAAGTGGTGCTCTTCGACGAGCCGACGACCGGCCTCGACCCGATCACCTCGGCCACCATCGGCAAGCTCATCAACGCGATCCAGAAGGAGCTCGGGGTGACGGCGGCGGTGGTGACCCACGACATCCCCCTGGCCCGCCGGGTGGGTGACCGCATCGCTCTCCTCGTCGACGGGAGCTTCTGCTTCGTCGGGGACTGGCGGGAGGCCGACCACAACCAAGACCCGCGGCTGGTGGATTTCCTCGCCGGCCGCGAGGAGGAAATCGAGAATGTCGCCTAAGACCCGCGAGATCCGGGTCGGCCTGGTGATCCTGACCGCTCTCGCGGTCCTGGCCGCCGGCATCTTCCTGATCGGCGAGAAGAACAACCTCTTCTCGCGCAAGAACGACTACCTTGTCGAGCTCAACAACGTGGGCGGCCTGCGGCCGGGCAACCCGGTGCAGCTCAACGGCGTCGACGTGGGGACGGTGGAGAGCATCGTCCTGCCGGAGAACCCGTCCGCGACGCAGATCCAGGTCTGGATCACCGTCGACCGCCAGTACGCCGAGCGCATCCGCGGGCCGGTGGACGCGCGGGCCGCGATCCAGGGCCAGCCCCCCTCCCGCGCCCGGATCAAGACGCTGGGCCTGCTCGGGGACAAGTACATCGAGATCACCACCGGCTCCGAGGTCTACCCCGCGATTCCCAGCGGCGAACGGATCCCGGCGGCCCAGCCCACGAACGTGGACGCCCTTCTCTCCTCGGGCGAGGACGTGATGGACAACGTGGTGGAGATCTCCAGCTCGCTGTCGAAGATCCTCAGCCGCATGGAGCGGGGGGAGGGTCTCCTCGGCGAGCTGACCTCGGACTCGCCGTCCGCCCAGCGGCTCCGGGAGTCGATCATCGGCACCTCCGAGTCCCTGGAGAGGATCGCCCTCACGGTGGAGCACGGCGAGGGGCCGATCCCCCGGATGCTCAACGACCGGGAGCTGGCCGACAAGCTCGAGCGGTCGCTCGACCGCTTCGACGCCGTCCTCGTCCAGGCCCAGAGCGGCCCGGGGCTCCTCCCGGGCCTGCTCAACGACCCGACGGCCAAGACCCGGTTTGATGAAACCCTGGCCTCCCTGCAGCAGGTGGCAGGAGATCTGCAAGAATTCACGGCCGATCTGGAGACGAGCGACGCCCTGCTCCCGCGCCTGGTCAAGGACGAGGAGTACGGCCGAGAAGTGACGGAGGAGGTCCGGCAGTTCGTGGAGCGGTTGAACGAGGTCTCGGCCAAGCTCTCGGAAGGCGAGGGCACGGCGGCGAAGCTGATCAACGATCCCCAGATCTACGAGGCGGTCAACGACATCGTCGTGGGGGTCAACGAGTCCCGGATGCTGCGCTGGCTGCTCCGCAACCGCCAGAAGGCCGGGATCGAGAAGCGGTACGAGGACACGAAGAAGGCGATCGAGGCGCAAGGGGGGACGGCTCCTCCTCTCGACCAGGGTCCGGAGGCGACCGAGCCGCCGCCTCCGGTCCGTCCGGGGGCGGTCGAGCCGCCCCTCGCGCCTTCCGAACCGCCGCCGGCCGCGGCGCAACCGAACGGGGGTTTCTGAGATCCGATGCCATCGCACATCCTGGTGACCGGCGGAGCGGGCTTCATCGGCTCCCATCTCACGCGACGCCTCCTCGCCCGGGGCGACCGGGTGACGGTGCTGGACGACTTCAACGACTTTTACGACCCCGCGCGCAAGCGGGAGAACGTGGGGCCACTCCTCGGGCGTCCCGACTACCGGCTGGTCGAAGGGGACATCCGGGACGAGGCTCTGGTGGATCGTCTCTTCGCGGAGGGGCGCTTCGACGCGGTGGTGCACCTGGCGGCCCGCGCCGGCGTGCGGCCGAGCCTCAAGGAGCCCATCCTCTACGAGGACGTCAACTGCATCGGCACCCTTCGGCTCCTGGAGGCCGCCCGTCAGCACGGCCCGAAGATCTTCCTCTTCGGCTCCTCCTCCTCGGTCTATGGCATCAATGAGAAGGTCCCCTTCTCCGAGAGCGACGAGGTCAATCAGCCCATCAGCCCGTACGCCACGACCAAGCGCACCGGCGAGCTGCTCTGCTACAACTACCATCACCTCTATGGCTTCCGGATCGCCTGCCTGCGCTTCTTCACCGTCTACGGCCCGGCCCAGCGTCCGGAGATGGCGATCCACAAGTTCACCGACCTGCTCTGGCGGGGCGAGACCGTCCCGCTGTACGGCGACGGCGGGAGCCGCCGCGACTACACCTACGTGGACGACATCGTCGACGGCCTGGTGGCCACCCTGGACCTCGCCCCCGGCTTCGAGATCCTCAACCTGGGCGGGGCGGACACCACGTCCCTCCGGGACCTGATCCATTGGATTGCTGAAGAGCTTGCTGTCGAGCCCTTGATCGAATATCTTCCGGAGCAACCCGGGGACGTTCCCATCACCTACGCCGACGTCAGCAAGGCGGCGCGGCTCCTGGGCTACTCCCCAAAGGTCCCGATCCGGGAGGGTCTGCGCCGTTTCGTCTCCTGGTATCGCGGGCGTGCAACTGCGCTCGAACCTCAAACCCTTTCAAGTGAGCGGCTCGAACGATGAACATCTGCGTGGTGGGTAGCGGCTATGTGGGCCTGGTGACGGGCGCCTGCCTGGCGGACTTCGGCATGAACGTGGTGGGGGTCGACAAGGACGAGGCCAAGGTCGAGCTCCTCCGCCGGGGCAAGGTGCCGATCTACGAGCCCGGGCTCGAGACCCTGGTCCAGAAGAACATGGAGGAGGGGCGGCTCCGGTTCACCACCGAGCTCGGGCCGGCCATCGAAAGTGCCCAGGCGATCTTCATCGCCGTGGGGACCCCCCCGAAGTCCGACGGCTCGGCCGACCTCACCTTCATCCGCGAGGTGGCCTCCTCGATCGCCCGTCACCTCAACGGCTACAAGGTCATCGTCACCAAGAGCACGGTGCCCATCGGCACGGGCAAGATGATCGAGGCCATCGTGCGGGACGGCGCCGGCAGCAAGCACAGGTTCGCCGTGGTCTCCAACCCCGAGTTCCTGCGCGAGGGCTCGGCCATCGAGGACTTCATGCAGCCCGACCGGGTGGTCATCGGCACCCGCGACTCCAAGGCCGCCGAGCTGATGAAGGACGTCTACTCCCCCCTCGCCGCGGCGGACGTGCCGTTCATCGTCACGGACGTGGAGACGGCGGAGCTCATCAAGTACGCCTCCAACGGGTTCCTCGCCACGAAGATCTCCTTCATCAACGAGGTCGCCCAGATCTGCGAGGCCTGGGGAGCCAACGTCGAGGTGGTGGCCAAGGGCATGGGCCTCGACAGCCGCATCGGCCCGAAGTTCCTCTCGGCCGGCCCCGGCTTCGGCGGCTCCTGCTTCCCCAAGGACACCCGGGCGGTGGCCCAGATCGCCCGCGAGGCGGGCCTCCAGTTCCGCATCATCGAGGCCGTCCTCGAGGTCAACGAGGTCACGCGCCACCGGATGATCGACAAGATCGAGGCGGCCCTGGACGGCGTCGCGGGCAAGACCGTGGGCGTGCTCGGCCTCTCCTTCAAGCCCAACACGGACGACATCCGGGAGTCCCCCGCCCTGCCCATCGTCCAGTCGCTCCTGGACCGGGGCGCCACGGTACGGGCGTTCGACCCCGAAGCCATGGACGGGTGCCGTCCCCTGTTCCCCGCCGTGGCCTTCTGCGAGAACGCCTACGAGGCCGCCGAGGACGCGGACGCGGTCGTCATCGTCACCGAATGGAACCAGTTCCGCAAGCTGGACCTGGTCCGGCTCTGCCGGCTGCTCCGCCAGCCCCTGGTGATCGACCTGCGGAACCTCTACGAGCCCGATACCATGGCGGCCGCCGGCTTCCGCTACGTTTCCATCGGGCGTCCCGAGGGACTTCCCGAGATCCGGCCCCAGGCCGTGCCGCAACCCGTGCGCTCCGCGGGAGCGCACCTGTGAGCCGGGTGGTGATCACGGGAGGGGCCGGCTTCCTCGGCTCACACCTCTGCGAGCGCATGCTCGCCGAGGGCCACGAGGTCGTTTGCGTGGACAACCTGATCACCGGGCGGGTGGAGAACATCGCCCACCTCCTGGAGCGGGACGGCTTCCAGTCCCTGGAGCACGACGTCTCCAAGCCCTTCACCGTGGAGGGGCCGGTGGACTACGTCCTCCACTTCGCCTCCCCGGCCTCGCCGATCGACTACCTGGAGCTGCCCATCCAGACCCTCAAGGTGGGCTCCCTCGGCACCCACAACACCCTCGGGCTCGCCAAGGCCAAGGAGGCCCGCTACCTGCTCGCCTCCACCTCCGAGGTCTACGGCGACCCCAAGGAGCACCCGCAGAAGGAGACCTATTGGGGCAACGTCAACCCCGTGGGCCCCCGGGGCGTCTACGACGAGGCCAAGCGCTTCGCCGAGGCCATGACCATGGCCTACCACCGCTACCACGGCCTCGACGTGCGGATCGTGCGGATCTTCAACACCTACGGCCCGCGCATGCGCCTGCGGGATGGCCGCGTGGTGCCGGCCTTCATCCAGCAGGCCCTGACCGGCGAGCCCCTGACCGTTTTCGGCGAAGGCAGGCAGACCCGCTCCTTCTGCTTCGTGAGCGACCTGATCGAGGGGATCTTCCGCCTGCTGATGAGCGACCTCGTGGAGCCTTGCAACATCGGCAACCCCCACGAGATGACGATCCTCGAGTTCGCCGAGACGATCCGGGCCGCGGTCGGAAGCTCCTCTCCCATCGTGTTCAAGCCTCTCCCCGTGGACGATCCCCAGACCCGGCAGCCGGACATCACCCAGGCGCGCGAGCGGCTCGGCTGGGAGCCGAGGGTCTCCCTCCAGGAGGGTCTCCAGAGCACGATCGAGTACTTCCGCCAGGTCCTGGCGGAGCAGGGCCGGCTCCCCGCGCCGCCGCCGCGGCCGTCCGCCGACCGGCAGGCGGTCCCGAGGGGAGTGTAGAATCCGCCCATGCAGAACAATCCCCTGAAGGCCCTCGCGTTCGCCCTCGAGAAGTACCCGGAGCGGGTGGAGATGGTCCCGATCGAGCAGATCGTGACCGACAGCGCCCGCCAGAACCCCAAGCGCCCGGCCTATGTGACGCTGGCCGTGCCGGACGAGGTGGTCAAGAGCCTCAAGGGGAGCCGGGAGAGCCGGGATCTGCTGCTGCTGGTGCGGGTGCCGAAGGAGATCCTGGAGCGCTCCGAGAGCCGGATCGTCCTGCCCGGAGAGGTCCGCTGATGGCCGCCTCTGTCCACTGCGCCCGCTGCGGCCGCCCCGAGGCCCCCGCCCTGCCGCGGCCGCCGCTCCCCGGAAAGCTTGGGATCGAGATCCGGGACCGGGTCTGCGCCGACTGCTGGAACGAGTGGCAGAAGATGGAAGTGATGGTGATCAACGAGCTGCGGCTCAACTTCATGGACCCCGGCGCTCAGGACACCCTGAACCGGCACATGCGCGAGTTCCTCTTCCCCGGAACCGGCCATCCGGAACCGGCCTGAGCGTGGCGATCCACCCCGCCCTCCGTCCCGGACTCGAAGCCTACCGGCGCGGCGACTACGTCCAGGCGCTCATCGCCTGGGAGGAGCCCTGGAAGGGCTTCACCGGCACCGACCGGGAGCTGTGCCTCGCGCTCGTCCGCCTCGCCGGAGCGCTCCACCATGAGCGGGACGGCCGGCGGGATTCCGCCCTCCACCTCTACGACTCCGGCCGGCGGGTGCTCGAAGACCTCCCTCCGGCCGTCCTCGGCCTGGACGTCGGCCGCCTGCTCCGCGATCTGCCG
>DASQEB010000636.1:0-2036 GCA_035633875.1 Thermoanaerobaculia bacterium
AGGACCGGCACGGAGACCGGCCCGCCGGCTCCGCCCGGAGTGCCGTCCGCATCGAGCCGGAGCACCCGGACGCCGTCCGCCGGCAGCGACTCCGCCAACCGCTCCTGGGTCAGGAGGAGGCGCACCGGCGCGCCGGCCCAGGCGTCCGCGAGCTGCTGCTCCAGCCGCTCGCGCGGGTGGGCCGGGTCGAGGGGCACGTAGGCCCCACCCGCCGAGAGCACGCCGAGCAGGGCCGCGATCATCCGGGGCGAGCGCTCCATCACCACGCCAACCCGCGTTTCCGGCTCCAGGCCGTTCGCCAGGAGCCAGCGGGCAATCCCATTGGCCCGCTCCTGGAACTCCCGCCAGGTGAGCCGCTCACCTGCGGAGGCCACGGCCAGGGCCTCCGGCGTCTCGCGAGCCCACCGCTCCACGAGCTGGTATACCGGAATTTCGCGGTCGTACGCCGCGGCCGTGCGGTTCCAGTCGTGGAGGACCTGCCGTTCCTGCGCGGCGTCGAGGAGCGGCAGGTCGGACGTCCGCCGCCCCGTCTCTGCCAGGAGCCCGGCCAGCAGGACCCGCCAGCACGCCAGGAAGCGCTCCACCGTCGCGGCGTCGAACAGGCCGAGGCTGTACTCGGCGAATCCCTCCAGGCGGTCTCCGCAGTCCTCCAGGGAGACGGTCAGATCGAACCGCGCGGTGCCGGTGTCCACGTCCAGGGGCTCGACCGAAAGGCCCGGCAGCCGCAGCTCCCCGGCCCGGGCATCCTGGAGGGCCAGCATCACCTGGAACAGCGGGGTGTGGCCGGTGCTGCGGGCCGGCGCCAGCTCCTCGACGAGCTTCTCGAAGGGGAGGTCCTGATAGGTGTAGGCCCCCAGGGACATCTCCCGCACCCGCGCCAGGAAGTCCCGGAAGCCGGGATCGCCGTCGAGCCGCGCCCGCAGGGCGAGGGTGTTGACGAAGAGGCCGATCAACGGCTCGGTCTCCATCCGGTTGCGGTTCGCCACCGGCGAGCCCACGGCGAGGTCCTCCTGGCCGCTCAACCGGGAGAGGAGGGCCTGGAACGACGCCAGGATGACCATGAACGGGGTCGCCCCTTCGCGACGGGCCAGCGCCCGGATGCCCGCCGCCGTCTCCCTGTCGAACGCCACGGGCAGGTGCGCGCCCCGCGAGCTCCGCACCGCCGGCCGCGGACGGTCGGCGGGGAGGTCCAGCACCTCGGGCAGGCCGGCCAGGGCCTCGCGCCACCAGGAGATCTGCCCGTCCAGCGCCTCGCCGCGCAGCCACTCCCGCTGCCAGACCGCGAAATCCCCGTACTGCACCCCCGGCTCCGGCAGCGGCGAGGGGCGCCCGGCTGCGAACGCCTCGTACAGCGCGGACAGCTCGCGGAGGAACACGCCGATCGACCAGCCGTCCGCGGCGATGTGATGGAAGGTGAGGTAGACCCGGAACTCGCCCTCGCCGAGTTTCAGGAGCGAGGCCCGCAGCACCCGTCCCGACGCCAGGTCGAACGGCCGCGCCCCCTCCTCCTTCACCAGATCCCGGGCGGCGCCTTCCCGGGCCTCGTCCGGCAGGCCCGCAAGGTCGATCACCGGCAGCGCGAGCGGCTCCCAGGGGAGGACCCTCTGGACCGGCACGGCCCCGGCCTCGGCGTAGGCCGTGCGCAGGACCTCGTGGCGGCGGACGATCTCGCCCAGGGCCGCGGCGAAGGCGGAGACGTCCAGCGTCCCCGCGAGCCGCGCCGCGGCCGGCATGTTGTAGAGCGTGCCGCCCGGCTCGAACCGATCGAGAAACCAGAGGCGCTCCTGGGCAAAGGAGAGGGGGAGGTCTCCGGCGCGCGGCACCGGCCGGAGCGGCGGCGCCTGCGTCCTGCCTCCACCGGCCAGCTCCTCGACGACCCGGGCCAGGGCGGCGACCGTGGGCGCCTCGAACAGCCTGCGCAGCGGCAGCTCCACCCAGCTCGCCTCGCGCACCCGCGAGGCGAGCTGGGTGGCAAGGAGCGAATGCCCGCCCAGGGCGAAGAAGTCGTCAGGGATCCCCACCCCGTCCACCCGCAG
>DASQEB010000637.1:0-9378 GCA_035633875.1 Thermoanaerobaculia bacterium
GGTGCAGAGCACGGTGCGCCAGGCGAACTCGATCCTCTCGAGCTCCTGGGCCAACGAGCTGATCGTGCAGCACGGCCTGGAGGAGCGGCCGATCTTCGCGCTGAACAACGACCTGCCCGAGACCAACATCCAGGGCCTCGGGACGACGTTCACCTTCGGCCAGAGCGAGTTCCTCCCCAACCGCACGGATGAGGAGAAGTGGCAGCTCAAGGACAACGTCACCTGGTTCCGGAACAACCACCAGCTCAAGGGGGGCTTCGAGTACATCAGCGCGGAGATCGACAACCTCTTCCCCCGCGAGCTGGGCGGCCAGTACTTCTTTGCCAACGTGGCGGACTTCCTGGCCAACCGGCCGCGCCAGTTCGACCAGGGCTTCGGTCCCACGGCGGGCCTGAACTCCTTCGACTATGACACCTGGGGCGCCTTCGTCCAGGACACGATCACGCTGCGCAACGTGACCCTCGACGTCGGCATCCGCTACGACGTCCAGGACATCCCGGAGCCGGTGGGCAACGCCTATCCGCAACACCCGGAGTTCCTGACCGACTTCAACAACGACGACGACAACTTCGCGCCCCGCCTGGGCTTCGCCTGGGACGTCAAGGGGGACGGCCGCTCGGTGCTGCGCGGCGGCGTGGGCCAGTACTACAACTTCCTGCCCTCGATCCTCTATGCGGGCCCGCTCGCCGAGATCGCCGGCCTCTACAACCGCATCAGCCTGCGCTGCGACCTCGGGGCCAACTGCCCCACCTACCCGAACATCCTCACCCCCGACCAGTTCGCCCGGGAGGCGCGGGCGAGCCTCAACGTCACCACGGTCTCGCCGGATCTGTCGGCGGCGGAGAGCCTGCGCACCAGCCTCGGTTTCGAGCAGCAGCTCGGCCAAACCTACAGCGTCGGGATCGAGGCCGTCTACGCCCAGATCGACAAGGCCCAGCGGCTGGTCAACGTCAACGCGGTGCCCACGGGTCTCACCTTCGGCAACCTGGTGGTCTACGACCTCCGCAACCCGAACCGGCTCTATCCCGACCTCCAGGCCGTGCGGCAGCACGTGAGCGACGCCGAAGGGGAGTACACGAGCGTCACGCTCTCCACGCGGAAGTTCGCCGTGGGCGACAGCCGGTTCACCTGGCTCGCCCACTACACCTGGGCCGAGGCCATCGACCAGGACTCCAACGAGCGCAGCACCTCGACCTCGTTCAGCCTCGATCCGTTCAACCCGGAGCTCAGCGAGGGGCGGGCGGACTACGACGTCACCCACCGCTTCGTGGCCTCGGGTACCTATGAGCTCCCCTGGGGCATCCTGGTCTCGGGCATCCTCACCTGGCGGACGGGCACCCCCTACACCGCCGGCATCGACACGGGTGCGATCGGCCTGAACGGCCTCGACGCCCAGGGGATCGAGACCCCTGTCTTCCTCGACCGCAACGGCAACGTGATCGACCTCACGCTGGCCAACGGCATGACGCCCCAGCAGCTCTCGGCCTTCCTCGCCGGGCAGGGCGCGCGCCTGGAGGAGCGCAACAACCGCGACCAGCCCGACTTCCGCAACCTCGACCTGCGCCTCTCGAAGACCTTCGGCTTCGGCCCGGTCGAGCTGGAGCTGATCGGCGAGGTGTTCAACGCCTTGAACGAGGAGAACGAGTTCATCACCGCCACGAACCAGGTCCTGTTCACCGGCCAGCTCTCCGGCGGCGTCTGGACCTTCCGGCGCAACGACGACTTCGGTAAGTCGAACTCCTTCAACAACCTGAGCTTCCCCCGGCAGTACCAGGCGGCGCTCAAGGTGCGGTTCTAGGGGTCACCTCCTCCCCCGGGCGGGGGGCCGCCCGATCGGCTATCCTCAAGGCATGGCCGTCATCGATCCCCCCGCCCTCGCCGCTCCTCCGGACGATCCCCACGCCACCCACACCGTCTTCCATCAGCCGCCGCCGGTCGAAGGAGCGAACCTTTTCACGACGGACCGCGTCCTCGTCGAAGCGCTCTCCCGCGAGGGGGCCGGGTGGGCGGCCGAGCGGGTGCAGGCGTTCGGGGAGGTCGCGGGCCGGGCAGGGACGATCGAGCTCGGGTTCCTGGCGAACGCCCATCCGCCGGTGCTCCGGACCCACGACCGGACCGGGGTGCGGATCGACGAGGTGGAATTCCACCCTTCGTGGCACGCGCTGATGCGGCTCGGGGTCGAGCACGGGCTCCATGCCCTCCCCTGGCGCGAGCCGCAGCCGGGAGCGCACGTGGCCCGGGCGGCGCTGTTCATGGTCTTCGCCCAGGTCGAGGCCGGAGTGGGATGCCCCCTCTCCATGACCTGCTCGGTGGTGCCGGCCCTGCGCACACAGCCGGACGTCGCCGCGGAGTGGGGGCCGCGCTTCACCTCTCTCGAGTACGACCCGCGGCTCGTCCCCTCCCCGGAGAAAGCCGGGGCGCTCTGCGGCATGGCCATGACCGAAAAGCAGGGAGGATCGGACGTGCGGGCGAACACGACCGTGGCCCAGCCCCTCGGGGAGGGAGGCCCCGGCACGGAGTACGAGCTCACCGGCCACAAGTGGTTCTGCTCGGCCCCGATGTGCGACGCCTTCCTCGTCCTCGCCCAGGCCCCGGGGGGATTGTCCTGCTTCCTCGTGCCCCGCTTCACGCCGGACGGCGCGCGCAACCGCTTCCACCTCCAGCGCCTCAAGGACAAGCTCGGCAACCGCTCGAACGCGTCGAGCGAGGTGGAATTCCGCCGCACCTGGGCCCGCCTCGTGGGCGAAGAGGGGCGGGGCGTCCAGACGATCCTGGAGATGGTCAACCATACGCGGCTCGATTGCGTGATCGGCTCGGCCGCCGGGATGCGGGCGGCCGTGGCGCGCGCGATCCATCACGCCTGCCACCGCCGCGCCTTCGGCAAGCTTCTGATCGATCAGCCGTTGATGCGCAACGTGCTGGCCGATCTCGCCATCGAATCCGAAGCCGCGACGGTCGCCATGATGCGCCTCGCCCGGGCCTACGACTTCGAGGCTGAAGCACCGTTCCGCCGCCTCGCCACCGCCGTCCTCAAGTACTGGATCTGCAAGCGGAACCCGGTGCACGCCGCTGAGGCCCTGGAATGTCTGGGAGGCAACGGCTACGTCGAAGAATGGGGAATGGCACGGCTCTACCGGGAGGCCCCGCTCAACTCGATCTGGGAAGGCTCGGGCAACGTCCAGTGCCTGGACGTCCTGCGCGCCCTCCAGAAATCCTCCGCCTCGCTCGACGCCGTGCTGGCCGAGATCGACCTGGCGGGCAGGGTCGACCGGAGGTTGGATTCGTTCGTCAACGCGCTCCGGGAGGACTTTGGGAACGGCGAGGAAGTGGAGGTCCGCGCCCGCTCTCTCGTCGAGCGGCTGGCCCTTGCCCTCCAGGCCTCCCTCCTCCTCCGCCACGCTCCTGCGGCGGTGGCGGACGCCTTCTGCGCCAGCCGGCTCGCCGGAGAGGGCGGGCGGGCGTTCGGAACGCTGCCGGCGGGGACGGACTTCGCGGCGATCCTGGAGCGGCACGGTTAGGCCCCACTGGGAGCGCCGGCGTCTCGCCGGCCTACTTACTAAAAGCGAAGTTAGTAGGCCGGCGGGACGCCGGCGCTCCCAGTCAATCCCATGGCGGCAACTTTGTTGAATTTGAAACTCCTCGCCCTCCCGCTCCTCCTCGCCGGCTTCCTGGCCGGCTGCGGGGGTGGTGAAGGATCGGACGTCCCCACCCTCACCCTCTCCGGCAGCGCCGTGGGTGCCGAGGGCGAGATCCTCGCCCGCCACGTCGCCCGCTTCATGGAAGAGAACCCGGGACTCCGGGTGACCGTCCAGCAGACGCCGGACGACGCCACGCAGCGGCACCAGCTCTACGTCCAGTGGCTCAACGCCCACGTGGGAACGCCGGACGTCCTCCAGCTCGACGTGATCTGGACCCCCGAGTTTGCCGCCGCGGGATGGATCCTCCCCCTCGACCGCTTCTCTCCCGAAACCGGCGACTTCTTCCCGGCGACCCTGGAGGCGAACCGCTGGCGGGGACGGCTCTACGCCCTCCCCTGGTTCGTGGACGTGGGGATGCTCTACTGGCGGACCGACCTCCTCCGGGCGCCGCCCGCGAGCCTCGCGGAGCTGATCACCCTCGCCCGGCGCGGGATGCAGACCCCCGGCGGGCCCGAGCACGGGATCGTCTGGCAGGGAGCGCGCTACGAGGGATTGGTGACGGTCTTTCTGGAGATCCTGGGAGGCTTCGGCGGGCGGATTCTCACCCCGGACGGCCGCGTCGCGGTCCACTCCCCTCAGGGCGTCGCCGCGCTCGAATACCTCCGGAACCAGATCGTGCGCTCCCGGGTGGCGCCTCCGGAGGTGCTCACCTGGCATGAGGAGGAGACCCGCTTCGCCTTCCAGAATGGCAACGCCGTGTTCCTCCGCAACTGGCCCTACGCCTATCCCTTGATGAACCAGCCGGACTCCCGGGTGGCGGGACGCTTCGCCGTCGCTCCCATGCCGGCCGCTCCGGGAGGGGAGCCCACGGCGGCGCTCGGCGGCGGCCAACTCGCCATCAACGCCTACAGCCGCCACCCCGAGGCCGCGTGGCGGCTGCTCTCCTCTCTCACCTCCCCGGAGCGGATGCTGGAGCGCGCCGAGGCCGTGGGCCAGTACCCGGCCCGGCGGTCCGTTTATCGCGATCCCCGCCTCGCCGAAGCCCTCGCCGCCCCGCCGGAGCAGGTGCTGCGGATCGTCGAGCGCGCCCGCCCCCGGCCCGCCACGCCTCTCTACTCGGAGCTCTCGGAGATCCTGCAGATCCATCTCCACCGCGCCCTCGCCGGGCAGACGGAACCGGCCCGGGCTCTGGCCGAGGCGGCGCGCGAAATGGAAGCGGTCGTCGAACGGGCGGGCTTGCGGAGGCTGAATGGCTGACTTCCGGGCCGACCGCCGCTTCGCCTGGGCTCTGGTGACCCCGGCCCTCGCCACGGTGGCGGGAGTGGCGATCTTCCCCCTGGCCTGGACGGTCTGGGAGTCGCTCCATCGCCACGACCTGCGCATGCCCTGGCTCGGGCGTCCGTTCGTGGGGCTCGCCAACTACGGCGAGGTCCTCGCGGACCGGCGGTTCTGGGAGGCCCTGGGCCACACGGCCCTGTTCACCGCGGCCTCGGTGACGCTGGAGATCCTCCTCGGGCTCGGCCTCGCCCTCGCCATGAACCGTGCGTTCCGCGGGCGGGGGCTCGTGCGGGCGGCGGTGCTCGTGCCCTGGGCCATCCCCACGGTGGTGGCGGCCCTCCTCTGGCGCTTCCTCTTCGACTCCCAGGCGGGGATCGTCAACGCCCTCCTCACCGAGCCCATCGTCTGGTTCAACCGCGCCGCCACGGCCTGGGTGCCCGTCATCCTCGCGGACGTGTGGAAGACCACGCCCTTCGTGGCCCTCCTGCTCCTCGCCGGGCTCCAGAACATCGACCCGGCGGTCTACGAGGCGGCAGAGGTGGACGGCGCCGGACCATGGCGCAGGCTCTGGAACGTGACGCTCCCGCTTCTCAAGCCCGCTCTCCTGGTCGCCCTGATCTTCCGGACGCTCGACGCCTTTCGGGTCTTCGACCTCGTCTACATCCTGACCGGCGGCGGCCCGGGCACGGCCACGGAGCCCATCGCCCTCTACACCTTCAATACCTTCTTCGCGAACCTCCGCTTCGGCTACGGCGCGGCCCTCTCGGTGATCGTCTTCCTGGTGACCTTCCTCCTCGCGATGCTCTACGTCCGGGGTTTGGGGGTCACCCTGGGAGGGGAGGAGCGGTGAGAGCGCATCGGATCGGCCGCTGGCTTGGCGGAGCGGCGCTCGCCGCGCTGGTGGCGTTCGCCGTCTTCCCCTTCTGGTGGGCGCTGGTGGCCTCGGTCACCCCCGAGGCCCGGCTCTTCGCGGAGCCCTCCCTCTGGCCGGCCGAGCCGGTTCTGGACCACTACCGCGCCCTGTGGGAAGAGCGGGACTTCTGGATTCCCCTCCGCAACTCCCTCGTGGTGGCGGGGACGACGACCCTCTTCTGCGTCGTGGTCGGGGCGCTCGCGGCCTATGCCCTGGCGCGGCTACGCTTCCGGGGCAAGGCGGCCATCCTGGGCTTCATCCTGGCCGTGACGATGTTCCCCCAGATCTCCATCGTCTCCCCGCTCTACCTGCTGCTCCGGAGCCTGCGCCTGATCAACACCTACCCGGGGCTCGTCCTCCCCTACCTGACCTTCGCCATGCCGCTCACCGTATGGCTCCTCACCGGCTTCTTCCGCCAACTCCCGGCGGACCTCGAGGAAGCCGCCCTGGTGGACGGCGCCAGCCGCTGGCAGACGCTGACCCGGGTCGTCCTCCCCCTCGCCGCCCCCGGGCTCGCGACCACGGCCATCCTCACCTTCCTCTACTGCTGGAACGAGTTCCTCTTCGCCCTCTCCTTCACGCTGGGACCGGAGAGGCAGACCGTGCCGGTGGCGATCGCCCTCTTCCGCGGCCGGTATCAAGTCCCCTGGGGACAGATCCTCGCCGCCGCGATCGTTGCCACGGCCCCGGTCGCCGCCCTCGTCCTTGCCTTCCAGCGGCGGATCGTGCAGGGGCTCACGGCCGGGGCGGTGAAGGGGTGAAGGTCAAACGCGCTCGTGACTCGTCCATGCGGGCCACGTACACGGCGGATAACGCGGAGCTACGAAGGCGAAAATTCTGTTACGGCAGTGGGCCCGACCAGCACTGGCACTTATGAGTAATAGGAGTTGTCGAGCAGAAGTTACCAAGGACGTTTTGGCAGGTATATCCCTGTCTAAAGCCGCAAGTAGTACCGATAAAAAAGCCGTTGCAGCCTCCAGTGCTGCAGGGTCCGCACGGAATCTCCCCGGTTGCGGCAAAGAACGCCGTCGAGGTCTCCAATGGCCAGCGGCCCTCCTGGCAATCCGGCGTTGCATCGGAAGGGGTCATGGCCAGTGGAGAGATGGGGATTTCGAGGAGGATGTCACTCTCAGTGGCCCCTGCAGCGATCGCGAAGATCCCTATCAGCAACATGGTGAGGCTCAGACTCAGCCTGCGCATCCTTTTCTCCTTTCAGTTTTAACAAGCGGCAGAAACGCGCTCAAACAATATCATGACGGAGCCAAAGGCGCTGCCGCCGTCCACCCCCACCAAACGTCGACCGCTACGGCGATTCCGCGTCCTGCTCCTCGGTCGCGCCAGCCACCAATGCGACTTTGCCTGCCAGCCATTTCTCCATGGTTCACCGATTGTGGCCTAGCCCGCCTCGACGAGCGCCGCGAGCTTCGCGAGTGCCTCCCGCCAACCGGTCTCGTTGTCCGCGGTCGACACGCCGGGCGGTAGCCCGGCGTGCACGGCGAGGACCTCAGTGCCACCGTCTGCATCGGTGAGCGAGACCGTGATCGTCATCTCGCCTTGCAGCGCGGGATCTGCCGTCTCGAACTCGACCACTTCGACAACCTGCTCGTTCGGAACGAGCTTCACGAAGCGGCCGTGATACGTGTCGGTGTGCGCGGTCGTCTTGCCGGTCCCGGTCGGCGCGTCGTACGTGAGCGAGATCCGGAACGAGCCACCTTCGCAGGCGTCGAACTGATGCACGTGGCTGGTCATGCCGGTCGGCACCCTCCAGGCCGCAATCGCGCGCGCATCGAGGAGCGCACGATAAACGATCGCACGGGGCGCATTCACGCGGCGAGTGATGCGAGTCGAGCTCATGCCCGGACATTAGCATGTGCAGGCCAAGCATGCCGCCGCCTGCTGTCCCCAAGAGAGAGCCCCCTCCTCCCTGGGGGCGCGTACCTACGCAAAGCGGATGGGCCCCTGTCCGGAGTCGAGCGGCGAAGAGCCCGGCACTCTCCACCGCCGGGTGTCTCCATCGCAGCCAAGGCACCAAGCCCGCCTTGCCTTGCGCACTCCCTCTCCTTCCCGCTGGTCGACAAGACTCGAGAGCCCATGGAGAAAGAGCGTGGTCAGGGCTTGACATGGCTCGGTTTCGGGCGGTTCACGCACCATAGGCTCTTGAGGGGTCTTATTCGAATGCGTAAATAAGCCAAAAGATAGCCCCTCGTGCATGGCACGAGAGGATGGCACCAGGGTCTGCGGGGGAGCTCGCCTGAGACTGTGCGAGGTTTCCCCGGCAGAGGCCGAATACCCCTATCGAGGTCCTAGCCTCAGAGGAGCGGGTGTGAGCAGCACCGCCTCCCAGGTCGGACCGCCGGTGTTGGTATTTGATTACCGCCCTCCCGAGAGACGAGGCAGGACCTCGCGCGGGAGACAACGCTGCTCTCGACAGTCAAGGAGAGATCCATGAAACGCATCAGAATCCTGTCCCTCCTAGCGCTTGCACTGGTTGTGGTACCCGCTTTCGTGGCGGCGCAATCCTCGGAGGGAGTCCAGATTGACAGCCAGGTCCAGGGCACGCTCGACGGTGTGGGAGCCGTGAACATCAGGTTCACCGGCGTGGCGGCTCACAACCGGTCAGGCCAGACCGTGATTTTCACCACCAAGCAAATCTCGGCGCAGGATAGCGTGGTGGGTCCGATCTCCGCCACCCTGAATCCCAATCGCCAATCCACTGGAACGCTCTCTTCGTCGACCTTCCCGGCCACGCACCGGCAGAACTTCTTCCTGCGGATCTCGAACCGTACGTTGGGTACGCTGATCTCCGACTCTCCGCTGACCCTCTCGGCCACGATCCAGAGCTCGCCCCCCACGGCGACGTATAAGTCGGTCACCACGAGCGTCGTGTTCTACCGGGAGGGCGATCCCAACAAGCGGCCGGTCCTCACGGTCAACAGCGTCACCTCGAACGTCCAGCCCGCCACCTCGCAGACGGTCAATATCTCGAGCGTCGTGACGGCCAACGTCGGTGGCTCGACGACGACCGTCCAGTTCAACGGTTCGGGATCCAACCTGTTGGGCGGCACGAGCGTCCTCTTCACCGCCAAACAGTTGACGGCGGTGAACCCCGGCCCCCTGGGTCCGACCACGGTGACCCTGGATCCCCGGCAGACGTCCTCCGGGTCTCTCGGCTCCGAGACCTTCCCGACCAGCCACACGCAGCGCTTCTTCCTGCGGATCCAGAGTCAAAATCTGGGGACGCTGATCGCCGATGCTCCGGTGGTCCTCTCCGCCCAGATCCAGGCCTGTCCACCCAACGCGATCTACAACTCTGTCAGCCAACCGGTGAATTTCTACCGCGAGGGTGACCCCACCAGGCAGACGGTGCTCACGGTCGAGAACGTGACGTCGCAGGTGACGCCGTCGTCGACCACAGGTAACTGATCTCTGCAAACCGGCGACGTGGCAACGAAGACAACGCCTCGTCGCCGGGCTCATCCTGATCATCCCGTTGAAAACACGATGGATTGCGTGAGGCTGGCGGCAGAGGGGAATCGCCCAGCCGCCAGC
>DASQEB010000638.1:0-12147 GCA_035633875.1 Thermoanaerobaculia bacterium
TCAATCCCCAGAAGGACGGCCTCACCGCCTACGACTATCCCCCGTACCGTCCCCACGCGGGCGGCGGCGGCCTCGCCGTGCGCCGGCACGTGCACGAGGCCGTGAGCGGCTTCGACGAGTCCATGCCCGCCCTGGAGGACACCGACTATTGCTGGCGCATCCAGCGCGCTGGGTTTCGGCTGGCCTTCGTGCCGGACGCCGTCGTCCACATCCGCCACAAAGCCGATCTGCGGAGCCTCTTCCGCCAGGGCCGCACCTACGGCCGGTACAACGTCTTCATCTACAAGAAGTACCGCCCCCTCGGCATGCCCCGCCTGGGCTGGGTCCCGGGGCTCCTGCGCTGGGGGAAGCTGATCCTCAAGACTCCCCTGATGCTCGCGACCCGCGAGGGGCGCGCCCGCTGGCTCTGGCAGCTCGGGTGGCGGATCGGGCGGGTGGAGGGGTGTCTCCGGTATCGGGTGGTGGCGCCGTGATACGCTCCAGGCCCATGCGCATCCTGGTCACCGGCCACAACGGCTACATCGGTAGCGTCATGGTTCCCTTTCTCCAGGCGGCGGGGCACGAGGTCTTCGGTCTCGACGCCGACTGGTTCGAGCCCTGTCTGCTCGCGGGTCGGCCCGCGGGCAAGCCCGTGCCCTCCCTCCAGAAGGACCTCCGGGATGTCGAGCTGCGGGACCTCCGGGGTTTCGAGGCGGTCCTCCATCTCGCGGGCCTCTCCAACGATCCGCTGGGGAACCTGGACTCCTCGCTCACCTACGAGATCAACGACGCCGCCTCGATCCGCTTCGCCCGTCTGGCCAAGGAGGCCGGCGTCGAGCGCTTCCTCTTCTCCTCCTCCTGCAGCACCTACGGCGCGGCGGGGGACGACTTCCTGGACGAGACGGCCGCGTTCAATCCGGTGACCCCCTACGGTGTCTCCAAGGTGCGCCTGGAGGAGCAGCTCCACGAGCTGGCCGACGATCGCTTCAGCCCCACGTATCTGCGAAACGCCACGGCCTACGGCGTCTCCCCCCGGCTGCGCGTGGACCTCGTGCTGAACAACCTCGTGGGCTGGGCGGTGACCACCGGGCGCATCCACCTCCTGAGCGACGGCACGCCCTGGCGTCCCCTCGTCCACGTCGAGGACATCAGCCGCGCCTTCCTGGCCGCCCTCGAAGCGCCTCGCAAGCTGGTCCACGACCAGGCCTTCAACGTCGGCCGCACGTCGGAGAACTACCGCATCCGCGAGCTGGCCGGGATCGTGGCCGAAACCGTCCCCGGCTGCGAGATCACCTACGCCGAGGGCGCCGGACCGGACCTGCGCTGCTACCGCGTGGACTGCGGCAAGATCGAGCGGACCTTGCGCTCCTTCCGGCCCCAATGGGACGCCCGCCGGGGAGCCCGCGAGCTCTACGAGGCCTACTTGAAGGCCGGGCTCACCGCCGAGGAGTTCCAGGGACCGAGCTACATCCGCCTGAAGCGCATCCAGGAGCTCCAAGGGGAGGGCAAGCTCGACGCGGCCCTGCGCTGGGCCGCGCCGGTGATGGCCTAGGCCGCCCCGGCCACCGCCCGCACGATGCGGGCGATGTTGCGGGCGTCGTCGAGAGCCCGGTGATGCGTTCCTTCGAGCTCCAGCCCGAGCTTCCGCAGCGCACCATCGACTCCGAATCGCCGCCGGGTGTTCAGGCTTTTCGAGAACGCCTCCTTCAGATTGAGATGACCCGTGAGGAAGGGATACGCCACTCCGTGGTCTTGGCAGTCCTGGAGGAACTGGAACCGATCGTAATCTCCCCACGAGCAGAACAGCGCGTCCTCGAACCCGTCCATCCATTTTCTCATCGCCTGGAGCGCTTCCGGGAATGTCGGCGCCGCGTCGACCTGTTCCTGCGTGATCGACGTCAGCCCGGTGCAGAACGCGGTCAGCCGCGGATGGCGGACCGGCCGGACGAACGTCTGGAATTCGGACTCGATCTCGAACGTCCGCGCGTTCTGAAGCACGGCCCCGATCTCGATGATCTCCATCTCGTGCCGGGGCACGCTGCCGTCGTTGGAGCAGGTCGCTTCGAGGTCGATGATCAGATAGAAGGCGTTGGGGATCTGCATACGAGAGGGAGCGATCCTACACCACCCGGACAGATCCCCCACCTGCGCAGGCCCCTTGCTGTCCTCGATGTCCTTTCTATACTCCACCCCAGAGCCATGCCCCCCGCCCCCCACCTCATCCTCCACCCCACCGTCCGCGTCGCCCTGGAGGACAGCCGCCCCGTGGTCACGCTCGAATCCACGGTGATCTCCCACGGCCTGCCCGGGCCGGAGAACCTCGAGCTTGCGCGCGGCATGGAGGCCGCGGTGCGCGAGGGCGGCGCCACGCCGGCCACCATCGCGGTCCTCGGCGGACGCATCCACGTCGGTCTCGACGATGACGATCTCGAGCGCCTGGCCCGGTCGCCCGGGATCGGGAAGGTCAGCCGCCGCGACTTCCCCGTCGTCCTGGCGCAGGGGCGCGACGGGGCGACGACCGTGGCGGGCACGATGATCGCCGCCCACCAGGCCGGCCTTCGCGTGATGGCCACCGGCGGCATCGGCGGCGTGCACCGCGGCGACCGCACGGATGTCTCCGCCGATCTCCCCGAGCTCGCGCGCACGCCCGTCCTCGTCGTCGCCTCGGGCGCGAAGGCGATCCTCGACCTGCCGGCGACCCTGGAGTGGCTGGAGACCTGGGGCGTTCCCGTGGTGGGCTACCGGACGGACGAGCTTCCCGCCTTCTACTCCCGCGAGAGCGGCCTCCGTCTGGAGGCCCGCGCCGACTCGCCCGCAGAGGCCGCCGCCATCGCTCAAACTCTCTGGGACAGCGGCTTCACGAGCGGGATGCTCCTCTGCGTGCCCTGCCCGGAGGAGGCCGCGCTGGCCGCCGCCGAGGTGGAGGACGCGATCGCGCAGGCGGTCCGCGAAGCGGGAGAGCAAGGCGTCCGCGGCAAAGCTGTGACGCCCTTCCTGCTCGCGCGGGTCGCCGCGCTCACCGGCGGCAGAGCCAAGGCCGCGAACCTGGCCCTGCTCCGCAACAACGCCCGCGTGGCCGCGGCTGTCGCCGCCGTGCTCGCCGACGGGTCCTAGACCCCGAACTGCGTCAGGTGGTGGTCCATGTGCCGCCAGGCGAGCACGCCCCAGTCGCGGCCGGACAGAGGACCGAAGAGCGGGTGCTCGGGCCACGCGGCGTTCGGGGCCGCGGTGGCGAACCGGGAGACGAGGTCCTTCAGATGCCGGACGTCCGCCTCGAGCTCGCTGGGAGTCGTCGAGAAGAGCTCCCGCGGAGCCTTGACCCTCCCTCGCGGCCAGGGGGCCAGGTGGATGGAGAGCCAGCGCAGGGGGGCGAAGCGGAGCGGCCCCGAGAAGCTCCGGCACGGGATCTCGCCGAGCGCCATCCGGAGCTGGTCGGCCATGTGGGGCACCGCCTGGGAGACGGTCATCCTCCCCCAACGGCGGGTGCTCTCGGGAGAGAGGGAGGAGACCCGCTCGAGGATGCGCTGCCGGTCGTTCGCGTCGAAGAGGGTTCCAGGCATGATCGCTTCCAGCGAGTATACAATCGCCCCGTTCGATTCCCTCGGGCGGAAAGGGGGCCCCATGCGGTTCGAGACGAGCACCATCGCCCTCCTCCTGTTGCTGGCCGCGCCGGCGGCCCACGCGCAGCCCTGGAGCGGTCCCGCGGCCGTGGAGGTCCGGGTCGAAGACCCGAAGGGCCTTCCCGTGGCCGGCGCCACGGTCCAGCTCCAGTACACCTTCATCGATCCCAAGGACGGCCCGCCGCCCATCACGACCGATGAGCGTGGGCGCGCCGCCGTCAGTGGTCTTGCCGCAGGGTCGTGGATTCTCGAAGTCAGTCGCGAGGGTTTCATGACCTACCTCGCCGAGATTGGCCTCCGCGACAACGGCCGCCCCGTG
The DNA here is from genome assembly GCA_035633875.1 of Thermoanaerobaculia bacterium. Classification (GTDB taxonomy): domain Bacteria; phylum Acidobacteriota; class Thermoanaerobaculia; order Multivoradales; family UBA5704; genus DATARR01. The sequence continues at coordinate 3,919 of DASQEB010000638.1, forward strand.
GTGGTCCAGGCCACGCAGGTGAAGGTGCCCGGCGCGCTGCGCACCCTGGAGGTCCAGATCTCCAAGGGGCGCTCCGTCCCGGCCGCGGCTCCCTCCGCCACCGCTCGCCGCGAGCCCGAGCCGGCCCCTGCGCCTCCCAGGCCCGCGCCACGCCCTGCGCCTTCCCAGCCCGAGCCCCGCCCGGCACCCCCGGAGCCAACGCCCAGCCAGCCCGAGCCCTCCTCGCCCAAGCCGACCCGCGAGGAGACGCCCGTGCCTCACGTGCCGGAGATACCGCCCGCGGTCCCGGCTCCCGCTCCGGAGCCCACAACCCCACCGGTGCCGGCTCCGGAGCCCACGACCCCACCGGCCCCCGCGCCGGAGCCTGCGGCCCCACCGGTGCCGGCCCAGGAGCCTGCGGCTCCGCCAGCCCCGCCGGAGGAGACAGTGCGGCTGCGCACCGCGAGAGACCGCACCTGCTTCGAGTGCCCGCCGGGCGAGTCGGCCCTGACCGTCGAGCGGGTGGTCCCCGCCGCGAACGGCTCCGGTTGCGGCGGAGACATCGCCGCGCGGCTTGCGGGCGGCGAGACGCCCTCCGGCCTGCCGGCCGGCTGCCACGTGCTGCGCATCGCCCTGCCCGCCGGCGCGCGCTACGTCGGGTATCAGTACGAGGCCGCCCAGGCCGGCGGTCAGAGCGTCCTCTGCCCCGCCGGCCTGGAGTGCCCTGGCGGCGCCGGCCGCTGGCCGGTCAATCCGGTGCTGGTCAAGGCGTCGTCGGGAACGGTCGTCCTCGCGCCGTTCGAAAGCGGAGCGGGCGAGCGCGAACGGCGGGCCATCTTTACGGTCTACTTTGCGGGCGGGCGGCGGTAGGGGCCGAGGCCGTCGAGCGGAGCGGAAGGACGAGCGCGGCGAGGTCCCGCCGCAGCCCGGGCCGTACGGTCAACTCGACCGCCGCGGCCACGGCCAATCCCCCGTATTCGACCCACAGCCACCACGCCCGCTCCGCGTGCTCGCAGTAGACGAGATACGAGAGGAAGGACAGAGCCGCCAGCACCTCCCATGAGCGCACGCCGGCCGCCACGGCGAACGGCAGGGCCCAGAGGAGATACCACGGCATCACGGCCGCGTTGAGGAGGGTCAGGCCGGCCAGCACGACAAGGAGCCCGAGAATCCACCTGCGGTCGTCCGCCGGGTCGACCCGGAGGGTGACGAGGACGGCCAGCACCAGCGCCGCCGCCTTGGTCACCAGGTGGGCGGCGGCTTCCGGGTCGCCCATGCCGAGCGCCTCGAAGGTGCGGACCGCCGCGAGCCACGGCCCGGTGTTGAACGCCCACTCCCGCCCGAAAACCGAGAGATTCGCGGCCAGGTCGGGCAATCCCCGCCAGAACGGAAGCGCCAGCCCCCCGCCGACCGCCGGAAGCACCCACCAGGCGCGGGGATGAGCCCGGCGGAGGAACAGCCCGGCGGCGGGAATCGTGGCGAGCTTGGCGAGGATGCTCGCGCCGTACGCCGCGAGGGAGGCCCGGTCCCGGCCCGCCAGGGCGCGCTCGGCGGCCAGCACGAGCAGGAACACCATCACCGCATCCACGTGCCCCGAACCGGCGATCTCCTTGATCGCGAGAGGGCTCCAGGCGTAGAGCACGCACGCCTCGGGTCCCCGGCCCAGGCGCACGAGCAGCCGCGCGAGCAGCACGCAGGTACCGAGATCGAAGAGGGCCGCGACGAGCTTCCAGGCGAAGACGCTCCCCGGCGCCAGGGCGTTCGACATCCGGAAAAGGATCTGGGCCAGGGGCGGGTAGATCGTCCCATAGGAGCCGAAGCGGACCTGGTCCAGCACGTCGAAGGCGATAGGCCCGTCCAGCAGGACCTCCTCCGCCGGGGTCGCCCGGCCCTCGTCGTACCGGTCCCGGATCTCCCAAGGGCTCCGCGCGTATGGATCGAGCCCCGCCGCGGTGACATGGCCGTCCCAGAGATAGCGCCAGACGTCGTCGTCGTAGAGGAGGAAGGTCGAATAGCCGATCCGCCGGCCGGAGAGGTCGTCCCGGAGAGCGCTCCAGGTCTCCTCCGCAGGTCCCGGCGGCAGACCGGCGAAGAGGAGCAGCCCCCGGAAGAGCGCGGCGAAGAGGAGGATCGTGCGCAGCGCGCTCCGGCCCCGGGCCGCCGGCAGGGCGGCGGCGGACAGCAGGAAGAGGCCGGCCACGATGGCGAGGAAGGTGAGGACGTCCCGGCGGGCGCTGGTGGCCGGGAAGGCGAACGCCAGCCACGCCCAGGCGCCGGCCGAGACGAGGCCCAGCGCGGCGAGGAGCCATCGCGGCCGGGCCTCGGCGCTCACGCTGGACGGGCTCAGCTCTGCCGGAGGACCTGGATGCGGACGAGCCGGCCGTCGTCGCTGCGGAACGTGAGCTTCAGCCGCTGGCCCTCCCGCAGATGGGCGAACTCGAGCTTCCGGAGACCGTCGAACTCCTTCTTCGACTGGGCCCGGATCGACACGTCCTCCGGGATGCGCACCCTGTGCTGGCGCTCCTGCTCATCCACCAGGATGAGCGTCCGATCCGCCGGGACGACCTCGACCACGCGGGCCTCGACGGTCTGGGTGACCACGGTCTGGTCGTCCTCCCAGGCCTTGCGGCCGGGCGTCGGCGTCGACGACCAGGCCGGGAGCACCACGAAGGTCAGCACTGCCAAAGCCAGGAACAGCTTCTTCATCGCCAAACCTCCTCCACCATCGATACGAACCGGCGGACGGTCACGGATGTTTATTCCGCCCGGTCCGTCTCAGGGCGCCGTCGCCTCCTCCTCTCCGGGGAAATCGTAGAGGACGGTCGAGAGATAGCGCTCGCCGTGGCTCGGGAGGACCGCCACGATCAGCTTGCCCTTGTTCTCCGGGCGCTTCGCGATCTCGTAGGCCGCATGCGCGATGCCGCCCGAGGAGATTCCCACCATCATGCCGTCCTCGCGGCAGAGGCGCCGCGACATCTCCATGGACTCGTCGTTCGACACCGTGAAGATCTCGTCGACGATGTCGAGGTTCAGGATCTCCGGAATGAACCCGGCGCCGATCCCCTGGATCTTGTGGGGCCCGGGCTGCAGCTCCTGGCCGGCCCGCTTCTGCGTCATCACCGGCGAGTGGATGGGCTCGACCGCGACGGACCGGAACGACGGCCGCTTCGGCTTGATCACCTCGGCGCACCCGGTGATCGTGCCGCCGGTGCCCACCCCGGCGACCAGGATGTCGACCTTGCCGTCCGTATCCTCCCAGATCTCCACCGCGGTCGTCCGGCGGTGGATCTCCGGGTTCGCCGGATTGACGAACTGGCCGATGATGATCGACCCGGGGATCTCCCTGTGGAGCTCCTCCGCCTTGGCGATGGCCCCCTTCATGCCCTTGGGCCCTTCGGTGAGCACCAGCTTCGCCCCGAGGGCCTTCAGGATCTTGCGCCGCTCGATCGACATGGTCTCGGGCATGGTCAGGATGAGCGGGATCCGCTTGGCGGCGCAGACGAAGGCGAGACCGATCCCGGTGTTGCCCGAGGTGGGCTCGATGACCGTCGTCCCCTCCTTGATCACGCCTTGTTCGAGCGCGTCGATGACCATGGAGTAGCCGATCCGGTCCTTCACGCTCGACATCGGGTTGAACGACTCCAGCTTGAAGACCACGTCGGCCTCGACTCCGAGCGATCCGGTCACGTTCGGCGCGCGCACCAGCGGCGTCCGTCCGATCGTATCGATGATGCTGTCGTAGATCCGGCCCATGCCCTGTCCTCCTTGAATGGCTCCTGGTCTAGATTCCTTCCCCGAACCCGTACGCCCGCTCGAGGATCAACCGCTGCTTCGCCCGGCTCGTCCGCGTGAAGAGCACCTTCTCTCCCGGCGGCACCGACTCGATCACCCACGTGTTGCCGCCGATCACCGCTCCTTCTCCGATAACAGTGTCGCCGCCGAGGATCGTCGCGCCGGCGTAGGCCACGACGTTGTCGCAGAGCGTGGGGTGCCGCTTCACATTGCGCAGCAACCGTCCGTTTGCGTCCTTCGGGAACGAGAGCGCGCCGAGGGTGACGCCCTGATAGATCTTGACGTTGCTGCCGATGACGGCCGTCTCGCCGATCACCACCCCGGTTCCGTGATCGATGAAAAAGGAGTCTCCGATCTTCGCGCCGGGGTGGATGTCGATCCCGGTCTTGGAGTGGGCGAGCTCGGTCATGATGCGGGGCAGGAGCGGCACCCCGAGCCCCCAAAGCTCGTGGGCGATGCGCTGGATGGTGATCGCCTCGAACCCCGGGTAGGCGAAGATGATCTCGGCAAAGCTCCGCGCCGCCGGGTCGCCGTCCATCGCCGCCTCCACATCCAGCACCAGCCGCCGCCGCAACCGGGGCAGCCGGCCCAGGAAGCTCTCGACCGCACCCTCCGCCAGCCGGGCGATCCGCTCACCTTCGGCCGCGCCGTTTCCTTCCGCCGCCCTTTCCGGCGCCTCGAACTGCCAGGCGAGGACGACCTGCGCGTAGAGGTCCGCCGCGATGTCGTCGAGCAGCGCGCCGATGTGGTACTCGACGTTTTCGCGCGTGAGGTGCTGGACTCCGTAGAACCCGGGGTAGAGCACGGCAAAGAGGCTGTCGAGGATGCGTGACACCGCGGTCCGCGACGGCAGCCGGCGCTCGGGATCGATGTGGTGGGCCGGATCCCGAAATCCCCCGTAGGACCGGACGATCTCCTGCGTGATCCCCTGCAGCCGATCCGAGAAAGGATGACGTTTCATCGCGGTCCTGGACTCCTCCAGCAGCCAGGCATGTTCCCCCGATTGTCGGCCGAGACCGGCCCGGAGGGAAGCCTGGAGCCAGCATCCTAGCTCAATTCTCCTCAGGCATTTAAGCAAGCTGCACCGCGGCGTGCGGCGCATGCCCAGGTTTTCGCATCCCTCTCCCTTGGGTGCTCCGACGGAGCCTTCCCGGGACTCCCCGAAGCGCTATGATGCCGGCATGACCTTCCGAGGAGGCTCGGAAGCATCACGGAAGGAAGGACAGGTCGCGTTGCCGAAGGTGATCCAGGAGGGAGCGGACCGGTTCCCCGATGCCGAGGCCCCGCCCTTGCGGCGGAGCTGGCGAGGGAAGCTCCACGAGGTCGTCTTCGAGTCGGACACCCCCGCCGGCAAGGCCTTCGACGTCGCCCTCCTGGTCTGCATCCTGGCGAGCGTCCTCGCCGTCCTTCTCGAAAGCGTGCGCTCCCTGCGGCTCGCCTACGGCCCGGAGCTGCGCGCCGTCGAATGGTTCTTCACCCTCCTCTTCACCCTCGAGTACGTCCTGCGCCTGATCGCCGTCCGGCGGCCCCTCCACTACGCTCTCAGCTTCTTCGGAGCGGTGGACCTCCTCGCCATCCTGCCGACCTACCTGAGCCTGCTCCTGCCCGGAGCCCAGGCGCTGCTCGTGGTCCGCGCCCTCCGCCTGCTGCGGGTCTTCCGCATCCTCAAGCTCTCCCATTTCATCGGAGAGGCCCAGGCCCTCCGGCTCGCCCTGCGCGCCAGCATGCGCAAGATCACCGTGTTCCTCGGCACGGTCCTGGTCCTCGTCCTGATCATCGGCTCCCTCATGTACCTCGTCGAGGGCGAGGAGAACGGCTTCACCAGCATCCCGCAGAGCATCTACTGGGCGATCGTGACCCTCACCACCGTCGGCTACGGCGACCTCGCGCCGGCAACGGTGCTCGGCAAGGTCCTCGCCTCGATCGTGATGGTCCTCGGCTACGGCATCATCGCCGTCCCGACCGGGATCGTCACGGTCGAGCTCTCCCGCGGGCGCCCCACCACCGTCTCGGGCCAGGCCTGCCCCCACTGCGGCGCCGAGGGGCACGACCCTGACGCCCGCTTCTGCAAGTACTGCGGCTCGCGGCTCTGAAGCTTGCCGGAACGATCGCGTCGGCGGTGGATCGGTTAAGCTTTCTAGTGTGGGGGACGGGGGTGGGCGGCTCGGGGCTTGGGGCGGTGAGATGGTCCACAAGGCTCGATCGCCGACAGAAATCACAGGCTCACCTCAGGAGTGAGTTCGCAACGAGCTCGAAAAATTCGTCATTGTTGGCGACGTCAAAGACGGACGGGAACAGATTCAGTGCCACAATCCGGCCGTCCGCGCTGCGGGCGATCATGTTGACCCCCGCCCCGTCGGTTGCCAGGAGCGTAGCTCCCGGGTCGAGGGTGGGACTCGCGAAGTTGAAATTGTGGAAGTACCTCAGCGCGTCGAGATCCACCCCTGTAAAGATCAGATCTCCAAGGACCAACGGCACCAGCCGGCCGGTGACGTCGCGGTTGATCCCGGAATCGCACAGGGGTGAGTAGCCGGGCTGGGTGATCCTCCCCCGGATCGCCCAGGGAGTGCTGAAGGAATAGGTGGCGATGGCGAGGTGCCCCCCGGCGTCGACATAGTCGGCGAGCACGTTGCCCAGGGCGACCGCGTTCGGCGGGATGAAGCGGGTGTAGGCGAGCACGGAGTCGTAGCCGGCGAGCTGGGCGAGCGTGGGGAGCGCCGTCGAGAGCTGGTGGAAATCCACGGTCTCGAACAGCCCGGTCGCCCGGAGCTTCGCGACTGGGGACGAGGTATCGGTGCTCACGATGAGCACGCGGCCGCCTCCATCGAGAGTGACGAGGCCGGCATCGGTGAGGCCGCCGGGAACCGGCGCGAGCCCCGCGACCCGGCCCGTCAGGAGCCGTCCCTGGACGACCGCCCGGGCAGCGACCCCGAGCGTTCCGAGCGTGGTGGGGATGTCCGGGATCGCGAAGCTCCCGTCGGCCGAGCTCTGCGCCGAACGGCCGAGTCCCACCACCTCCACCCGGGCGCCGCCGGCCGGCGTGCCGTCGGCGAGAACGACCGTCCCCCCGACCGTGGTCAGAGGGTCGCCGGGCACGACGTCCAGCCGGGCGACCGCGGTGGCGCCGCCATTCGTGGCAGTCAGGAACGCGAGCCCCGTGCCGGTGGCGGTGACCCTGCCGTCCTGGTCGATGGTGGCGATCTCCGGATTGCTCGTGCCGTAGGAGGTCCAGGCGCCGCGTGGTGTCACGTCGAGCGTGCGGCCGTCGGCCAGAGTCGCCTCGGCACGCACCCGCGTTGCCTGGCCGATACGGGTGAGCGTACGGTCCTCGACAGTGAGCCGGATCGACCGCGGCACAGGCGGAGGCGCCTCGGTGAAGGTCAGCCCGCCGACGACGAACGTCTGCCCCTGGCGGATCTGGAACGGCTCGCTGTAGACGTAGCGGGTGAGGTCGCCTTCGGTGCTGATGCCGACCAGGCGCAGGAAGTCGTCGCTCAGCCCGTCGGGGAAGCTGCCGGGGCCGTCGGCGCCGAAGCGGTCGTCGGCCGAGATGTCGGAGACCTCGAAGGTGCCGTCCGGATTCACCGGGACGCTCTGCCCGTTGACGGTGACGGTCCACGCCTGGGTGAGCTGCGCGAGGGCCGGAGGAGCCCACGCGAGCAGGGCCAACCCCGCAACCGCCAGGAATCGATGCCACCCGCGCCCAGAGCCGCCGAGGGACATGGTTCAGCTCCCTTTCCCGGCCGGATCGGCCGTTCCTGCCGGCTCGCCGGCGAGGGTCATGTTCAGGAAATACCAGCGCTGACCGGGGTCGTAGAAGAGCTGCCAGACGAGCTTGCGCCCTCCAGCGCCGGCCTCGACGCCGGTGAACGCCCGCAGCAGGATGTCGCGCGCCGGCTCGCGGTCAGCCTCAAGAAATCCGCGCCAGCTATCCAGCAGGCGCAGCGGGGCGAGGCCGGGCGAGATGCGCACCCGCGCGGCCTCGCTGGCCGCCGCGAGCACCTCCTCGACGGCCTCGTACCCGGTGCGCACCCGGCCGGGCAGCGTGATCCTGGTGTCCAGCACCGGGCCCACGTCCACCAGCTCGCCCTTGCCGTCGCGGACGGCCAAGGGGACGACGAGGAATCGCCCCTCCCGCAGGAGCAGCCGGAATCGCCCCGGGTTGTCCGCCGCCGCGTGCGCGTCGATCAGCCGTTGCAGGACGGCGGCGGGATCGGCGAGCCGCTCGCCCGGGACCGCCGGATAGCGCAGGGCGAGCGCGGCCTTGCGGGGCACGAGGACCCGCGGCGCCTGGCCCGGCGGGTAGCGGTCGAGGTCACGGCGCACCTTTTCGGTAACGTCGTCAAGGTCGCCGGCAAAGGAATAGGCCGGATCCTCATAGCAGATCGTCAGGCCGTGCCGTCGCGCGAGCAGCTCCAGGGCCGCCGCGAGGGGGCGCGGCGCCTCGACGGAGAGCGC
>DASQEB010000639.1:0-1632 GCA_035633875.1 Thermoanaerobaculia bacterium
GGGGATCCGAGGTGCTGCCCTCCCCGGAGCCGAACGCAGAGATCGAGACCCGGAGCGCGCAGCGGCTCGCGGCCAGGGTCCTGGAGCGGGAGAGGTTGCAGGCGCGGCTCCAGGAATTGAGAGAGAAGGCGGAGACGGAGAGGGAGGAGAGACGCCGCGAAGCCGAGCGGCGGAACGCCGAGGCGGAGAAGGAGCGGGAGGCCTGGCGCAAGGATCTGGAGGAAAAGAAGAGGCGCGAGATCGAGCTCTCGATCGGCCGTGCCCTCGAAGCCCCCGTGCGCGAGGGTGGGAGAGTCGTGGGCACCGTGAAGGTCCGTGTCCGCGGCGAGGAGGTCCTGCGCCGAATCCTCGCGAGGACCCGGCGGAGCGAGGGGGAGGTCCCCTTCGCCCTGGACGCCACGGGCAAGCTCTTCACCATCGACCAGGAGGACCGGACGAAGATCGAGGCGCTGCCCCTGGACCTCCCCGCTCTGGCGAAGCAGGGTGCGGCCCGGCAGGTCCTCGACGACTGGGTCGTGGTGACTTCGAAGGACGCCGAGAGCGGATTGACCTTCGGGATCGCCCGCTCCGTCCCCCTCGAGGAGGTGCGGCGCGCGGCGGCCCGCAACTTCGGCTGGGGGCTGGGATTGATCGGGCTCGCCCTGCTGGGCATCCTGCCGCTGTCGACCCGAATGTCCCGGGACGTCAACGTCCTTACCGAGGCGGCGGAGCGGATCTCCCACGGCGAGCTCGAGACCCGGGTGCCGGTGCGCTCGAAGGGAGAGCTGGGCAAGCTCGCGCTCGCCTTCAACCGCATGGCGCACGACCTGCGGGAGCATCAGGAGCGGCTGCTGGACGAGGAGCGTCTGGGCAGGGAGCGGGAGCTGGAGCAGCGGCTGCTCAAGACGGAGTACGAGAGGAAGAGCAAGGATCTCGAGGAGGCCCGGCGCTTTCAGCTCTCCCTCCTCCCCAAAACCCTGCCGGTCCACCCCGGCTTCGAGATCGCGGTCTTGATGCGGACGGCGACCGAGGTGGGGGGCGACTACTACGACTTCCACCTCGCCGAGGACGGAACGCTCACCGCCGCCATCGGCGACGCCACGGGCCATGGCGCCCGGGCCGGGACCATGGTCACCGCCGTGAAGAGCCTGTTCACCGCCCGGTCGGCCGAGGAGGGGCTCAGCCGCTTCCTCGGCGAGGCGGCGGGGGTGATCAAGCGGATGGACCTGGGGCGCATGGCCATGGCGCTTTCCCTCGTCCGTCTGGAAGGGCGGACCCTCACGGTCTCCGCGGCCGGCATGCCCCCGGTGCTCGTCTACCGCAAAGCGAGGCGACGCGTCGAGGAGATCGCCCTGCCGGGCATGCCTCTGGGCGGCCTGGCTTTCGATTATCAGGAGACGGGGACCCGGGTGGAGCCCGGCGATGCGATCCTCCTCCTGACGGACGGCCTTCCCGAGCTGCAGAACCTGGAAGGGGAGCCCCTCGGCTATCCCCGTGTCCGCTCCCTCTTCGAGGGCCTGGGGGACAGAGGCCCCGAGGAGATCATTGCCGGCCTCACCGGAGCCGCCGAGTCCTGGGCCGGCGGGCAGGCGGCCGGGGATGATGTTACGCTGGTAGTGTTCAAGGTGCGCTGACGCTGCTGCGTCGTTTTCC
>DASQEB010000640.1:0-9060 GCA_035633875.1 Thermoanaerobaculia bacterium
AGGCGGTTCAGGTAGTCGAAGTACGGCATGTCCCGGGCGGTCTCAGCCCCCGGCAGGAACTGGAGCCCCGCGAGCAGGACGGCGTCGTCCGGCTCGCCGCCCGGCGCGAAGCCCTTGGTGGCCTCGATCGTATAGAGATAGTCGCCCGTCTCCACCGTCGCTGCGAATCCCTGGACCGTATCGATCCGGCCCAGATCGTCCACGAGGATCGTCAGGTCCGCCATGAACGCCGCGAAGTCGGTGTACCGCAGCTCGTAGAACCGGGTCATGGGCGGCGCCGGCACCAGGCGGAGGCGCGCCTGCACGACGATCCCGAACTGGCCGAGCCCGGCCCGGACCGCGTCGAACAGCGGCCGGTGCTGGGACGGCGAGCAGATCACGTACTCGCCCCGGCCCGTGACCACCCCCAGCTCCAGCACATTGTCCACCTGCGGCCCCGTGCGGAACGCCTGCGCCCCGACGCCGCCCACCGAGAGCGTGCCGCCGATCGAGAGGTCGATGTAATCCGTGAGCACCGGCGGCGCCACTCCCAGGGGGATCGTCTGCCGCAGCAGATCGCTCCACCGCAGGCCAGCGCCCACCAGGGCGTCTCCCGCGTTGATCTCGTGGATCTGGGAGAAGGAGGCCATCTCGACCACCACCCCCGCCTCCGCCTGGCACTGCCCGAACGTCGAGTGCCCCTGGCCCCGGGCCGCCACCTGGATGCCGTTCTCGCGGGCGAACCGGACCAGGCGGACCACGTCCTCGACCGAGCCCGGCTTCAGCACGGCCACCGGCCGGCGGTGGATGAAGTGGCCGTAGTCGTCCGCCGCTGCGGAGAGCGACGCCTCGTCCGTCAGCAGCTCACCGTCGAACTGCGGGAAGCCGGGGGCGAGATCGAGAGCCTGCCCCGCGGCCAGGTCCGCCGCCGTGGCCCAGCTCCCGAGCTTCGCGTCGAAGCCGAGCACGGCCACCGCGGCCAGTGCACCCCGCAGGAAATGACGGCGCGAAAGGTCCGAGCTCTCGGACCCTGAATCCTTCTTGTTCTCCAGCATTGCACCTTCTCCAGCGTCCTGGTTGATCGGCCGCACCACCTTGGACGGCCTCACGAGGAGTACGCACAGCGGGCGGACTTCCCGCCACCCGCGGACCCTCGAGACGGCTCCGGCGACGCCCCCCGCACGAGCGGGGTTCGTGGACGCCTTGCTGATCTGCCGGCACCGCGAGGCAGAGGATAGCAGGCGGCTTCCCCGGAGTAGAAGCCGGCGAGACGTCGGCGCTCCAGGCGTTCGTCAGGCTACGTTGCTGGCGTCGCCGGCCGAGGGGAACTGCTCCTTCATCCACGCCTGCCAGGAAGGCTCCTCGCGGGCGACGGCGGCGGCCGCCCGGTCGCCGTACAGGTAGAAACGGATCACCAGGTACACCTGGCCGCCCATGGGCATCGCGAACAAGTGGGCGATGCCGGGCGCCGGCTCGTCGAGCCGGAGGAGGAGCTGGTGAGAGTCCTCGCCTTCGCCGCTCAGCTCGACCAGCCCGGCGAGCGGCGGCGCGCCGGCGGCCGTGCTCCGCCGCTCGCCCATGGCGGCCCCGGAGAGGCCGAGCGAACCCGTCAGCGCATCCCATGCCTCGGACGCGGGCTCGGGGGCAACGCCCATCAATTGAAAGGCCGAGCCGCGCTGGCCATGGAAGTGCGTGAGATACAGACGCAGGATGCGGAAGAAGTCCGGCCAGCCGTATTCCCAACTGGTGAGCTGATCGTCCCAATCGTCGCTGCTCGTCGACAGGCTGTGGACCACACGAACGACGCAGGTGCCGCCGGAGCGCGCTTCGACGATCCACTCCGTGACCACCGGCGGAGCGTTGGCCCCCAAGTCCTCGCTTTCGGCGGCGAACCGGCGGGGCGGTTCCCAGGCCGTCACGGCTGCGACCGAGTCCATGCCCGGGCCAAAGTGGGAGACCACCTTCACAGGGGTCCCGCCTTCGCCCTCTTCGACCTCGGTCGGAACGAACCAGGAGGAGACTCCAGGCCCTGTCGCGATGGCATCCCAGACTTGCTCGGGCGTGCCCGGGACCTCGACTTCGACCTCGACCCATCGGCGTCCGGACGCATCTTTCTTCAAGCTCATGACGGCTCCTTCGTGCGAGTTTCGTGCGGCAGGGGGTGCGCCACGACCACCAGGCGAGGCGCGCGGCCGCCGGGGACCATCCATCGTAGGTGGATCTCTTTTGAACCGCAACGCTCTGGTTTGCTGAAACATGGGCTCCTATGCTCAACCGGTTGCGCTCCCTGCCGAGCGATGCGAAGCGAGCGGTTCAGTCGCGAGGAGATTCGCTGGAGAAGGCACCCACCATGCAGCGAGCCGACGTCGTCATCGTGGGGGCAGGGCTTGCCGGGCTGAGCTGCGGGATGGAGCTGAGCTCCCGGGGCCGGCAGGTGCTGCTGCTGGAAGCCTGCCCGGTGGTCGGCGGCCGCACCTCCTCCTGGGACAAGGACGGGATGATAGTGGAGTCCGGACTCCACCGCGTCCTCGGATTCTACGAGGCCTTCCCCGAGCTCCTCTGCAAGGCAGGGATCGACATCAACGACATCGTCTTCTGGGAAGACGAAGTCGAGATTCGCCTGCCCGATGGACGCGGCAACGGCGTCTTCGGCGCTGCGCCCCTGTTTCGACCGTTCGAGACCCTGGGGGGGATCCTGGGGAACTTCGAGCTGCTCTCCCTGGCGGACCGGATCACCCTGTCCGCCTTTCTGACCGCCGGCCTGCTGGAGTATTTCACCAACCCTGCCGGGCTGGATCAGGTGAGCGTCCGGGCCAAGGCGGAAGCCGCCGGAGTGACGGAGAACGCCATCCACAACGTGCTGATCCCGCTGACCTCCGGGCTCTACTTCCTTCCCCCCGAAAGGTACTCGGCCTATGCCTTCTTCGGCACGCTCGGTCCCTACCTGCCTCGCCTGTTGACACTCCGCGTCGGGGCGTTCCTCGGCGGGATGACCGAGGTGATGGCCGCGCCGATCGCGGCCGCGATCGTGCGCAACGGGGGCGAGGTGAGGACGCGCGCCAGGGTCACCCGGCTCCTGACCGAAGGAGGGCGCGTCAACGGCGTCGAGCTCGACCGCGAGCGGGTCGCGACGGACCACGTGGTTCTCGCGACCTCGCTGGCACCGGCCCAGCAGCTCCTCCGCCCGGCATTCGGCAACCACCCGTGGTTCCAGCCCATGCTGCGGCTGCCGTCGATGCCTTCGGTCACGATCCAGATCCAGCTCGACCGTCCGTCGATGCCCATCGACCGCACGACCTTCGGCCCGGGGACGGTGCTCGCGAGCTTCGCCGAACAGTCGCGGACGACCTTCCGTCAGTTCCCCGGGCGCCTCTCGGTCATCCTCACGCCGCCCGAACCGTTTCTCGGCATGGAGCCGGCCGAGATCCTGGAGATCACCTGCCGGGATGCCGAGCGCCTCGGCGTCCGCGTGCGCGACCGCATCGTCGATTACCGGGTCGTCAAGCTCCCGGCCGACTTCTACTCGCTGTCGCCAGGGAACCATGCGCTCCGGCCTTCGCAGGCGACACCCGTCGACGGCCTGACCCTGGCGGGTGACTGGACGTGGCAGCAGTACCTCGCCACGATGGAGGGCGCCGTCGTTTCCGGAAAGCTCGCCGCCCGCATCGTGGGAAGAGCCCGCCAGCGGGCCGCCTGAGCTCGGTCGGCAAACCCGGCGCAAGCCCTCCGCCTGCAGTTGCTCCTGAAAGCGTCCTGGTTTCCTCGACAACGTCGAGGAGATTACCGCTCCTGACATCGTTCCGGCGACTCCGACCGTCCGGAGGGTGGCCGCCCTAGAGCGCGATCAGGCGCAGGTCGAGCACGTCGGTATTGCCGCTGCGGATCTCGTCGAGGAGCGCCGGCGGAGGGGCCAGGTCGAGGTTGATGCGCGCCACGGCGGCTTCGGCGCCCTCGAAGACGATGTTCTCGGTCTCCTGGACGTTCAGGTTTCCCTCGCGCAGGTGCTCGAAGACGTGCGCCAGGACGCCCGGGCGGTCGCGATGCCGCACCACCAGCATGTGCGAGGCGGGCGTCTTCCTGCTCAGATTGACGACGTTTGGCACCTCGCCCGTCTGCAGGTACGTGCGGACGATGCGCACCGTCTCGGCGGCGATCGCCTCCTGTGCCTGTTCGGTCGAGGCGCCGATGTGGTGCGTCCCGTAGACCCCCGGCAGGTGGATGATCGGATCGCTCATCTCGCCGGTCGCAGCCGACGGCTCGGCGGCGTAGACGTCCAGACCCACGCGGAGCCCCTTCTCCCGGACCGCGGCGGCGAGCGCCTCGGGGTCGACCATCTCGCCGCGGGAGGTGTTGATCACCAGGGCGCCCGGCTTCAGCCGGGCGAGCAGGGCGGCATCGATGAGGCCCCGGGTCGCGGGGCTGAGCGCCAGGTGCACGCTCAGGATGTCGCAGCGCGCGGCCACCTCGGCGGGCGAAGGCGCCAGAGCGACGGGTACGGTCGGCTCGAGCCCGAGCTCAGCCGCCTCCTCCCTGGACAGCGGCCGGTCCTCGCCGTCGAAGCGGCGGCTCCAGAGGATCACGTCGAGGCCGAACGCGACGCCCCGGCGGATCACCTCGCGGGCGATGTTGCCGGCCCCGAGCAATCCGAGGGTCCGGCCATAGAGGCCGCGCGCCTTGGAGTACTCCTTCTTGTTCCACCGGCCGGCGCGCAGCTCGGCCACGTTGTCCGCCACCCGGCGATCGAGCGCCAGGATCAACGCCATCGTCAGCTCTGCCACGGCGATCGAGTTCTTGCCCGGGCAGTTGGACACGTAGATCCCCCGGCGCGACGCCGCCGCCACGTCGATCGTGTTGTAGCCTGCACCGGCGCGCACCACCAGCGAAAGCCGGCCAGCCTCGAGCATCGCCTCGGTCACCCGGGTGCTGCGCACCACCAGGACGTCGGCCTGGGTCGCGGCGATCGCCCGCGCCAGCGCCTCGTCCTTGAGATCGGGCTCGTGAACCACCTCGCATCCGGCGGCCCGGAGCCCCTCGACCCCGCTCGCCTCGAACTTGTCAGCGATCAGCACTTTCATCGTTTGCTCCCCCTGCTCTCGATCAAATGCACGAGCGAGACCCTCGCGGAGCTCGGGCTCGGCAGCATCATACTGTCGGTGGCAGGAGGGGTCCCACCTTCCTCCTGGAAGATCCGGCTATCCACTCCTCAACGCGTTGCTCCGGTGTCAGGGGGACACCGAGCCCAGGGCGGGACGGCGTCATTCCGCGGGCTCCCCCAGGGAGCAGATCCAGCCACCCTCGTGGCACCCTGAATCACAAGGGCGGCCCCTCGCGGCCATGGCGGCCGCCGGTGCGCGGCCGCCCGACAAGGAGCGCCCCATGATCCGTCCCAGCCCACGCCGCGCCGCGGCGGCCCTTGCCCTCGCCTGCCTCGCCCTCCTCCCCCCCGCCGCCGTCCACGCCGCCCCCCGCCAAGGAAAAGCCGCCACCGCCTTCGAACGGAGCGCCGCCGGCCCCCTCTCCGGCCTCCTCGACCGCCTCGCCGCCCTCCTCCGCCCCGGCGGCGCCGTCTCCAAGCGCGGCTCCAGCCTCGACCCGGACGGCTCCACCTCCGACAGCGGCTCCAAGCTCGACCCCAACGGAGCGCCGAGCGAGGACGACCGCGGGTCCGGCCTCGATCCAGACGGTCGGACCTGACGTTCCGGCATCCCGGGCCGGGGTGGGGATGCCCCGGCCCGAGATTTTTTTCGATCGGGTGTCACATTTCGGCGGTCTGCGGAAACTATGTCTTGTAGAGACACCTTGCAGGACGGCTCAGGGAAGAACCGGTTGATCCACGAACACCTCGACCCCGCGGCCCTGGACCGCATCCTCGCCCTGGACAGGACCGAGGACCAGAACCGCAGCCTCCTCCACCAGATCGCTGTCTGCCCCGCGTGCCGCGCCGTGGGCGGCTGGCTCCTCGACCTCCACCAGGCCGGGCTCCTCCCCCTCCGCTTCGGCCCCGTGGACCTCGCCCTGGCGCGCTCCCGCGCCGAGGCCCCCCGGCTCTGGGAGATGCTCGCGCCCCTCGCCCCGGAGGACCGCTTCGCCGCCGTCCGGACAAGCCGCGTCTTCGCGAGCTGGGGGCTCTGCGAGCTCCTCTGCCGCGAGAGCCGCGCCGCCTCTTCCGGTGACCCGGCCCAGGCGGTCCATCTCGCGGAGACCGCCGTGCTCGTCTCCGACCTCATCCCGGATGAGGAGCCGGCGGAAACCCGCTGGGTTTACCAGCTCCGTGCCTGGGCCTGGGGCCACCTCGGTAACGCTCTCCGGGCTCAGGGTGACTTGCGAGGCGCCGACGAGGCGTTCGCCGTAGCAATCCAGTGGAGAGATGCGGGAGAACTGGAGGCAGGAGACGCCCTTGGCTACGGACCCGAGTTGCGGAGCCTCGAAGCGTCCCTCCGGAGCGACCAGCGCCGCTTTCGAGAGGCCCTGAATCTCCTTGATCAGACCTTTGAGGCCTATATGCACGGGGACCCTGAGCACCGGGACCGCCACCTTGCCGGCCGCACGCTTGTGGAGAAAAGCTGCGTCTTGGTTGAGATGGAACAAGCCGGACAAGCGATCTCCGCATTACGGCAGGCCGCGGAGCTGGTGGACCCACAGCGGGATCCGCGCCTCGACCTCTGCCTCCGCCACAACCTCCTGGACTGCCTGAGCAAGGCCGGCCGCTACGCCGAAGCCGAGGCTCTCCTGCCCGACGTCCGCTCCCTCTCTCGCGAGGTGGGCACGCGTCTCGACGAGATCCGCCTGGACTGGGCCGCGGGACGGATCGCGGCCGGGCTCGGCCGGAGGGAGGAGGCGCGGGAGGCCCTCGCCGCCGTCCGCCGCGAGTTCCTCGCCCGGGACATGGCCTACGACGCCGCCCTCGTCACCCTGGAGCTGGCGACCTTATCTATAGAGGAAGGGAGGACGGCCGAGGTGAAGATCCTCGCCGGGGAGATCGTCGAGATCTTCCGCACCCGCGACATCCACCGCGAAGCCCTCGCCGCCCTGACCGTCTTCCAGAGCGCCGCCCTGTTGGAGACGGCTACGGCTGAGCTCGCGCGGGAGGTGGCGGCTTCGCTCACCCGGGCGCGGAACTTTCCCGCGGGCCAGGATCGGGACTTAATCCTCACCGAGCCGGGCTCGCAACCGTCGCAGCTCGGCCTCGGCCGCCTCGGCGCGCTGACGCTCGGCCTCCGCACGCTGGTGTTCAGTCTCCGCACGCTGGTGCTCGGCCTCTTGCTCTGTGGGTGCCAGCCGTCCGTCGGGATGGAAGAGCCGTAGCCAGGTGTCCTCCCGGTCCTTGAAAGTACCGTGCCAGAGGCCGAAATCCATGCCGAGGACCTCGCTGCGGAAACGCCCACGGCGGCTGGGCCTCATGTCTTTGTAGATGTCGCCCGCACGCCGGAGCCCTTCCAGTTCCACGGCGTCCATGTCGTACATGTAGTACTCGGAGGTGCGGAAGACACGGGCATAGAGATCCCTCTTGTCCGTGCGGTCAATCTCCGCCGTCGAGGGCGACAACAGCTCGATGATGATGTCCGGAAGACGGCCCCCCTCGTCCCACGACACCCATGCCGCGCGTTCCCTTGGAGGCTTGGGTGGAACGCCGTCGACGAAGAAGAAATCCGGGCCGCGAAAGTAGGGGCGTCCCTTCGCCACGTCCCTGGCCTGCTCGACGGAGTGGTAGACGAACATGTTCCCACAGGCAAAGAAGTCCTTCCGCCCGCGCTCCGCCATGAGCTGGTGGACCACGTCGATCAGAAGGTACATCTGCAGGACATGCCTGGAGTTGTCCATCGGTTCCCCGTCGCTGACGACGAGCTCGAAGGGAAGGGACGTAGATGCCGCGACGGCTGGCCGGCTCATGAGGAACTCCCTTTCGGAGTCGTTCGTTTCGGGCATTTTACCCCACATCGCGGATCGAAGGGAAGAGGAATCTGCCCTCTCGTTCTCCTTCTGCGATAAGAGGATAGCACGACGGGCTTGACCGCGGAGACCATCGGCTCAGGGAAGATACCGCAGCGATGCCAGCCGCCAGAGAGACGAGGGACGTGAGCCCCGAGGTGCTTCACCGAGCCCGCTCGCGGTGGCACTCTTCCCTCTTCGCGGCTGGCCTTGTCAGTGAGCCTCGTCTTCGAAGACGCCTTCCAGCGATGCTGCGGTGAGGAGACGACCGGCCCAGATCCGAAGCTGATCCTCCTCGGCGGTCCGCACCCGGGTGAGGGTGTGTGGGTCGACAGGACCGAACCGCTGCTCCATAAGTTGTAAAAGCCCCTCCTGCCAGCCCTCCCGGCGCCCCTCCCGCCAGCCCTCCTGGCGCCCCTCCTCGCGGCCTTCCTCCCTCAGCTCACGATTCCACTGCTGCACTGTCTTCTCGAGCATGTTCCGAAACTCCTCCAGGCCAATCCGACCCGGAATTTCACTCTGGTCGACTCGCCCGAACAGGACTGCTTTCATCCAGACCACGAAGGCGTGGCGCAACTCCGCATCCTCGGGGCCCTGCAAGAGCTCTCCCAACCGGTCCGCGCCCCGCTCGATCTCCGCGCGCTTGCGGTTTCTCTCCAGCCGGAACAACTCGGCCACCGCGCTCCGGCGTTCTTCCAGCTCCTCGATCCCGTAGCTGCTTTCGACGGCGGTAGCTGAGATCGTGCGTTCCCAGGATTTCTTCCCTCCCACCTCCTGCTGGGCACCGCATTCTGCCACAGAGGGCCGCCGGCCGCACATCCCTCTTGGGAACTGGTTCCGGCCGGGCCGCACCAGCCCACCCCACACCGTCCGAACCCGTTTTGCGAAACGGGTAGCGCCTCCCCCCCGGCGGCTTGGGAAGAGGTGTCCGTCCCCGTTTCTCCTGACACCTTCAGAACAGGCGGCCCCTCGCGGCCATGGCGGCCGCCGGTGCGCGGCCGCCCGACAAGGAGCGCCCCATGATCCGTCCCAGCCCACGCCGCGCCGCGGCGGCCCTTGCCCTCGCCTGCCTCGCCCTCCTCCCCCCCGCCGCCGGCCACGCCGCCCCCCGCCCAGGAAAAGCCGCCACCGCCTTCGAACGGAGCGCCGCCG
>DASQEB010000641.1:0-14337 GCA_035633875.1 Thermoanaerobaculia bacterium
GTCCAGCTCCGCCCAGAGGACGTCGTTCCCCTGCGGGTCGAGCCCCGCCGTGGGCTCGTCGAGGAGAAGGAGGTCCGGGTCGTGGATCATCCCCGCCGCGAGGTGGAGCCGGCGCCTGAGCCCTCCCGACCAGGACGACACGGGGCGCGGCAGGTGGCCGGAAAGACCGAACGCCGCGGCGAGACTCTCGACTCGTTCCGTTCGATCCTTCCGCTCCACCTCATGGAGTGTGGCGAGGAGGGAGAGGGTCTCGCGCCCCGTCATCTCCGGGTCGAGGGCGATCTCCTGGGGGATGTAGCCGATCCGGCGGCGGAGGTCCCGCCTGCGGCGGCCGGCGGCCGGATTGTCGACCCCCAGGGTCATCACGGAGCCCGCGCTCGGGGGGAGGAGGCCGGCGAGGATGCGCAGCAGTGTGGTCTTGCCCGCGCCGTTGGGGCCGACGAGGACGGTGAGGACGCCCCGCGGGAGGTCGAGGTCGACTCCCGCGAGGGCCCGGGTGGATCCGTAGGTCCTGGTGACGCGGCGGGCGGACGAGGCCGGGCTGTCAAACTCGGGGATCGACATGCACCGTCCTCGGTTCCGCCCGCACGGGATCGCTCAGTGGCTGTGCCCCGACGAGGAGGCGGACGTCGTCGTCTGACCGGTCGAGCACCTGGGGGCCGCCGGGATGAGGTTGCCCGCAACGCACTCCTTCTTGTAGCCCGTGAGCGCCTTGCCGAAGACTTCCGGCCGCATCTCGGGGCAGACCGTCTGAACGCCGAACATCATGCCGCGGTCCTCGTGTCCCAGGAAGTGGCAATGCAGAACGTACTCCCCGGTGAAGTTCCTGTAGAGGTGCCGGAGGCGGACCCAGCCCGCGGGATCGGTGGGCTTCGCCTGCACCGGAAGCGCGATCGTATCCTGCCAGACGTAGGGAGGCTCGAACTTCTGGGTGCTCATCGCGATCACCTGGAAGGGGTTCGTGTGGATGTGGAACGGGTGGGCGAGCACGCTGGTGTTCTTGACCAGCCAGTCGTCCGCCGTGTCCAGGATCGTGGTCACGTTGACGCAGTCGGAGTCGTACTGCACGTTGTTGATGAAGAACATGGTGGCCGGATTGCCGGGGCCCGCCGGATTGCCCTGCTTGTCCGCCATGTTGAAGGTCAGGTCCTGCTTGCCCTTGACCTTGGCGAGCGGGATGTCCTGCAGGAAGGGCGGCATCTTCGGGTATTCGCTCACCGGCGGGAAGCCGCTGGCCAGTCCTTCGACCTTCTCCTTGGCCTCCTCGACGACGAGCTGGACGAGCGGAGCGACTCGGTCGCCGGGCGCCAGGGCCTCGTCCCGCGCCTGGAGCCGCTGCCGCGTCCGCACGGAGGTTGGCGTGGTGACCTCGTGCGTGAGGTGATAAGTCCCTGGCTGCGAGGGAGCCTGCACTAGGAAGTCCGCCCGGTTGCCGGGCGAGATCGTGAACTTGGAGGGGTTGCTCGGGTCGAAGAGCGGCTGCCGCTGGTAGTTCTCGGGCGCGAACTGGACGCCGTCCATCGCGATCTGCTTGGCCGTGCTCCCCTGCGGGAAATAGATCGACAACTGCGCCGCCACCTGCATCGTCGCGTTGACGAAACGCCAGCGCTGGACCTCGCCCGGCCTCATGGTGATCTTCGGGCTGACCTGCCCGTTGACCAGCGTGGGCGGAGCGGCCGCCTTGTCCTGGAAGAGGTTGGTGTCCTGCTGGATCTGTTGCAGGACCATCAGCTTTTCTTCCAGCTTCTGGCCCTTCCTGGCGTAGTAGCCGTTCAACTGGTCGTCGAAGGGCCCCTCGATGACGAGCGCGCCCGGCATGCCGTTGGCGACCTGCAGCGAGACCGAGCCGTGCTTGTGCGGGTGGTACCAGTGCGTGCCCTCCGCCTGATCGTAAATGAGCGGGTCCACCTTGTATTGATATTGGCCGTAGGCCACGACCCCGCCGCGGTGGACCGGGTGGCCGTCGTCCGCCTTTGCACCCGCTTTCGGCTTGGGACGCAGCTCCAGCAGCACGTAGTCCTGGGGCGCCTGCGGCGAGACGTGGCTGCCGTGGAAATGGAGGTTGGTCGTGTTGTCGCCGTGGAAACAGTCGGGGAAGGTCTGGTTGCGGTCCACCCAGCAGCAGCACTTGGGATCGTTGTTGCCCGGGCATTTCGTGGGATCGGGGAGGGGATCCGAGCAATCCGTGTTCTGAGGACAGGCGGAGTCGCAGGTATTGCCGCCGTCCGGGGGAAGATTGTTGACGAGCAGGATAGCCCAACTGTTCCCCAATTTGCCGGGGGCGTCCGGCTTGCGGACGCGGAGGGTCGGGCCGGGGAAGCCCCACCTGAGCTTTCCGGTCTCGGGATCCGGATAGACGTAGGTGCGCAGGTCCATCCAATTTCCGACATAGCTGGTCCCACTCTGCACCGGAACGCACTGGCGCTTGACCTCGACGGTGAACGTGGTGCTGAGCTGCCCGTCCCTGCCCGGCCTGAGTTCGGTGACCTTTCTCAGCTCCTCGCCAACGCTGATGGGACAGGTCTGTGTGGAATCCTGTGCTCGAGCGGCTCCGGTCGCTCCCAGCAAGATCAGAGACAGCCATAGAAACGGCGTCTTCAGCTTTTTTGCGGTCATGCTCGTCTCCTCCGATGTAAAGGATTAAACGTCCTTGAACACGATCGTCCCCACGTGCTCTCCGGCGAGAGCCGCTTCGATCCGCCGGGGATCGTGCCCGTTGACGATCTGGAACCGGTCCAGCAGCCGGGCGTGCTCCAAAAGGTCGAGGAGCACCGGCTCGAACGGCAGCGTCGTGAAACCCCGCCGGCGCAGCTCGGAAAGGCCGATCTCCGGAATGAACGTCGCCGACGGCGCGAGCTTCGGGTCGGCGTCGTAGAGGCCGTCCACGTCCTTGACCAGCGTCAGGCTCTTGCAGCCGAAGGTCTCGGCGAGGAGGAAGGCGCCGGCGTCCGTGCGGTGGGGCGGGATGCGGCCGACCCCCGGCGGGTGCTCCCAGAGCGAATACGGCGGCACGCTGCTGAACACGACACCCGGCGCGCTGTGGATGAACAGCGGCAGCAGGTGCCCGAAGATCTCCGGCGGGATGGCGACCACGCCGTACGGCGCCAGCAGCGTGCCGAGGATGTGGGCGTTGCCCAGGGCGTCGGCCTGGGCGAGCTGGGCGAGCACGCCCGTGGGCAGCCCGAGGTCGACGCCGATCGAAAACACGTGCCGGGTGCGCACGCCGCCGCCCGTGCCCAGGATCAGCTTCCAGCGCTTCAGGCAGTCGGCCAGAACCTCGACCACGGGAAAGACGACGTCGCGCCCGGCGTCCAGGATCGACCGGCCGCCGATCTTGATCACGTGGGCCTCGGGGAGCATGCGGTAGATGGCGCCTTCGGTCGAGCGCTCCACCTGCCGGTCGAGGAGGCTCTCCCGCATGAGCCGGGAGCGGACGTGGTGGCGCGGGCGGGTGTCCATCGAATCGCTCACGTTTTTTCCCTTTCAATCGGCGGTGATGACAGTGCCCACGGGCTCGCCTTCGAGAGCGCGGGTGAGGTTGCCCGGCACGAGGCCGTTGATGACCTGGATCGAGCGCCGGTGCTGGGCGTTTTCCATGAACTCGCAGACCGCGCGCTCGACCACCACGTCCTGGAGGTCGAGCTCCTTGAGCTCCGAAACCGTGATGCGGGGGATGAAGCGGGCGTTCGGGTCCTTCTTGGGATCGGCGGTGTAGAGCCCGTCCACGTCCTTGACATAGATCATCGACCGCGCGCCCAGGACCTCGCTCACGAGATAGCTGCCGGTGTCGGTGCGGTGGGGCGGGATGCGGCCCACGGCCGGGTTGCGATGCCAGTAGATATAGGGCGGCATGCCGAAGAAGATCACCGCGCCGCGCTCGGCGAGGTAGAGCGGGAGCTGGGCGAACTGGGCCGGCTCGATGAACGGAATGCCGTGCTTGGCCAGGAGGTAGTTCAGCATGCGGGCGTTCTGCATGCTCACGAAGGTGCCGAGCACGGAGAGCACGCCCGTGGGCATGCCGAGGTCGAGGCCCACGCTGTAGGCATGGCGGGCGCGCGTGCCCGCGCCGGTCCCGAGGATCATCTTGTGGCGGCCGAGATTGGCCACGATCTCCTCGATCATCGGGAAGACCGCGGCCCGGCCGCGGTCGATGAAGCTCTGGCCGCCGATCTTGATCACGTTGGCCTCGGGCAGGATCTGGACCGGCGAGGGCTCGCCCGTGCGCGCGAGGAGGTCCTGGTCGCTCAGGGAGCCCTCGACCAGCGCTTCGCCCAGCTCGGTCAGGAGGTTGTCCATTCGGTCGATGTCCTTTCTCGGGTTGCTGCCGGCAGGCGCACGCCTTCGAGCACGTAGGCCTCCTCCGAATCCAGGGTGACGTCGAGCCCGCCGAAGGTCTCGATCGCCCAATCCTCCAGTTCCCCCAGGACCTCCTCCTGGGTTCCCGGAGGCAGGACGATCCCGCCCAGGCCGGCCTTGCTGCTCCAATCTGCGAGGGACTGGCGGGGGGAGTGCCGCGCCGGCCAGCGCACGACCACGGTCTTCTCCAGCGGCTCGGCCCCCCGCTGCCGGCAGGCGTCGAGGAACCGCCGGCTTCCGGCACTGCGGGCAGGGAAGCCTCGCTCGCGCAGCCGGCGCTGCATCTCCCGCGACATGCGGCCCTTGATGCTGTCCGTGGCGCGCTCGACCCAGCCCAGCACGCACGCGCCGCCCGCCTCCACGATCCGAAAGACCTCGTCCACCACGTGCGCGAGCGGCAGCAGGTGGATCGCCCGGGAGCTGAACATGGCCCGCACCGCGCCGTCCGGGAGGGGCCAGGGCGCCGCGCCGTCCGCCTGCACGAGCGGCGCCCCGGGCGTCCGGCGCCGGAAGACCTCCAGCATGCCGCGGGAGAGGTCCGTGCCGGCGTAGCGCACCGGGTGGCCGAGGAACCAGCGGCCGATCATCCCCGTCCCGGCTCCGAGCTCCACGAGCCGGTCTCCGGGGCGCACATCCGCCAGGGTCAGCACGGCCGATGCGATCGCCTGGCAGTCTGACTCGGGAAGGCCGGCGCGCCGGTCGAAGTCCGGCGCCTGGCCGTCGAAGGGCGTGGGCAAGCCTGGAGCCGGCCCCGTTGCCTGAGGAGGCGGAGTTTTCACAGTTCCTGCATTTCGACGCTCGCGACTATACGGGACCGGGGCCGGCAGCGCAAGGATGCTCTCGCGGGTCACCCCGCCACGACCCGCCAACTGTGGGTCTTGGCCACGAGCCAGACGGGCACGCCCAGAGCGAGGCCGAGCTCGGCCACGGCCGCCGGCGTCAAGTGGACGAGCCAGGGGCCCACCCGCGCGTAGACCGAGCTGCCCACCGTGAGGAGCTCGTCGATGTGGCCCGCCACGGCGTTGCGGGCGGAGAGGCCCACGGGGGGCGCCGTGGCGAGGAGGAGGTCCTCGGCGTCGATCGAGAGGAGCAACTCGTCGCCTTCCGTGAGATCGGGTGTGTGGGGGATGGTGACCGCCTCCCCCCCGGCGAGCAGGACCTCGCTCGTGCCTCCCTCCGGATGGTGGCGCGCGAGCCGGCCGGGGATCACGTTCTCCCGCCGCCGCCCGCCGTCCTCCGCCAGCACGGCCGGTCCCAGCAGGACCTCCCGCGCCGGCCCCACCGCCTGCACCCGGCCGCCCTCCAGGAGCACCACGTCCGAGGCGAGGACCATGGCCTCGCGGGGGTCATGGGTCACCACGAACAGGGGGACCGCGAGCTCCTCGCGCACCCGGCGGATGCGGGCCAGGGCCTTGCGCGCCCGCAGGGGGTCGAGCCCGGCCGTGGGCTCATCCAGCAGCAGCAGGCGGGGATGAGCGAGGAGCGCCCGGCCGAGGGCCACCCGCCGCCGCTCGCCTCCCGAGAGGTGGCGCGGGTAGCGGTCGAGGAGCGGTGCGAGGTCGAGCGCCGCCACGAGGGCGTCGACCTCCGGATCATGAGGGGCGGCGCGCCGGTGCGGCCGGCCGAAGAGGAGGTTGCGCTGCACCGAGAGGTGCGGGAAGAGGGCGCCGTCCTGGGGAACGTAGCCCAGCCGCCGCCGCTCCGGTGGCAGGAAGAAGCCCGCCGCTGTGTCCTGGAGCACCTCGCCTCCGACCGCGATTCTCCCCTCCGCCCACCGCAGCCCGGCGATCGCCTCGAGCAGCGTGGTCTTGCCCGCGCCCGAGGGGCCGAGCACGGCGGCCGCGTCTCCCAGCCGGGCCTCGATCGTGAGGTCGAAGCGGCCCTGGCGCAGGGTGAGGGCGATCTCGACGAACCCGGGGGAGGCCATGGTGGAGTCTGCGGAGTCTGTCAAAGGACCTAAAGGACATCAAGGACAAAAAGGACGGCTGCGAGAGTCTTTCTTGTCCTTGATGTCCTTTACGTCCTTTATGTCCTTGCTTCGGCTTTTCTGTTATCCCGAGAGCGTCTTCTCCCGGCGGCGGACCACGGTCTCGGCCAGGGCCACGGCGCCGGCGGCGAGGAGCGCCGAGATCCCCGCGAGCTCCAGCGCCTCCCGATCCTGGCCCACCTGGACCTGCTGGAACAGGGCGAGGGCCAGGGTCTGGGTCTTCCCCGGGATGTTACCGGCGACGAGGATCGTGGCGCCGAATTCGCCCAGCGCCCGGGCGAAGGCGAGCAGGGAGCCCGCGACGATGCCCCGCCAGGCGAGGGGGAGCTCCACCTCGAAGAACGTCCGCGCCGGTCCCCGCCCCAGGGTGCGGGCCACGGCCGGGAGACGCGGATCGACCTCCTCGAAGGCGGACCGGGCGCTCCTCACGAGCAGGGGGAAGGCCACCACGGCCGAGGCGATCACCACCGCGCGCCAGGTGAAGGCGATGTCGATCCCGAGCTGGTCGTGGAGCCAGCCGCCCAGGGGACCCGAGCGGCCGAAGAGAAAGAGCAGGCCGAGACCCACCGCCGTAGGCGGCAGCACGAGGGGCAGCGCCACCAGGGTCTCGACGACCGTGCGCCCCCACCAGCCCTGGCGCGACAGGGCCCAGGCCACCGCCACCCCCGGGGCCAGGTTGAGCGCCGTCGCGGCGGCGGCCACGGCGAGGGTGAAGAGGACGATGCCCCCGGTCTCGATGGCTCAACCCCCCGGGTTCGCCGCGCCGGAGGCGAGGGGGGCGAAGCCGTGGCGGCGGAAGATCTCCCGCGCCCTGGGGCCGCGGAGGAAGGCGAGGAAGTCTGCCGCCGCCTTCGGCGCCCCAGCGACCGGAGCGGCGATATACCGCACCTCCGGGGCATCCGTGGCGGGCACGCGGTAGACGACGCGGACCCGGTCCGAGCCGGCGGCATCGGTCGCGTAGACCACCCCCGCCGGCAGGTTGCCCGCCGCCACGGCGGAGAGGGCGGCGCGCACGTCGAGCGTAGGCACCACCCGCCCAGCGAGCTGCTCCCAGACCCTGGCGCGCTCGAGCCACTCCCGGGCATAGATCCCGGCGGGCACGCCCGCGGGATCGGCCAGGGCCAGGCGGTCGAAGGCGAGGAGGTCGCGAGGGCCGGAGAGGGAGCGGGTCTTGCTGGTCCTGGGGACGATCACGACAAGGGTATTGCCCAGCAGGGGGAACGCCGTGCCTGGGCGCACCCGCCCGGCCCTCTCCAGGCGCTCGACCTGCTCCCGATTGGCCGAGACGAACACCTGGGCGGACGCTCCGGCCTCGATCTGCCGCGCGAGGTCGTTGGAGGCCGCGAAGTTGAACACGACCCTGGCGCCGCCCGCCGCCTCGAAGGCGCTGGCGACCTCCTTGAAAGCGTCCGCCAGGGACGCGGCGGCGAACACGGTGATCTCCGGCTTCGCCGCGCCGCTGGCTGCGCCGGCAACGAGCAGAGCGAGAGCGGCTGCCAGGATGGGCCTCAGGGTCAGGGATCACCTCTCTTTGTCAGGAAAGCCCATCATAGATCGATTTCCCTCCGGCAAGCTCAGGGAAGAGTAGGATAGAAAGTATGGTCGCGGAGTTGCTCGCCGGTCTCGTTGAAGTCGTTGCCTTGTTCGTCGGAGGACTGGCTGGGGAGAGCAGGCCGCGCAGACCCGCGGAGTCGACGAAGCAGGCTGCCAGCCCCCTCTGCCACCCAGAGGGCCGTGTCCTGGCTCCGAAGGATGAAACCAGGCCCTCCGAGAGGTGAGTCGTCTACATCGGCTCGAAGAGGATCGTCGTGCTCTTCGCGCGGACCTTGCGTCCGAGCAGGTCCTCGATCTGGAAGAGGGTCTCCTCCACGATTCTCGCCTCGCCGCAATCGGGGCAGACCTCGGCCGGGACCGAGTGGATCACCCAGGTACGCTCCCGGTAGACGATCTGATGGCTGATCGTGTTCGGCTCGAGCTCTGCGGTACAGCCGGGCGACGTGCATTTCATGATCGGTCTCCTCCTTCCGGAACTGCGTCCTCAATCGAAGAAACGGTCGAGGGGACGGGTCCATTCCATTTCGTCAATCAGCCGTCACCGGAACGCTCCGGCGCTGCCGGGGGCTCGCGGTAGCCTTGGTGCGCACCTGAAAAGTAGGACCCCATCCGTTCCGGGGTCCGCTGCAGGAGTCGCGCCATCCGGGCCCTCCGGCCCGCTCCCGAGAGGAAGGAGAAGCAATGCGTCACGGATGCGTCCGGCGGTCTCTGCTCGCGGCCCTGGGATTGCTCGTCCTGGCCGTCCCGGGCCTCGCGCAGACGGACCTCCTCATCTCCGAGTACGTCGAGGGCACCTCGTTCAACAAGGCCCTCGAGCTCTACAACCCCACCGCCGCCGCGATCGATCTGACCCTCGGCAGCTACTCGGTCCAGATCTTCTCGAACGGCAGCCCCACGGCGAGCGCCACGATCAGCCTTCAGGGGGTGATCGCTCCGGGAGCCACCTTCGTGCTCGCCCACGGCTCGGCCGTCTTAGGGGTCACCCCGAACCAGACCTCGGGAAGCGTCAACTTCAACGGCAACGACGCCGTGACCCTGCGCAAGGGGACCACGGTGATCGACTCCCTCGGCCAGGTGGGGTTCGACCCCGGCACCGAGTGGGGCTCAGGGCTCGCCTCGACCGCGGACAACACCCTGCGCCGCAAGCCCTCCGCCTGCTCCGGGGACACCAACCCGAGCGACGCCTTTACCCCTTCGACCCAGTGGGACGGCTTCGCCACCGACACCTTCTCCGGGCTGGGGAGCCACACGGCGAGCTGCGGCTCGGGCGCCGGCGGTACCTGCGACCTTTTCTTCTCCGAATACGTCGAAGGATCGTCCAACAACAAGGTCCTGGAGATCTACAACCCCGGCCCGTCGGCGGTGAGCCTCTCCGGCTACAGCGTGGAGCTCTACTTCAACGGCAGCGCCACCGTGGGCACCACGATCGCCCTCACACCTGCGGCCACCCTCGCCTCCGGCGACGTCTGGGTGCTCGCGCACAGCTCGGCCAGCAACTCGATCCAGGAGGACCAGGCCTCGGGAAGCCTCTCCTTCAACGGCGACGACGCGGTCGTGCTCAAGAGGAACGGCACGGTGATCGACTCGATCGGCCAGGTGGGCGTCGATCCCGGCACGCAATGGGGCTCGGGGGTGGCCTCGACGGCGGACAACACCCTGCGCCGCAAGGCCACGGTCTGCTCCGGGGACTCGGCGACGAACGACGCCTTCGCTCCCTCGACCCAGTGGGACGGCTTCGCCAGCGACACCTTCTCCGGCCTCGGCTCCCACACCGCCAACTGCACCTGCAGCGGCGGCGGCCCGACCGTCCTGGAGATCTGGCAGATCCAGGGGAGCGGCACGGCCTCCCCCTACGCCGGCCAGAGCGTCACCACCCATGGCAACATCGTGACCGCCGTGGGCCCGGACGGCTTCTTCCTCCAGACTCCGGATGCCCGCGTGGACGCCGATCCCGCGACTTCGAACGGCATCTTCGTCTTCACCGGCTCTGCCCCGGGTATGGCGGCGGGCGACGTCGTCGACGTCACCGGCAACGTCGCCGAGTTCTTCGACTTCACCGAATTCAGCGGCGGTCTCACCGTGACCAAGACCGGCACGGCCGCCGTGCCCGCGCCGGTGAACCTCAATCCGCCCGGCACCTGCGGCGCGGCCGGGCACCTCGAGCGCTACGAGGGCATGCGGGTGCGGGTGGCGAACGGCACCGTGGCCAGCCCGACGGACCGGTTCGGGGACGCGGCCCTCGTCGCCACCGCGACACGGCCCTTCCGCGAGCCGGGTATCGCGTGCCCCGGCCTCACCGGCCTGCCCGTCTGGGACGGCAACCCGGAGGTCTTCGAGATCGATCCCGACCGCCTCGGCCTCGCCAACCTGGATCTGGCGGGCGGCGCGGTGATCGTGG
The DNA here is from genome assembly GCA_035633875.1 of Thermoanaerobaculia bacterium. GTDB lineage: Bacteria > Acidobacteriota > Thermoanaerobaculia > Multivoradales > UBA5704 > DATARR01. Next base: position 10,296 of record DASQEB010000641.1, read on the forward strand.
AGGCCGTGGGCGGCCTCGGCTACGCCTTCGGCGACTACCAGATCTGGCCCACGACCCTGAACGTCTCGGGAGTCGCCGCCCCCGGCCCGGTGCGCGCCGAGGCCGCAGGCGAATTTACCGTCGGGGCGCAGAACCTCCTGCGGCTCTACGACACGGTGGACGACCCCGGAACGAGCGACGACGTCCCGACCAACACCCAATACCGCGACCGCCTGAACAAGTTCTCCCTCCACATCCGCACGGTCCTGCGCGCGCCCGAGATCCTGGCCGTGTCCGAGGCCGAGAATCTGACCGTCCTCCAGGACCTGGCGGACGAGATCGAGACGGACGACCCGTCCATCGTCTACATCCCGTACCTCCTGGAAGGCAACGACGTGGGCGGCATCGACGTGGGCTTCCTGGTGCGGGGATCCTTCACGGTCTCGAACGTTTCCCAGTGGGGGCAGAACGACACCTACACCTTCAACGGCCAGACCCTGACCCTGAACGACCGGCCGCCGCTGGTCCTTGAAGGAACCTACACCGGCTGCGGCACGCCGTTCCCGCTCACCGTCATCGCCGTCCACCAGCGGTCGCTGTCCGGCATCGACGGCACGGACGGCCCGCGCGTCCGCGAGAAGCGCCACCAGCAGGCCCTCCGGCTCTCCCAGCTCATCCAGAGCCTCCAGGCCGCCAACCCGAGCCTGCGCCTGGTGGTCGCGGGCGACTTCAACGCGTTCGAGTTTACGGACGGCTACGTGGACGTCATGGGCCAGGTCACGGGCAACCCCGATCCGCTGAGCGCCCTGATTCCGGCGACGGACGAGGTCGACCCCGACCTTACCAACCAGACGCTCAACACGCCGGTCGCCGATCGCTACTCCTTCGTCTTCGACGGGACGGCCCAGACCCTCGACCACGTCCTCACCTCGCAGCCGCTCGATCCCTACGTGACCGGCTTCGAGCACAGCCGGGGCAACTCCGACGCCCCGGCGAGCTTCGGAACGGTGTCCACGAGCCCGCTCCGCTCCTCGGACCACGACGGCGCGGTCCTCTTCCTCTCCTGCACTGCCAACGGCGGCTAGGGGAGGGGTGCAGTCATAGAAGGTCGGAAGGGCCGGGGGCGACCCCGGCCTTTTCCTTTGCCCGGACGGATGACTCCAACAGCAGGGTGGGAGAGATAGACTCTCTTGCCCATGGACGTGCGGATGGACGATCGCTCCCGGGACAGCTTCCGCCGGCTGACCTTCTATAGCATCCTCGGCGGCCTCTGCCCGTTGATCCCGGTGCCGTTCATGGACGACTGGGCCCTCGGGCAGGTCCAGCGGCGGATGGTCTGGGAGCTGGCCCGCAAGGAGGGGATCGCGCTCAGCCCCCGGGAGGCGAAGATCCTCACCGGGGGCGAAGAGCCGGGTTGGCGGGGGTGCCTCGGGACGCTCGCCTGGGCCTTCCGCGAGGTGACCGGCACGATTCTCGGCAAGCTCTTCCGGACGGTCTTCTACTTCCTCACCATCCGCCGGAGCGTCCGCCGTTCGGCAGAAACCCTGCATCTGGGCTATCTCGCCCACCACGCCTTCCGCCTGGGGCCGTCCGTCTTCCCTCCGGCCGATCGGACCGAGGAGCCGGTGCGGGCCGTCCGCGCCGCAGCCGTGGCCACCATGGCGGAGATCGACGCCACGCCGATCCACACGACCCTGTTCCGCGACTTCCGCCGCAGCCTCTCCCTCCTCCTCCAGGCCGCCTCCGTCCTCCGCCGCTTCCTCCCGCGCCGCCGCAAGCGGAAGACGGCCGAGCTGCCGGAGGAGAGCTTCCGGAAGGAAGAGGAGCTGCTCGGCGGTCTCACCGACCGTCTGGCGGCGGACCTGTGGGGGAACCGGGAGTACTTCGCGGGGCTGGAGCGGGTCTTCGAAGGGAAGCTGGGGCCGCGATAGAGTCGGCGCGTGAACCGCGAGCCGCAGTCCCCGCCCCAGCCCGCTCTCGTCCCTCCGCCCTGGCGTCTTGCCGGCAGCGGCTGGATCTTCCTCTTCGCCTTCGAGGAGGGCTTCCTGCGGGAGCGTGCCCTCGTGCCCCACGAGCTCGGGGACGATTTCGAGGCCCGCCTCGGGGTGCTCATGCTCGTCGACTACCGGCGCTCGAACGTCGGTCCCTATCGCGAGCTGCTGTTCCTGGTGGGCCGGGATCTCCAATGGCGGCACCACCTGTTCGCCATCACCCGGATCTACGTCTCGACCGAGGCGAGCGCCGTCAACGGCCGGCACCACTGGGGGATCCCGAAGCAGGCGGCCGAGTTCCAGGTGGTGCGCAAGGGGGAGGCCGAGCGCGCGATCGTCCTGCGGGACGGCCTCGCCGAGGTGGACCTCTCGGCGGCCCCCGTCCCGAACAGCCTTCTCCTGCCCGGCGTGAGCTCGCTCCTTCCCCGCTCCTGGCGGACCCTCTGCCAGCCCTGGAACAACCACTACTACTACACGCGCCTCTCCGGCTGGGGGATGGCGCGCCGCGCCCGGCTCCTGGACTTCCGCACCCTGCCTCACCTTTTCCCGGACGTGGCCGAGGGCGAATTCGTCGACGGCTTCTACTTGAAGGACTTCCACCTCCGCTTCCCGCCGGCGCAGATCAGCTCACAGGCGTTGCACGCCTGAAGAAGAGAACGAAGAGAGCTCCGCCCCCGCCCCGGCGGAGCTCTCAACTTGGTCCTTCGATTGTCAAAGAGCTCTTCCCACCCTCCACCCCTGAAAACCATCCTTCAAGCCGGACGGCAGGCGTTGCAACCTCGAAACGCCGCCTTCCAACCTTGAAAGGCCGCGTCCCAAGCTCGAAGCGCGCCTTCCAGGCTTGAACGCCGCCGTTCAAGCTTGCGCCCTCAGCCGTCAGGCTCTTCTTGTCCTCCTTCAAGCTCGAACGGCGCCATTCGAGCTTTCCTCGTCGGGATGCAGGCTCGAATCGCGCGCCTCGAGCCTGAACGCCCGCCTTCGACCTTGGAGCCCCGCCCTTCAAGCTTGAATGCCGGGCCTCAAGCTCGGAGGACGGTCCTTCGACTCTGGAGGGAACCGCTTCCAGCTTGAGCCTGCGCCGTTCAAGCTTGAAGAGCCGCATTCAAGCCTGAGCCCCGCCATTCAAGTTTGCCCGGGCAGGATCAAGGTTGAAACTCTGGATTTAAACTTGAATGCCGATGTGTAGCTATGGAATCTATATTGGACCCTATGATTCCCTATTGACATCCATCGAGCGCTCCGTACAATACCCTCCGAAGTCGCCGTAGACAAGAGGCCCGGCGGGAATCACGCCCGCCGGGAGAAAGGAGGTGGACCAGGAAGGCTCCGGGATGAGCCTCGAAGTTGACCTGCAGGACCGGTGGAGGCGTGGAAGCCCGGGGGCGTTCCCCGGGACACGTCGAGATCGGAGCACGATTTGGCCCAGACAAGGAGAAAGACCATGGCCAGATTGAGAACGTTCTTTTCGACCGTCGTCACTGGTTGGGAGCAGCTCCTCGTGGCGCTGCTGGCCAACGCCCAGCAGTTCCTCCACCTGGAGGAGCAGCGCACCCGTCTCCAGCAGCTCCTGGAGCGGGCCCGTCAGCTCGCGACCGAGCAGGACCTTCACACCGCCGCCAAGCAGGAGGCCTCCAAGGAGCTCGAGGCCGTCCTGGCGGAGGGTCGAAAGCTGGCGACCTTCCTCCGCACCGGCGTGAAGGAGCGCTTCGGCAACCGCAACGAGAAGCTGGTGGAGTTCGGGCTCCAGCCCTTCCGCCGCCGTCGCCGGGAGACCGGCGACACCCAGGCGCCGGAGACCAACGGGCCCTCGGCCCCTGCGCCCACCAAGCCGATCGAGGCGTGATCCCATCCCGGGGGCGGGCTCACCCGCCCGCCCCCGTTTCTCTCGCGGACTGTGCAGGACCTTGCCACCTCGCGCCGATGCGGGAGGTGGAGCGGCTCTTTGACAATCGATGGACTTGTAGATAAGCGCACCTCGTCCGGGAGGGGGGGACGGGCGGGGTGTGTGTGAATTTACGAGCGCTGCTCTCCAAGTTCCTATGGAATTCAGTGGGCCTGTACCGTCGCTGCTT
>DASQEB010000642.1:0-49587 GCA_035633875.1 Thermoanaerobaculia bacterium
CCGAGCTCCCGGCAGAGCGTCGAGGCCGCGTCCCGGGTCCCCGCCCCCGAGTAGCGGGTGGGCATGTAGAAGGTCTGCACCCTACCTCCCGCCTTGCGCCGGATCTCACCTTCGGAGAGCTTGCCCTCCGGGTCTTCGTCCTGGACCAGGAGCCGCGCCGCCCGCCAGGCGAGGAGGAGGGTGAGCATCGAGTCCCGCCCTCCGGAGAGGGCCACGCCCAGGCCGCCCTTGAAGCCGCCGGACTTGGCGAAGTAGTCCTTCACCCCCAGCGACAGCGCCTCGATCAGCTCGTCCAGCACCTCCTCCCGGGCCGTCCGGGCGGGGGCTCCGGCCGGCGGCAGGAAGAGGTCCTCCCAGGAGGGGACCGGGTAGCGCAGTTCCGAGCGATCCGCCGTGGCGCCCTCGACCCGGATCACGGGGACAGGCACGTCCTCGCGCTGGAAGACCTCGCAGTCCCAGCGCCAGGTCGAGGCCTCGCGCCGGGCGCGCACGGTGCGGTCGAGATCCACGACGCACGCCGTCCACCCTTCGCGGAACCGCGGCGCCTCCAGCATCGGGCGGCCGTTCTGGAAGACGTAGCCGCCGCCGTCGAACACCAGGCCGTCCTGGGCGCCCACCCAGTTGGCGTAGGCCAGGGTGACCTGGTTGTCCGCCGAGCGCGTCGCCAGCATCTCCCGGCGGGTGGAGGCGACGCCGACCCGGTAGGGCGAGGAGGAGACGTTGACCACCACCTCCGCTCCCGAGTAGCACCGCCGGCGCATGGGGCCGTCCGGCGACCAGACGTCCTCGCAGACCTCGACGGCCAGGAGGCCGAAGTCGAACTGGAACAGGAAGTCCCCGAGGGGGACGCCGTCCGCGTCCAGGGCGAGCCCCGGCGCGCCGCGGGAGAAGACCCGGGCCTCATAGAAGACGTTGTAGGTGGGGAGCTTCTCCTTGGGCACGAAGCCGTGGATCTTCCCGCCGTGGACCACGGCCGCGCAGTTGAAGATCTGTCCGCCCACCCCCACGGCGAGGCCGAGAACGAACACCGTCCGCATCCCCGCCGTCGCCGTGGCGAACCGCTCGAGCTCCGTCCGCTGGCTCGCCACGAACGCCCGCCACTGGATGAGGTCCTCCGGCGGATACCCCCCGACCCCCTGCTCGGAGAAACACCCGACCGTCACCCCGTCGGCCGCCATGGCCCGGGCCTGGGCCAGCATCCTGTCCACGTTCGAGCGGACCGCCCCGACCGTGGGGTCCACGTTCCCGATCCCGATCTTGATCAGCCTCATGCGCGCTCCCTCGTTCGCGGGAAATCCTGTCACGGATCGGCCGGGGGGTGGCAGTTTCCTCTTGACAATCTAGGGAAGAGGCCCCACCATTCCTCCAGACGATCTAGGGGAATGATCGATGACCAACAACAAGAACAAAGGCGATCTGCTCCAGGGAACCCTGGACATGCTCGTGCTCAAGGCGCTGGATCTCGAGCCCATGCACGGCTGGGGCATCACCGAGCGCATCGAGCAGTGGTCCCAGCAGGTGCTGCAGGTGAACCAGGGCTCGCTCTATCCCGCGCTCTACCGGCTGCAGCGCCAGGGCTGGATCACCTCGTTCTGGAAGACGACGGAGAACAACCGGCGGGCCCGCTACTACGAGCTCACTCCGGCCGGACGCCGGCAGCTCGCCGCCGAGCAAGAGAGCTGGGAGCGGCTCTCCGGGGCCGTGAACCTCGTGATGCGGATGTCGACGAGCTAGGAGCATGGCGCCATGGGAGTCCTGAGCGAGGCGATGAAGAGGCTGTCCGGCACGCTGCGGAGGCGGACGGCGGAGCCGGAGCTGGACGAGGAGATCCAGTTCCACATCGACATGCAGACCGAGAAGAACGTGCGTCTCGGGATGAGCCCGGACGCGGCACGCCGCGCGGCTCTCCTGCGCTTCGGCGGGCGCGAGCGCATCAAGGAAGAGGCGCGCGACGAGTACCGCAGCCGCCCGCTCGAGGACTTCGTCCAGGACTTCCGGTACGGCGTGCGGTCCGCCGTCCGCACCCCGCTGTTCTCGCTTCTCGCCGTGCTCACGCTCGCCCTCGGCATCGGCGCCAACGCCGCGGTCTTCGGCGTGGTGAAGTCGGTGCTGCTCGACGCGCTGCCCTACGCGGACGCGGACCGCCTCGTCCGGATCTACGCGCGCGCCGAGGACGGCTCGTCCGACCGCTTTTCGCTGAGCGCCGGCGCCGCGGTGGACTTCGCGGCACGGCAGCGGTCGTGCTCCCGCCTCGCCGCCTTCTATCAGTCCACGTTCGACGTCACCCACGCCGGAGAGGCCGGGCCGCGGGTCCTGACCGGTGCGCTGGTGGGGGCCGGCTTCTTCCAGACGCTCGGCGTGCCCGCCCTGGTCGGGCGGGCGCTGACCGACGCCGATGCGGCGACCGACGCACGGGTGGTGGTGCTGAGCTACACCGCCTGGCAGCGCGAGCTCGGCGGCGATCCACGGGTGCTCGGCAGGTCGCTTCGCCTCGACGGGGGCTCCCACAGGGTGGTGGGCGTGCTGCCGCGCGGCTTCGTCGGACCGATGGGCGACGCCGACCTCTTCCTCCCGCTCGACCTCGGCCCGGTGCTGCGCGACCCGGTCCGCGCGCGGCGCACCCATTGGCTCGGCCTCATCGGCCGCCTGGCTCCGGGCGTCACCGTCGACGCGGCGCAGCGCGAATTCGCCGCCCTCGCCGCCGGCATGGCGCGCGAGCACCCGGACTCCGACGCCGGCCGCACCGCCACGACGATGTCGTTGCGCGATGCCATGGTCGGCGACACGCGCACCCCGCTGCTCGTGCTGATGGCGAGCGCCGGGCTCGTGCTGCTCATCACCTGCGCGAACCTCGCCGGCGCCCTGCTGTCGCGGACCCTCTCCCGCCGCAAGGAGCTCGCCGCGCGGGTGGCGCTCGGCGCCGGCCGCGGCCGGCTGGTCCGGCAACTGCTCACCGAAAGCGCGGTGCTGGCCCTCGCCGGCGGCGCGGCCGGGCTCCTGCTCGCGGCGCTCGGGCTCTCCGTGCTGCGGGAGCTCGCGTTGCCGACCCTGCCGGCGTACGCGGAGCTGTCGCTGGATCGCGGCGCGGTGCTCGTCACGTCGGTGCTCGCCCTGTGCACCGGCCTCGCCTTCGGCGTGGCGCCGGCGCTGTCGGTCAGCCGCTCGGACCCTCAGGGCGTGCTCCGCGACGAGGCGCGCGGCACCAGCGAGACCCGCCGGTCGCGGCGCCTGCGCGGCGCGCTCGTGGCGGGGCAGATCGCGCTCTCCGTCAGTCTCCTCGCGGGCGCGGGGCTGCTCGCCCGCAGCCTGTGGGCGATGACCGTCGCGCCGCTCGGCTTCGACCCGGACGGCGTGCTGACGGTGGGAGTCAGCCTGCCGTCGAGCCAGGAGTACGCGACGGCGGAGGCCCGCGTCCGCCTCTACGAGCAGCTCGAGGAGCGCCTGCGCGCCCTCCCCGGCGTGATCCGCGTGGCGAGCGCGAGCGAGCTCCCCGGCCCCGTGATGGAACGCAACGGGCTCGCGATCGAGGGCGTGACCTGGCCGGAGGGCGACGGACAGCCGTTCGTGCTCTATGCCAGCGTCTCGGACGACTACTTCCGCACCCTGGGCATTCCGCTGCAGCGCGGGCGCACCTTCGGGGCGGCCGACCGGGCGGACGCGCCGCCGACCTTCGTGATCAGCGAGAGCATGGCGCGGCGCTACTGGCCGGACGGGCGGGCGCTCGGCGCGCGCATCCGGCTGGGCCCGGACGTGAACGCGCCGTGGGCCGAGGTGATCGGCATCGTCGGCGACGTGCGCACCGATCCGGCGCGGCCGGAGCCGGAGCCGATGGCGTACCAGTCGGTCCGGCAGTATCCCTGGGGCAACCGGGCCTTCGTGCTCCGGACGCAGACCGATCCGCTCTCCTTCGTCCGCCCCTTCCAGCGCGAGTTGGCGGCGCTCGATCCGGGGATCCCGATCCGGCGCGCGACCACCCTGCGCGCGTTCCTCGCCGACGGGCTCGCGGGCCGCCGGCTCCCGGTGGTGCTGATGGCCGCCTTCGGCGCCCTGGCGCTGCTCCTCGCGTCGGTGGGCGTCTACGCGATGTTCGCCAACATGGTGGCCGCGCGGGAGCGGGAGTTCGGCCTCCGCGTCGCCCTCGGCTCGCCCCGGCGCGCCATCGCCGGCCTGGTGCTGTGGGGGGGCGCCGCCTGGATGGCGGCCGGGCTGGCCGGGGGCGCGATCGGCGTCGTGGCGGTCGCACGCCTCCTCCGCAACCTGCTCTACGGCGTGCCGCCGTCCGACCCGATCGCGCTGGGGGCCTCCGTCCTGACGCTGCTCGCCTGCGGCACGGCCGCGCTGCTCGTCCCGGTCCGCCGCGCGACCCGCGTCGACCCGGTCGCGGCGATCCGGGAGTGAGGAGCCTGCTACGAGCGCCGTTTCGACTCCTGGCCCTCCCTGAACTTGCGCTCGGCTTCGAAGACTTCGGGCACCTTTTCCACCAGGTCGCCGAAGTCCTCCTCCTCGAAGATCTGGCGGATCTCGATCTCGCTCTCGGTGCCCGGCATCGGGTTGGGGGCGCGCTTGACCCACTCGATCGCCTCTTCCTTCGACTTCACGTTGAAGATCCAGAACCCGGCGACGAGCTCCTTGGTCTCGGGAAAAGGCCCGTCGATCACCGTCCGCTTGTCGCCCGAGAAGCGGACGCGCGCGCCCCTGGAGCTCGGGTGAAGCCCCTCGCCCGCCAGCATCACGCCTGCCTTGATCAGCTCTTCGTTGTACTTGCCCATCGCCACGAGGAGCTCCTCGCTCGGAAGAACGCCCGCCTCGGAATCCTTGTCGGCCTTGACCAGAATCATGAATCGCATGTCGTCTCTCCTTCCTGGTGGGTGGAGAGCGGGAAACCCGCGCTCTACCTCTATGACGAACGAGGGACGGCGAGATCGACACGGCGGCGGCCGAAGAGCACCCGATCGAGGGAAAACCGCCCCGGACCCGTGGCGAGCAGCAGGAAAGCAACACAGAAGAAGAGCGCTGCCAGCTCATAAGAGGGACCACCCCCGGTCGCCACGAACGGGTCGCCGCGCTGGAAGGCATGGAATGAAAACGCCACGGCCATCGTGATCGCGATGCCCAGAGAGGCCAGGGGTGTCAGGAGACCCAGGATCCAGGCCAGCCCGCCGCCGAACTCGGAGAGGGCCGCGAGCCCCTGGAAGGCGCCCGGAATCGTCGCTTCAGGCCCCATCCAGCCGAACGGGCTCTGGATCTTTCCCCACCCGTGAAACATGAAGGCGAGACCGGCCACGAAGCGGATCAACAGCAGGGCAACGTCGGCGAACGGCGCGTGTTCTGGTACCGAGAAGAATCTCTTCATGTCCATTCCTTTCGTGAAGGAGCTCAGATGGCCATCATTCCAGAGGAAGCGGCTGGGATCGCTCGCCGAGCGCCTGGGCAAGGCCGTCGAGCATCGTGCTCCAGCCCTCCTCGGCGCGGCTCGCGTACTCCGCCCAGACCGGGTGCAGCTCGTGGGTCAAGGTGAGCTCGCAGCCTGTCTCCAGCGGAACGATGTCGATGCTCACCCGGTCGGCCTCGGAGGAGTCCACGGAGAAGGTGAACACGAGGCGCCGGGGCCGGTCGATCTCCAGATACTCGCCGGTGTGCTCGACGTCCTCGCCGTCCCGCCGGTCCACGAAGCAGAACGTACCCCCGACGCGCGCATCGATCTCCGCGCGCACCATCTCGCCCGTCGGCGTGGCGAACATCCATGAGGCCGCCTGCTGCGCATCGAGCCAGGCATCGAAGACGCGCTCCGGCGAGGCGCTGAAGCGGCGGGTGACACGGACCTCGACATACGGTTTCGTGGTCATCGGGATCGTTCTCCTCTCTCCTCAGGGAATTTTGAGGGCCTCGCGGTCGTGGGCTTTCAGCAGGGGCGTCCAGGGCATCCAGTCGCGCGGTCTAGAGGGCACGTTGGGCCTCGATCCAGCTCGCGGGAGCCTAGCGCGCCTTCCAGGGGATGTCGAGGACAGCCCGCTCGGGGATCCGGTCTCCCGCCTGGCTGAAGGGGTGGACCTGCCCGGGCCTCTCCCGGTGGTAGGTGAATTCCAGACGGTACTGCCCCTCCACCAGGGGCGAGCCGCCGAAGGGGAGGAGGACGAACCCGGTCCCGTCCGCCCGGCGCACCACCCGGGGACCGGGGCTGATCAGGGGGACGTGCTCCTGGGGCGGCACGAAGGTCCGCGCGTGGCCCGCCCCATCCGGGCCCACGACGCGCAGCTCCACTCCTCCGGCCGGGAAGCGGAGACGGCCCGCCTCGCCCAGGGGGGCGGCGAAGCGGTGCTCCAGATTCCCTTCCGCGGACGACGCTCCGGCCCCTGGGCCGGCGTGGAGGCGGACGCGGGTCCCCGCCGGCCGCCGGTCCTCGCCGCTGAAGCCGTACCAGGTCGACCACTCCGGCTCGGACGTGCGCACCCCGGTGAAGCGCGTGTCCGGGCTGCCCGCCACGAAGAACCCCAACCGTCCCGCGGGCAGATCGGCGTCGTCCACCCGGAACAGCTCCATCCCATCCAGCCACCCGGCGAGGCGCTCGCCCACGGCATCGAAGGTGAGGCCGATCTCCCGGCCCGGCGTCACCGCCACGGTCCCCTGCCAGAGGACGGTCTCCTGTCCCGCGACCCGCTTGGCCATCCGGTGGGACCCGGTCCCGGGGTCGAGGAGGAAGACGAAGCAATGGTTGACGTCGAGGAAACGGAACACCGCCCCGGTGAGGCCCGCCACCCCGGGGCGGAGGCGCACCGCCAGCCGGTAGTCGGCCGCGGCGGGATCTCCCGTCACGGCGATGCGGAGTCCGGAAGGATCGTCCCCCGCCGGGCGCAGCTCTCCATTTTCGGCCGCCCAGCCGTCCGGAAGGGGCTGAGCCGCATCCTGGAAATGCCAGCGGCCCGGAACCAGGGCCTGGAACGATTCGTCCAGCCGCCAGCCGGCGAACGCCCGGTCGGCCGGGAACACCCGCACCTCGGAGAAGAAGGCCGGCTCGTTGCTCCTGGCGTAGAGAGCCAGGAGGCCCGAGGGGATGTCGCCGTCCTCCACCACGAACAAGGGGACACCGTCGAGATACCCTCGCAGCGAGCTCCCCACGGCCGCCACCGTCAGCTCGTGCGAACGGTCCGTCGCGTAGGAGCCGCCGTCCTGCCACAGCACGGTGACCTCGCCGTTCACCCGCTTGATGAGCTGCCGGTAGGGCACCTGGGCGTTCATCGAGAACCGGTAATGGTTCCTCAGATCCCGGCCGCGGAAAAGCATGCCGATGGCACCTCCGGCCGGGCACCGCAGGCGTGCGCGGTAGACCACGTCGGTCCACCCCGGATCTCCGGTGTAGGCGTAGGTGCCGGTGAAGGCGGGGCCGCCCCCCTCCTGGACGAAGCTCGAAAGACGCAGCTCGCCGCCGACGGTCTCCCAGCTCGAGGGCTGCGTCCCCACGGCCTCGTCGACCCGGCCCCAGCCGGTGAGGTCGCCCGCCGCGAACCGGTCCTGGACCAGCGCAGAGGCGTCCAGCGACGGCCGGCGCACCTCGACCCCTTCGAACCGCGCGTCCGGATTGGCGCAGGCATAGAGGCCCACCTGCCCGGCGGCGTGGGTGCCGTCCCGCATCTCGAAAAGCCGGTCGTTTCCCAGGAACCCGGTCAGCCGGGAGCCCACGGCCTCGACCGTGAAACGGAGAGGCTCGCCCGCCGCGTAACCCTTGTCCTCCTCCCAGAGGATCGAGATCTGCCCCTTCTCGCTCTTGACGAGCCGCCGGTACCGGAGGCCGGCGTCGAGCGACAGGCGGTAGTGGTTGTCGCCGTCCACCCAGCGGAAGACCACGCCCACGGTGCTCCCCGCGTCCGAGCGCAGGTCCACGGTGAGCCGGTAGTCCGTCCAGCCCGGATCGCCGGCCAGCGCCACGGTGCCCGGCAGCTCGGGCTCGGCGCCGCCGCGGATCTCGGAGATCTGGATCAGCGCTCCGCCCTCCACCCGCCAGTCGGAGGGGCCGCCGACCGTCCCCTGATCCACGACCGTGAAGCGGGCACGGGTGGCGGCCGGATCGCCCTCGAACCGTTCCAGGAGCATTACCGGATCGCCCGCCGGCTCGGCCAGCACGCCCGGCAGGGCGCGCAGCTCGACGCGATGACGGGAGAGATCCGCAGCCTCGCGCAGGAGCAGGGTGACGGATTCGTCCGCGGGCAGGGCGGCGCCAAAGGTGGCGTCCGTGAGCTTCACCGCGCCGGGCGGCTGCGGCGCCGGGAGGCGGCGCGCAGTCCCCGAGAGGGCGAGCTCGATGCGGTCCCAGGCGAAGGGCTCGGGGCTCCGCACCAGGAAGCCGAACGGCGCGCCGTCCCGCTCCAGACGGGTGGCCTCCACCCGCGCCGGGTGCTGCCGCGCCGCCGCCGGCCCCACCGCCAACTCTGCCAGAGCCTCGTAGGCCCGGGCCTCCTTCTCCTCGGGAGGCGAGAACGAGGGCAGAACCGCCTCGGCCAGCAACTCGTCCACGGCCGTGCCCGTGCCCAGGTCGGCCCTCCAGGTCTCGTCCTGGAAGCTGTGAAGATGATGGAAGAAGTTGGCGTAGAGCGACGTGGTGAGCTGGAAGCGGTAGACCACCGGCGCCGTGACGCGGAAATCGTCCACCCGGACGTCGGTGAAGCGCGCCCCCGGGCTCTGGCAGGTATAGAGGCCGATCCGGCCGCTCTGGAATGCGTCGTCCTTCACGTCGAAGACCGGCGCGCCGTCCACGGAGACCCGCAGCGACGACCCGAGGCCCTCGAACGACACCAGATAGTCGCGGTTCTTTCGGTACGCGAAGTGGTCCTCGGCCAGGAGGGTCGCGCCCGGTGGTTCCAGCTTGACGAGCCGCCGCACCCGGCCGTCCAGCGAAAAGCGGTAGCCGGTCGCGGGTCCCTGCTGGCGGATCACGACGCCCACGGCCCCGCCGCCGGCCGAGCGGAGGTAGACGCTCACCCGGTAGTCCGTCCACCCGGAAGACCCCGAAAAGAGCAACAGGGTGCCCGGCCGCTCCGGCGCAGTGATCCCGCCGATCGCCGAGGCCTGTTCCAGGAACCGGGAAGGCGGCTCCCCGATTTCTCCCACCTGCCAGCTCGAAGGACCGCCAGGCCCTGCGTCCTCCACGAACCAGCCGGAAGGGGCTTCCCCGAGGGGGCCCGCCGTGAAGCTCTCATGGAGCAGGAGAGGGACCAGGCGCGGCTCGTAGAGCGTATCCGGGGCGAGCACCCGGCCGGCTCCCGACGACACCAGCGTGCTGTCGCGCGGGAAGGTCTCGGGATCGAGCTTCTCCGGCAGGCAGGTGGCGCCGTTGATCAGGGTGACCCAGCGCGTGTCCCGCTCGGCAAGGGTGAGCGTTTCCGCCCTCCCCCACCGATTGCCGAGAACCAGGAGCCGCCCGTCCGCATCCCGGGCCGGCTGGTTGTTGTTGTCATAGAGATAAAGCCCCAGGTCCCGGCCGTCCATGCGATACATGGTCTCGACATAATTTTCGTTGAGCTCCACCCCGACATCGTAGGCGCGGTAGAAAGGACGATAAAGAATGGGTTTCTCCCCCGGCCGCGGCACCGTGGGCGGCGTCGTCTGCCGCACGTAACGTGTGAGATCGTCGAGCCCGCTGTCGAACGTCTCTTCCGCAGCTCCAACCGGCACGGACAGCGCCGCCAGTCCGGGAGGCCCCTCGGTGCGGAAGTAGGCGTACTCACGGAGTCCGTTTTTGATCAGCGATCCCGTGGGCATCTGCAGCTCCGCCAGGGTTTCGATCTCGAGCCGGTACTCCGTGTCCGGCTCCAGAACGGGGGCCTCCTGGCTCCAGCGGGCGAGCTCCTCCCGGATGTGCTGGATCTTCTCCTCGCGCCGCACGGGCCTGTCCGCCTCCGGGTCCGGCGTGATGCAGATCTGCTCCAGGCAGAGGACCCCGTCGCTCGTCACCAACACCGTATCCACCGGGATGTCCACAGGGATGAAGGTCCCCACCGGGACGAACGGGCCTGCCAGGCTGCCGTCCCCCCGAAGGCCGGTCGCGGAGGGACCCGCGGGCTTCGGAGAGACGAAGCAGAGCCGGTGCAGGAGCTTCTCGTTGCCCGCCGCATGGACCTCCAGCCGGGACATGCCCTCGCCCGTCAGCACGATGGTCTCCGGCCCACCACCTCCCGAGCCTTCCGGTGCGTGGGTGGCGACGAGCGCACCTCCCGCATTGAAGGCGAGAACTCGGAACGGTGGCCGGTGCGACACGATCAGCTCCACCCAGGAGACGGAACCGGGCAGGATCACGTCCAGCCTGGAACCCGCATTCAACCCGACGGTCTCTTCCGGGCGCCACCGCTCGATCCGCCCCTGGGGCAGCAGCTTGCCATCCGCGCCCCGCACTTCGAAGCGCACCCCCTGATCGGTCCATGGATTCTCGGCAGTGCCGGCCGGCCGCTGCCGGAAATCCACACACACGCGGGCCACGTCGTCGATCGTGCCGATCACCTTGACATTCGGGACGGCCGCGGCGGCTGGCGCCGGAAGCGGGGCCTCCTCCCGGGCGAAGACGATGTTGAAAGATCGCGCCGGCTCGGCCGGCTCGATTCGAATGCCCTTCCGGGAAGCCCGCTCCGGGAAGCAGAGAAGATTCACCGTCCGGGGGGCTCCCCCGACCGGCCGGCTCACCGTCCGCACCGTCGCCGGCCCGAAGCCCCAGGAAAGGGAGAAACCAGGAGGGCCGGGATGGGTCCAGGGCGACGTCACCTGAGTCCCCGGCGCGAGCGACTCGAAGCCGAAGCAGACCTCCGCGGCAGAGAGCTGGGGAACGCAGGGATATCCCGGGAATTCCTCCGCGAACCACTCCTCCCACGACGAGCCGCTGCGCCGTAGGAAGGCGAAGGGGTTGAGATTCCAGAGCCAGAGCTTCGTCTGGGGCACCTTTTCCGGATCGCTCCCCGATGGAAGAGCCGCCCAGGTTCCGAAAAGCGCAGGATGCTTTTCCGAAGGCGGGGCGCTCGCCACCACCGACCAGGCTGTTCCTGCCTTCTTTGCGAGCTGCACGCGCACCAGGCTGTAGCGAGCCCGAGCCTGACTCCCGCCGCCTCCCGGAAATCCGATCGTCTCCCAACCCTCTGGCTCGTGACCGCTGGTTCCGGCCTTGGCCACATCCGAGACCGGCCGCCCGAACGTCAGATGCGGCCGGGCATCGAGCGGAACCACGGGGATCGGTTCCAGGGGCGCGTGATCGTGGTCCTTCGCCCCGATAAACCCGCCCCCATCGTCGTAGTTGGGCAGCAACAGCCTCTTCCTGGGAAGCGGCCAGGCTACCGTGGTCTTGAGGTGCTCGATGGAAACATCCTGGAGCGGCAGGGGGATGGGCAACAGGTCTGGCCGGATGCCCCATTCCAGCCTCACCCTGGCACCGACCTTCTTCAAAGGCCTGGGCAGCCGCAGCTCGACGCTGAATTCGCCGAGCAGATGGAAGGGAGTGAACACATCCGCCGCAATCCGTGCATCCACCGTAAGGCCGAGGCCGAACTTGAAAACCTTGAGGTCGACGAGGCCGTGAAGCCAAAAGGCGCCATGGAAGTGGGTGGGCTTGAAGCTCACCAGGACGTTGCCCTCGGCCCAGGCCTGGAGAGCGATGCTTAGCGGACCGACCTTCCATGTCCGGTCGTAGCCATACCAGGCGCCCAGGGCGAGCCGCTGCGAGTTCAGCATGAAGTACGCGTTGGCCTCGACGAAGCGGCCAAACAGAGCGCGGACCCGCAGGTTGCGCGGCTCGTCCCTGCCGATGTTCAGATACCACTTGTCCGGATCATCGAAGTCGTAGAACGCCTCCGTGCCGGCCGCGATCTCGATCAACTGTCCCTTCTTGCCCGTCTTGTACTCCGCATCGATGCCGATCGTGAGGCTGGACTCCTGCCCATCGAAGACGGCGAGCGAGCGGAAGAGCCCCTCCTCGGTGCTGTCCGTGCGCTTCTTGAGGATGTTGGCGCTCCCCTGGAGCATGAGGATCGGCCCTGGAAAGATCAGGACCAGCAGGAACTTGCCGTTGAAGGCATAGCCGTTGTCGGCGACCGTGGCGAGCGTGAGCCCCGCGCCCAGCGCAAGGCTGCCCTTGTGAGGCTTCCATTTGTTGGTGATGTCGGTAACGCCAGGCTCTTTGCCGCTGTGGTACCAACTCTGATTGTGGTCGAGACTGAACCACAGATGCTCCGGCTCCTTGTCCGGCTCCATTTGCAGGGCGAACAGGCCGGCCATGCCGTAAATCGCCAATCCCGTGTTTGCCAGTGGAATGCCGCTGGGGAGATCGGCGTCGAGATAGATCGCAAAGTAGTTGAACTTGCCTTCCGGTCTCGTGGCCCTGCCGATCACGAGCTTGCCGTCGATGGTCAGCTCGGGCTTTTCCAGCTTGAGCTTGATGTCGCCGGTGAAGCGCTGGTTCTGTTCCTCGTAGGAGACGGAGCCTTTGGAGGAGAGGACGCCTGGAATCCTGTACTCAATTCCAGCACCTTTCAGCGTCAGAGATTTTCGGCCATCTGGATACCAGACGATCCGCAACCCTTCGACCGAGGCCCCGGCCTGCAAGCCGTCCACCAGCTTGAGCCCACCCGAGAAGCCAATGTACTGGCCGCCGTCGTCGGTCTTGCCGAAGCCGAGCTTGGCGATCTCGATCTTGAAGCCGTGGAAATCGAGGGTTCGTTGCTCTGTTACATCCAGCCATCCGCCATCGAGGTGGACGTTGCCCTTGGAGTCAATCGAGAGTTCCTTGACGGTGAAGCTGGGCCAATCGAGATCCCCGAAAAGGGGCTTGAGTTCGCCACTTATCCTGGTGGTGAACACACCGTTTTCGATTTCGAACTCCATCCTGTCGAGCTCAAGACTGAAGAGTCCGGGCTTCTCCAGATTGCGGGCGCTTCCCTCGCTGCTCAACGCCACCCACAGATCGCCGCCACTCCCGATCCCAACTTCGACCCCGACCTCGCCTTCGAAAAAGGGCAGAGTCAACCGCCCGGTGAGGTTCGATCGAACCACCGAGTTCTGTCGAAAACCAATTGCCACTTCCTCTAGGACGAACTTGGCACCGAACAGTTCGCCGGCGGGAGGATCGTCCTGCCAGGTCAAAGCCACCTCTCCAGTGAAGCCGCCGCTGCCGATATAACAGCCCTCCATTACCAAATCCGGAAGTGGGAGATCGAACCCTTCGGGTAGGTGAACCGTGGCCCGGGCGATGAACACTCCTTGCCATCCCGGACCTACCTCCGAGGGCCGATCCGGAGGCATTTCCGCCTTGGTCGAAAGGATCGGGAGCACCTCGTGCGCCTCGAGGACCACTCCCGTGTCTGCGATCATCACCGGTGGAAGCTCGAAGCCCCTTTCAACTGCGAACGAGACGTCCCCGTCGCCATCGATCTCGATCATGCCCCCGATGCCTATCTCCGCGAATTCTTCGGGGATGACCTCCCAGGCGCCCAAAACCTGTCGTACCGGCTTGAGGAGGCTGGGCGCGAAGCGCAATCCCAGCTTTCCACCAAGCCGAACCGCAAACCTCTCCGGCCCGAGATCGAACTCGCCCACGAGTTCCACCCCATCATGGGAGTTCCCGATAACCAGGGACACACCCTGCAACCCGACCAGCGGCAAGCTCAGGTCCTGCGCCATTACGAGTGTCACCCGCGCCGTCGCATACCCGGCGGCCCCCTTTGTGGACAGCTTCTTGATCCCGACAGTCTTGAGAAATTCTACTTCGGGCAAGCTGATCCGATCCAAAGGCAAGAAGGCGAGATCGGAGAGAGACTCGACGACATCGGCAAGAACCGCTGCACGATGCTTCTTGAAGAACGCTCGAAGTGGTTGGGTAATGGGCATGGCGTGCTAAGGGACATTCAGAACGAGCGCGGACGGTAAGGGGGAGGCGGAATCGATTTCTTGTCTCTGCATAGTCCCTGTGGATCTATGATCTTGTTATAGAACGGAATCGGCAGATTGGAGAGCATAGTCGTCAAGGTGGAGAGCTCAAATGGGTCGTCGAGCTCGACAAAGTGCCGCTTTGCCCGGACGCCGGCAAGCTGTGATCGCTCCTTCCATTGTTCAAACCCGGCGACAGGATCCACTGCTATCTCAGAGGGATCTAGGCCCAGGTGCTCGGCCCAGAGTCTCAGCCTGAGTTCACGCGCGAAACGACAATGGTTTCCGTCCGGGGTCAGAATCGCATCGATCATGGAAAGAGAAATCTCCTGGTCGTGAGTCATGCTTCTCCGGTTCATGTTCATGGAACCGATCTCTACCCAAACATCATCGACAATCACCGTCTTGGAGTGGACATAGATAGACGCGTCCTGAAGTGCTGGATTCCGGAGTTGGAAAATAGCAAACCTTCCTTCGGCCGCCCTCAGGATCTGTTCTATCAAAAGCCCCTGGTGCGGCTTCATATATATAGCGGCAATAGCGTTGTCGGGCTCTGGAGGGACTACTACGATGATACGCAACTCCGGGTGCAATGCGAGCGACAGGAGAAGCGCATCGGCCACTTCGTTAGAGACGAAATATTGGTCTTCGATGTAAATGTATTCCCGGGCCAGGTTGATCGCCTTCAGCACAGCATTTCTTGCGGTGAACTCGCCGAACGGTGCGAACGGATAGCGATTCTGTGGATTCGATCTGCACGCGTAGGTTCTCAGCACTTGAACGTGCAGCGCTCCACCACCGACTGCCAGAGCATCACACTGCCTTTCGATTTTCTCCGGAGGATTATCGAGGGAGCTCGGATCGTGAGGATCGTTCCACCTCTCAAGGAAGGTGGCCTCCAAATCGCAGCATACCGGGCCGAGGAGACGGCAGTGCACATCATGCCATCCACCTTTGTAGGCATCCTTGGTGGGTTGGCGATCCTCCTCGGCAGCAGGATGGCCGGACTCGTCATACCGGTTCAGCGCCAAATCAATACCTCCGCAGAACCCATGCAACGTCTTGCTGCCACCATCGTGGTTGATGAGGATCAAAAGAATTTTCTGGTGAGGCGTTCCAGCTAACGGTTGGCGCCGGTCGATGATACAGGTGATTCCAAGCGTGTCCAGGTATTCGCAGACCTCCTCGTTGTCGGTGGCCAGGTCTCCCGAGAGGAGGATTCGTACGTATACACCCCTACTATGTGCAGCCTCCAATAGCTTGCCAATTTGGCTGTCTTTCTTCTGCTGCTCCGTGAATTCGCTTCCTCCCAGAAGACGCAGGTCCAGCGACAGCTCCAGTCCGGCCAGATAGATGTAATCTCCGACCCTCGTCGCACGGATCAGGTCATGGACGTCTTTCATGTACTCCTTGGCATCGACGTAAGGGATCACGACATTGTTCGAGGTAAAAGCTGGAAGACCACGAGAGCCGATCTCGTCAGGGCTCAAGAACCAGTCTTGCGGCTCTGTGCTGAAGGGTGGCATTCCAGTCCTCCTCTAGAGCTCGAATGAAGCGACGCCGATTTCCTCGTAAAGAACATTCACGAGGCCCTGAGCGTTTCGAACCTTCAAGCGATAGCGATTCTCAATCTCGTTGATTGCAGTCTCATCCATATGCTGCATGACGGTGGCCGGCAACCAGGTCGAAACCGGTCTCCAGCCGCCCGCCATCCGCCGCAGAACCATAACTTCAAGCGGCTCGGCGGGTGACGACCAAGCCATCTGGACGGACTTCCCGTCGGAGGTCCATTCGGCCGAGATCCAGCTCAGAGGCATAGGAGGCCTTTGGTCGTAAGCTTGTGCCGAGGCAACTCGGGAGGGAGGAGAGGCGTTCACCTCTGCGTCTATCACTACCACTCGGTAGCAGTAGAGCTGAAGTGGCTCGACCGACGTATCGGTCCAGTGGTCTGCCAGAGGTTCCCCCGCTTCGCTGGACGTCATCAAATGCACCAAAGCCATCCGACGCACGTCCTCAGCATCTCTTCGGGTATGTGCACGGTAAACGTGGAGCTCTCGAAGGGCCGGTCCTCTGTCCAAGGCCCATCGGATCGTGATTGTCCTCTCACCTCCGAAAATCCCTGTAATCACCGGCGCCGGCGGCTCCACCTTCGGCAGATAAACCGGCGGCGTCGAGGGGCTCAAACCGCTCCGATTGTGGGCGCCGTCCACGAAGGCGGCACGGTAGAAGTAGCGATTGGTGGCCCTGCCTGGCAGGGTGTCCATGTAGGCGCGGACGGTTGGTTTCGGCGTGTAGTCGGCAGCATCGTCGGGTAGACGCCGATCCTGGACCTCGGGGTCGGTGTCGTCCAAGGGCTGAAGAGTGATCTGGGTGAATGCATCTTCGTTTCCCGGCAGACCGGCCAGGATTCGGAGCGCGGAGTCCGAGAGGGTGCGGTAATCGTCCGGTGATTTGACGTCCACCAAACCGGAATTGCGTGTCTGGCGGATCTCCCAGTCGCGCTCCTTCAGAGCTTTCCGATCCCCAGCGCCTTCGTTGCCCGACAGGAGGGCCAGGACCTTCCAGGTGTTCTCCGAAAGGGAGTCGTAACCCGCTGGCGAGGTGATCTTATTCAACTCGGTCACCGCGGCCTGCCGCGTGGCCAAATCCCAACCATCGGGAAAGAGGTCCTGGTGCTTCTCGGGGTCCAGCGCCTCCCGCGTCTCCCGGATCAGCCAGTCCCGCTGGAACAGGCTGTCGTCCAACGCCCGCAAGACGTGCGTCTTGAGGTGCGGCCGCGGTTTCCACCGGAAGGAGAAGAACGAGCGGCTGTGGTAGTCCGCCCGGGTTGCCCACAGCCTGCCGCCGGGATAGTCCGCGAGCTCGGGCGGCTCCGGCGGGGTCTGGAGGACGCGGTAGATCGCGGCCGGCGGGCTCACCCTTCCCTCATTTCCGAAACGGTTCCCCAGAGGCGGGGCGCCCCACTTCGGGTCGTCCCCGGTGTGGATCTTGTCGTCCGCGGCGCTGACGCCGATCTGGGCGAAGACGGTGGGACGTTCGAGGGTGGGACGGAATGGCTCGCCTTCTTTCAGGTCCGGCGCGGGGAGGAAGGTTTCGTAGATCCGCACGGGCCGGCCGATCGTCCAGGGTGACGAGTTTCCGCCCAGGTCAGGCTCGCCGTCCAGGGTGACGGTGTGGAACTTGGGATCCACCTCTTCGATCCGGTAGGTCTTGCCGGGACGGGCAGTGTCGCTTGCCAGATACAGGTGGTCGAGCCAGGGCTGGAGGCCCGAGAGATCCACGTCCGGAGGGAAATGGGCAATCCCGCCGGCGACCGTGACCCCGGCGTTTTTGAAGGTCTCGGCGTCCAGGGGCCGATTCTCGGGGTCCCGGGAGGGCTCGATTCCCTCCTCCACCGCGTCGGCGTAGAGGACCACGGCGAGGCGCTTCGCCCAGTTGGCCGGCTGCCGGAGGTGGTCAAGGCCGATCTCGCCGGGAAGCTCGTTCAGGCGGCCAGGAATGTAATAGATCCGGAACTCCCGGGTGTCCGGCGCCTGATTCATCTGGGACAGAGTCCATTTCCAGCGGACGCGCAGGCCGACGACATCCGGGTTCCTGTCCCGCCACTTCTCGTAGGGACTGTCCCGTAAAACCCAGCGGTCGAGTGGATCGAGGGCGGCAGCCTCGAGTCCGGTTGGATTCGGTGGAGGGATCTTGTCGAGCAGGGCCACCGCAAAGGAGTGAATCGGACGGTGGCCCGGGGCATCCTTCCTGTAGTACCACGGGAGTTCTTGGCCTGCCGGCGGATCCCACTGGTACCACTCGGCCGGCGGCCCCAGCGGGCTGCGGCGGCCGAAGAGGTCCTGACCCAGAACGCGATAGCTGTACCAGCCCTCGGCCAGGCCGGTGTCGATGACGCGGAGGGGAACGGATGCGGGGGGCCACTCCGGGGAGCGGCGCGTCTCGCCGGGCGTGAGCGGCGGGGGCGGAGCCGCCGGCTCAGCGAGGACGACCGCCGAGGAGTCCGAGCCGTCCTCAGGGTCCGGCCGGAGGGGTTTGTACGCGTCGTCCGGAGGTACCTCCGCTGGCTCCTCTCCCGGCTCCTTGATCCCCAGGAAGGCCCGCCGCGGATAGTAGAGCACGGGGATGTTCGTCTCTTCCGTGGCTCCGGCCGACGGATCGGGAGGCGCTTCCCACCAAAGACCCACGTTGATCTGGGCGTCGTTCAACTTGCCGTCCTGGGCACGGGTAGTGGCGCCGGGAAGGGCATAGACGCGGGCTTTTCCGGGCGGCGGCAGGGGAGGCGCGGGCGCGACGGTCTTGCCGAGGACGAGCCAGGCGTCCACGGCGTTCGCGTCCGGCTGGAAGGCGAGCCAGTCCAGAGCCGTGGAGGCGCTGCCGCCGAGGACGCCGGTGGGGTCGGCCAGGAGGAGGTAGTCATAGGGGATCCCAGGCTCGGCCGAGGAGTCCAGGAAGTAGAGGCCGAGCATCTGGGCGATGGCCGGGTGGAGGCTCGCCAGCAGGAGGAGGTCGAGGCAACGCTGATTCTCCAACCGGAAGGGCTCGGAGTCCGGCGCCGGCCCGAGGGGATCTCCCAGCAGCGTGGGGATGACGCGATTCGCCATGGGACCGCCGCCGGGACCTCCCTTCACCAGGATCTCCAGCTGGCCATGGAGATCAGGGAAGGCATCCTCCCATCTCGCGGGCTCGCCGTAGATGATGCGCGACAGGGCCAACTCCCGCGCTGCCGCGAAAGTCGCGGGTTTGCCCAGGCAGGGATAGTCCTTCTGCTCGACCGGTAGGCAGAGGGGGTACCGGAAGCCGGGGACCTCGCCCCAGCCCCAGGTCTCACCCTGGCGGGTCGGCCAGACGCAGAGATCCAGGAGAGCCCCCTTGCCGGGACCGATCTCCACGGCGGTGAGCTCGTTGCCCTGCAGCGTGACCGCGACCGCCTCTCCGGCGTTCCCCCGGGCCAGGGCACGGCTCGCGACCGAGGTCCCGGCCAGGACGCGGATCTCGATCTCCGCCCCTTCCTCCGCCGTTCCGCCTGCCGGGCATTCCCAGCAGATCTCGTGGAGCAGGGCGGGATCAACGGTGGAGCTCGCCAGGACGACCCGGGCGAGAGCCTTGCCGGTCAGCGTCACGGTGCCGGTTTGGAGGGCCAGGGGCTGGAATTGCCGGATGTCGGCTCTCGCGCCGTCCCCCTCGAAGGCCGCGATCGTCAGCTCTCCCCGATTGGTGAGGAGCAGATCGATGCGGGTGGCCGGGCAGGGGAGATCAATTTCGAGCTGGCGGCTGGTCTGGAGCCCTGGGGGCGTGCCGTTCCACTGCTCGATGAGCGTGTGGATCAGCGGCGGGCTCACCGGAGGGATTTCTGTCTGGAAGACGGCCCCCTTTGTCTCCCGGCCCCCCATGGTCGCGCCGAGCGGCTCGCGACGGAAATCGGCACATGTCCGGACGGTCCGGGGTCCTTCGGAGCGGAGGCCCACTCGGACGTCCACCCGCCGGACCTGAACGCCCGGCGTGAGATCGAAACGCAGGGGCGCACCCTGATCAAGATCGACCCCGACCGTGCCAGACGGCGAAAATTCGTCCGTAAAGATCAGGCGCCGGGTGCTGCTCAGGAGGCCGAGGCGCGTCTCCAGCCCGGTACCGCGGGACGATCCGGGACGCAAGCCGCCGAGAAACGGGCTCAGGCAAAGCGGACGCCGCGGCTGGCTCTCCCGCCGGAAGAGATAGAACCCGTGCCAGGGGAACCCCCGCTCTGGGGCGAAGATCCACCGGCAGTGGAGGCCGTTGCGCAGGCGCGGGTGATCCTCGTCCGGCGGCTTGTCGTCCAGGATGCCCAGGACGAGCATCGCCAGATCGTCGGTCTGGAAACTCATGGCCCCCCTTGCGCCGGAGAGGAACCCTCCACTCCGGCCCTGATCGGGTCGCGCTAACGGCTTTTGGCCAGGGTACGCTGGATGGGGCCGTTGATCAACCTTATCTATTCAACCGAATATTGAGCAGTGCTCATCCCTCCGCGAACGGCTCGAAGGCGGCGCTGGCCTCCGCGGCCAGGGCTGCGACGAGATCGGCGGCGGACCGGGGGGAGGCCAGGGGCGCCGACTGGCCGCCGTAGAACGGCAGGAGATCGTCGCGGCCGGCGCGGGTCGCCGCATAGCGAAGCTCCCGAGTGAGCTCGTTCTGGTGCGGGTAGGGGAGGATTTCGAAGGGAGGACGGGCCATCTCGTCCGCGACGCGGTTGGCGAGCATCCGCGCCAGACGCCCGGTGTAGGCCCGGGTGAGGGCCGTGCGCCGCGCGCGGGCACGGTCGGCGAGGGCCGCGCGGTGGAGCTCGCTCGCTCCGGACTCCCGGCACATCAGGAAGGCCGTGCCGATCTGCGCCGCCGCGGCGCCCAGGACCAACGCAGCCGCGACGCCGCGGCCGTCAGCGATGCCGCCCGCAGCCAGGACCGGGACCCGCACGGCGCTCACGACCTGGGGGACGAGCGACAGCGTCCCGGTGAGCGACTGCTCCGCGGGACGGAGGAAGCTCCCGCGGTGCCCCCCGGCCTCGAACCCGGACGCGCACACGAAGTCGACGCCGCTCTCCTCCAGGGCCTCCGCCTCCTCGACCGTCGTCGCGGTGCCGATCAGCGCGATCCCCCGCCGGCGCGCCTCCTCCACCAGCGGCGCGGGCAGCAATCCGAAGATGAAGCTGAAGACCGCCGGTCGCGCCTCGAGCACGGCCTCGAACTGCCGCTCGAAATTCTGCACGGTGGGCGCCGGGGGCTGGGCGAGCGGCGGCAGCCCGAGCTCGTCCCGGTACGGCTGGAGACGCGCCAAAGCCCGGCCGGCCTCGGATGGATCCAGGTTCACGCCGTCCTCCCGCTCGCGGGGGATCCAGAGGTTGAGGGCGAACGGCTCGGCCGTCAGGCGCCGGATGTCGGCCGCGGTCTGCAGGATCGCCTCGGGCTCCAGGTGATAGCAACCGAACGATCCCAGCCCGCCCGCGTTCGAGACGGCCGCCACCAGCTCGGGAGTCGATGCGCCGCCCCCCATCGGCCCCTGCACGATCGGATAGCGGCGGCCGAACCGCTCCGTGAACCGGGTGTTTGTCCACATCGGAAAGCTCCTTTCCATCGGGGGCGGGCCCCGCCCTGGGGAACCTTACAACTCTTTGGCGGCTGGCCGCAGCCGAGGGCGGGGTGTGTCTTCCCAGGCAAAAACGCTCGCTCCGCTCATCGCACTCGCCAGAGCGTCCCGCTTCGCCGGCCAATCGTTGATCGGCCGGGGCAGGCGTTCGGCAGCGATCACGAGCTCCAGGGCTTCGCGCAATCCTTCCGAGAGCTCGGCGGCTGGGAAGAGGGCGCGGCGGGCGGCCTCCTCCTCCACCCGCTCGGGCTCGCAGCCCCAGAGCCGGGCGGCCAGGGCACGGAGGTCGTCCCACGCGACACGGGCGCCGTCCGCCCAGCGGCGGAAACAGCGGTGAACCTCCTCGGCGGCGGCCGCTGCTTCAGCCGCCGCTGGGAAGACGGGATTGAAGCAGAAGGTTCGGACGAAGCGCCAGGCGGGCAGGGAGTCGAGCTGCTCGGCGAGGAGGCGGAGCAGGGCTTCCTCATCGTCCTTGCCGTCCAACTCAAGGGTTTGAGCCAAGGTCCGGAGGGCGCCCTTCACCCCGCCCAGGACGCGGCAGGCCTCGGCGGCGAGGGCTTCAAAGCGGGCTTCTTCGCGATACTCGGGCTCCGGGAGGAAGGCGCGGCCGAAGCGCTCCTCGTGGCAGCGCCGGAGGCTCGCGGCGATCTCCTCCTCGCGGCCGGGGGGCGGGGCGAGCCCCCGATGGGCAGCGGCCGAGACGAGGAGCGAGCGGATCCGGACCTGCCGCGCGAAGGCGGGGGCCTCCGGGTGGAAGAGCTGGGCCATGCGCCAGGCGCTCAGGAGGCGGGCGCTTTCCGGGCCGGCCGGGGGGCACCGCAGGGAGACCTCCTTGTAGAAGCTGACGTAGTCGCTCACCACGCGCTCCCGGGGACACGGGGCAGGCCCCCCGTCCAGGGCCAGCTCCAGGGCCTGGCGCGCGTCCTCCTGCTTGACGCTCTCCGTGGCCAGGATGCGGGCGAGCTCTCCGGTTGCAGGCTTCCCCAAGTGGAGACGGGCCAACTCGACGACGCGGGCAGGGTGGCGGTCGAGGAAGGAGAGGGCCTTCAAATCCGCGATCAGGCGCCTGGCCGCCTCCGGCTCCGCGGCTCCCGAAGCCTGGAGGCGCGCAAGTGCGTGCCGCACCTCGACGAGGGCCAGGGTGACGGGCCGGTAGCCGTGCTCGGCTGGCGCATGGAGGAGGGCGACTTCGTCGTCGCCGTCGAGGGCGCCCGTCCGGTACCAATCGAAGACGGTCCCCACGCCGATCATGCCGAAGGGCGCGAGCTCCACGGCCCGCAGGGCTCCGAGGCTCGCCGCTCCGATCACCCGGACGCCGGCGTCCAGAGCGTAGAGAAGCTCTTTGTGGGGCACGGACGGGACGGTGAAGTAGTAGCCGTCCAGAAGGATCATGGTCCTTGGATGATGGGCGAGGGCGGCGAGGACGTCCCCGCGCTGGACGGGCGGACGCACATCGCAGGCGGCGAGGAGGGAGCGCCACGCGGGGTCCGGATCCCGGGGCAGGGTCGGCCCGGCGAAGACCACGACTTGCGAGGGACTTTCACCCATGGGACTTCTCCTTGAAGCCGGGGACGAAGACCCGCGCCACCGGCACCCCGACTTCCGGGCGGCTGAGGTCGACCCACCAGGTCTCCAGCCCGTGTCCCGCCAGGATCTCGACGACCCGGTCGAGATCGGAGGCGACGCTCGCGGTCGAGAGGTCCGGCAGGTCGGCGAAGCAGCGGACACCTTCGGGCTCCTGGAGCTCTTCGAAGAGCCGGTGCGCCGCCTCCCCGGCTCCGAGGAGGGGCAGGTCGTCCCGGGCTCCCGAGATGTAGGTCAGGCGGGACTGGGCTGCCTCGGTGAGCGCCCGCGACAGGGCCACGGCCGGCTCCGGGTGACAGCCCGAGCCCCACCAGACGTTGGCGATGTCCGGAGCGGCGATCTCCGCCTGGAGGACGGGGATGCCGGCCTCCCATGTGACGTCATAGAGGGCGAGCTTGAAGCCCGCGGCATGGATCTTTTCGAGGGACTCGCGGAGCCAGGGAGCCTCCACCGAGTCTTCCCGCAAAGGCACCTTCCGCCAGGGCTCTCGCGCGGCGAGGCGGACGCCGTGGCGCTCGACGAGCTCGCACACGCCGTGGAGGACCGCCTCCTCCAGGCAATTGCCCGAGGCGAGGCCGTTCGACGTCCGGCTGAACAGCCGCAGCGGCAGGGCCGGGGGCTCGGTGAAGTCCAGCTCCAGCATCCAGCGCGGCAGCCAGCCGTCCCGGCCTCCCCGCCAGCAGCGGGCGCGGACCCACGGCATGGGCAGGGCGAAGGCTTCGGGAGGGAGGAAGACCCAGCGCAGGGAGGTGAGCGGCACGGGGTTGTCGTACCGCATCTCCTGCGGGGAGAGCGTCACCTGGGGAAGGTGGCCGAGGTCCTCGGCGTGCCAGAGCTCCAGCGCCTCCATGACGGCGCTCGCCCGGGCGGCAGCCGGCGTGGCCCCCTTGCCCTGGGAGACGGAGAGGTTCCGGCTGGCGGGCCGCACCGCCTGCCAGACCGGGATGCCGATCCGATCGAGCCCGGTCACGTCGGCCACCCGGGTGACCCCGGCCCGGGGCAGGACGTCCCGGACGCCGTCCAGCGTCTCCTCGGGACGTCGGATGCGGTGGGTACCGATCCGGAACCTCTTGGGGGAGGTCTCAGAAGGAATCAGGCGTTCCCCCGGGGCTCCGACCGGCCGCCCTTGGTCATCACCAGGATGCGCCAGCCGATCTGCTTGAGCTTGCCCAGGATGACGGTCATGTTGCCGGCCAGCACCTTGCCGTTGGTGAAGTGCTCGACCACGCGATAGGTGGCGCCGGCGCGGCTGCCGCCAACGTGGACGATCTGGAGTTGGCTGACCTCCACCTGGCGCGGAGAGAACGGCGGGAACTCCCGCAGGATCTCCTGGAACTGTGGGCTCGACATCCATTTGTCCACAATGGCCTGATCGATCATCACCAGTCCCTCGGAGGTGACCGACAGGTGGGGGTCCGCGGCAAACTCCCGCCACCGTTGCTGCATCTGGTCCCAGGGCAGGGACTCCAGGCCGAGGATCAGGGTTTCGATCTCCTGGTCGTCCTGCGGATGAGTGGGGAGACCGTCGTTGACGAGGTCGTGCTCGGCGATGGGAATGCAGACCGCCGCGACGCCCACGGTGCGCGTCAGCCCACCGGCGGGCTCCAGGTGAAGGCCGAGCTCCCCGGCGGCCTCGTCGAAGGCCCGCTGGAGCGATTTTTCGCGGTCCTGCACTGACTCGTGCTTTTCATTGTTCACAGAAAAGCCCTCCCATTCAGAAGAAGATAGATTGTGGAAGCCGCGGGAGCATATCTGCGCCGCACCGGGTTTGTCGAGCCACGGCTGCTGGTTGCGCGCTGGAAAGGCCCCCGGTAAGATCCCTTCGTCCTCCCCGGACCTCAGTCCAGGTATGCTCGGTACGACGCTCAGCCATTACCACATCCTTCGGGAGGTCGGACGCGGCGCCATGGGCCAAATCTACCTGGCCCGCGATACGCGCCTGAACCGCAACGTCGCGCTCAAGATGCTGCCGCCGGCCCTCGTCTCCGACGAGCGGCGCCGCCGGCGCTTCGACCGGGAATCCAAGGCTCTCGCCGCGCTCAACCACCCGAACGTGGTCACCATCCATTCCGTCGAGGAGGTGGACGGCCAGCCGTTCCTGGTCATGGAATGGATCCAGGGCCGGTCCCTGGAGGAGCTGATCTCTCCGGGAGGGCTGCCCCTCGAACGCTACCTGGAGCTCGCGATCCCCCTGATCGAGGCGGTGTCCCAGGCGCACCAGGCGGGCATCATCCACCGCGACCTGAAGCCGGCCAACATCATGGTCCGGGACGACGGAGTGCTGAAGGTGCTCGACTTCGGCATCTCGCGGATCGAGCAGGAGACCATGATCGACGGCCACGCGGGCACTGAGAGCCTGACCGCCGAAGGACTCGTCGTCGGCACCCTCCCCTACATGGCGCCGGAGCAGTTGGAAGGCCGGCCGGTGGACCCCCGGTCGGACATCTTCTCCCTGGGGATCATCCTCTATGAGATGGCGGCGGGCGTCCGCCCGTTCTACGGCGGCAGCTCGGCTTCTCTGGTCTCCTCGATCCTTCGGGACGACCCTCTCCCGCTCTCAGGTGTGCGGGAGGCCCTGCCTTCGGCCCTCGAAGCGATCGTGGCGCGCTGCCTGGCCAAGCGGCCCCAGGACCGTTTCCAGACCGCTGCCGAGCTGCGCCAGGCCCTCCGCGCCCTCCAGCGGGAGTTGGAGCTGGGGACCGCCGCCACGGCCGCGCCGGCCCCGTGGTCGTCCTCGGCCTCGGCCCTTTCCGCGGCGACCGCCCCCACGCTGACCTCGGCGACATCGATCACCCTCCCCTCCGTGCCGACTCTTCCCACCCTGCAGGCCCCGGTGACGTCTGTGGCTCCGGGACGCTTGCGGCGCAGGCTCCCGCTCCTGGCGGCCCTGGCGGTCGTCGTGATCGGGATGGTCGTGGCGGCCGGGCTGTTCTGGCGCGGGAGGGAGCACGAGGGCACAGCGGCCCCGTCCCGCCCGCCCAACGTGGGCACGGTCCTGCCCGCCGCGGCGCGCCCGGCCGTCTCGTCCATCGCCGTCCTCCCCCTGCGCAACCTCTCGGGGGACCCGGGGCAGGAGTTCTTCTCGGATGGGACGACCGAGGCCGTGATCGCCAATCTCGCCAAGATCGGGGGCCTCCGGGTGACCTCGCGCAACGCTGTGATGCGCTACAAGAGCCAGCAGACCGAGCTTCCCCAGATCGCCCGCGAGCTGGGCGTGGACTACCTTCTGGAAGGGTCGCTGCTGCGGTCGGGGGATGAGTTGATGATCATCGTCCAGCTCGTCGATCCCAAGACGGACAGCACGGTCGTCTGGGGAGACTCCTACAGAGGCAGCCTGGGGGACGTCTTCGCCTTCCAGCAGCAGGTCGCGGAGGCGGTGGCCCGGCAGACCAAGGGAGAGCTGACGGCAGCCGACCTCTCCCGGCTGGGGCATGTCCAGCAGGTCGCGCCCGAGGTCTACGAGACCTACCTCAAGGCGCGCTACCTCCTGCACCAGCGGACCCCCGATGCTCTCCAGCAGGCCCTCGCCCTGGTCGACCGGGCGCTCGAACGGGACCCGACCTATGCCCTGGGCTGGGCGACCCAGGCGGAGTGCTACCTCTACCTGACGATCGGCGGGATCTCCGCCCTGCCGCCCCAGGAAGGGTTGCCCAAGGCCCGCGAGGCGGCGCTCCGGGCCCTCGATCTGGACGAGAGCCTCTCGGAGGCCCACGCGGCCCTCGCCTTCGCCCACCTGCAGAATTGGGAGTGGAACAAGGTCGAGCGCGGGTTCCGCCGCGCTCTGGAGCTGAACCCGAGCAACGCGGACGCCTACCTCAAGTTCTCGCTCTTCCTCACCGCCCGCAAACGCCACGACGAGGCGATCGCCGCCGTCGAGACGGCCCGCCGGCTCGATCCGCACTCCGTGCACATCCGGATCACGTACACCGGCATGAGCTTCCTCGCGCGCCGATACGAGGCAGCGGCCGAGAGTGCGCGAGCGGCGATCGCCCTGCAGCCGGACCACTGGCTCCCCCACTACCACCTCGGCACCATCCTGTCCTTCCAGGGCAAGCCCCGGGAGGCTGAGGCCGAGTTGCGGGAGGCCCTTCGCCTCAGCCAGGGCGACCCGCTCGCCCTGGCGGCCCTGGCCCGCCAGGACGCCCTCGCCGGCAGAACCGCATCGGCCCGCCGGATCGTGGCCGAGCTCGAGGCGGCCTCGCAGCGCGACTGGATCCCTCCGTCCACCCTGGCCTCCCCCCTCTTCGCCCTGGGCGAGGTCGACCGCGCTTTCGAATGGCTCGAGAAGGGCGTGGACGTCCGCGATCAGCAGCTCGTGCTCCTGGACGTCCATCCGTTCTACGACCCTTACCGCTCCGACCTGAGATTTCAGCGCCTCCTCGCCGAGGTCGGGCTCAAGCGCGGGTGATCGTGTAGACTCTCCGCGGGCGTGGAACGTAAGAAACTGCGATGAGCGAGCTCGGCTGGAAGTACCTGACCCCGGACGACAAGGCCGCGATTCTGCGGGGGATCGAGGACGGTGTCGCCTATGGCGGCCCGTATCACGTGGAGTTCCACCCCGCGGACCGCTGCAACATCGACTGCTTCTTTTGCTCGACCGCATCCCTCCGTGGCACGGACGAGATCCCCATGCCCCGCTTCGAGGAGCTCCTGGGCGAGCTCAAGGAGGCCGGCACCCGGGCCATCCGCCTCTCCGGCGGCGGCGAGCCCCTGTTCCACCGGAACATCAAGCCCTTCCTCCAGGCCATCGGGACGAGCGGCATCCCCATCGAGAACCTCACCACGAACGCCGTCCTCCTGCGGCCGGAGATCGTGGAGCTCCTGCTGCCCGTCTGCGATCAGGTCACCATCAGCCTGAACACCGGGGACGAAGAGACCTATGGCTCGATGATGAAGACCAACCCTCGCAACTTCCAGCGGGTGATCGACAACGTCAAACACCTGGTCTCCGAGAAGCGCAAGCGCCGGCAGAAGAACCCCCTGGTGAATCTCCAGTTCCTCGTCTGGAAGGAGAATTACAAGGGAATCCCCGAGATGTACCGCCTTGCCCGGGAGATCGGCGTCGACACGATCCTGTTCAACGGCCTCTCCTTCCTCACCCCCGACCAGCAGATGACGCCGGCCGAGACCGAGGAGATGATGGGACTTTACGAGGAGATCGTCCTCGTCGACGGCTACCGCAAGATCTCCTGCATCAACAGCTTCGAGCAGGACCTCTCGGAACACCTGGAAGCCATGCACAAGCGGGTCGGCGCCCGCTACGGCCGGATGTCCCTTCCCCGGCGGGCCGCGAGGCTCCTCCTGCGCGACGATTTCACCCTCGCCGAGAAGGTGGATCACATCAAGCGGCGCCTGGAGAGGCGGAAGATGGGCAGGGCCAACGAGGGTCTCGACAGCTACTGCCTGATCGGCTGGCACTCGATGCTCGTCCGCACCACCGGCATGGTGGCGCCCTGCTGCATCCTGCAGGGCAAGGAACTGGGCAACGTCTACAAGCAATCCGTCCGGGACGTCTGGCACGGCGAAGCCTTTCAGCAGTTCCGGCGCGAGCTCTCCCGCATCCTGCGCGAGAAGGAGTCCTGGCAGCACGATCCCGCGACCGACCGCACCGTCGACGGCATGTGCGGCGCCAAGGGCGCCTGCCCCATCGCCACCTTCTACTACTGGCCGGACAGCCGCTTCCTGCGCTCGTTCAACGAGAGCGTGCGGCGGCTGGACGAGTTGGAACGCGGCGCGGCGGCGTAACCTCACCACGCCCAGGGTGGAAACCCTGCGCGATCGGAGGCTCTACCCCCTACCCCTGCAGCAGCGACTGCCCCCCGTCGATCCAGACCGGCGTGCCGGTGATGTGACTGGATTCGTCCGAAGCGAGAAAGAGGACGAGGCGGGCCACCTGGTCGGCGGAGCCGGGCTTGCCGTCGGTGAGCGGGATCTCCCCTTCCGGGTACTCCACCGGCTCCTTGGCCTTCTCTTCATCCCGGTGCTCGGTGTTCTCTTCGATGTCGGTCTCGATCGCCCCGGGGCAGATGACGTTGACACGGATCCTGTGCTTGGCGAGCTCCAAGGCCAGCATCTTGGTCAGGGCGACCTGTCCCGCTTTGGTGGTGGCGTAGGCCGAGGCGCCGCTGTTGCTGAACATCCGCGTGCCGTTGACGGAGGAAGTGACGACGATCGAGCCACCCTGTTTCTTGAGATGGGGCACCGCGGCCTTGATGGCGTAGAAGGTGCCGGAGAGATTGATGGCGAGCGTCTTTTCCCACTCCTCCGGCGCCAGCTCGTCGATCGGCGCCCAGACGCCGTTCACCCCGGCGTTGGCGAAGACGACGTCGAGCCGTCCCCAGCGGTCCACGATCTCCCGGACCGCCCGCTCCATGTCCTCGTACTTGGAAACGTCTCCTTGCACGGCCATCGCCTCACCGCCTCCCTCTCGGATCCGCTCCAGCGTCTCCTCCAGCTTCTCCTTCGTCCGGCCCAGGACCGCGACCTTCGCCCCTTCAGCCGTGAAGAGCTCCGCCGTCGCCTCTCCGATCCCCGAGCCTCCCCCCGTGATGAACGCCACTTTGTCTTCGAGTCTCATACACCGTTACCTCCGGGCGGGGAGAGACCGCAAAGCCCGTGCCGGGAGGACCGGCTGCAACCCCGTCCCTCCCAGGGCGTACAATCCGCCCCGGAGAGGACAACCAGGAGGACCGATCGTGATGGCTCGCAGATTCACAACCTTCGCCGCGGCGGCGCTCGCCGCGGTTTCGATGGGAAACATGGCCCTGGCGGCGGACTGGCCGCAGTGGCGGGGCCCCGCCCGCGACGGAGTCGCGGCCTCGTTCAAGGCGCCGAAGACCTGGCCCGAGAAGCTCGGGAAGGTCTGGAGCGTGGAGGTGGGCGGCGGGCACTCCTCGCCAGTGGTCGCGGGCGGGAGAATCTTTCTCCACTCGCGGCAGGGGGACGACGAGGTGGTCTCCGCCCTGGACCTCGCGAGTGGCAAGGTCCTGTGGCGGGACTCCTACCCCGCCTCCTTCAAGCCCGCCCCCGAGGCGCAGCGCCACGGCCAGGGCCCCTTCTCCACTCCGACCTTCCACGACGGACGGCTCTACGCCTTCGGCGTCAACGGCATCCTCTCGGCCTACGACGCCGCGAGCGGCAAGCTCGCATGGCGGCGTGACTTCGGCAAGGACTTCCCCACGCCCCGGCCGTACTACGGCACCTCGCTGTCGCCGCTCCTGACCGACGGCCTCTGCATCGTCTACGCGGGCGGTCCCGGCAAGGGAGCGCTGTTCGCTCTGGACGCGAAGACCGGGGGGGTGAAGTGGCGGCTGGACGGTGACGGCTCCGGGTACGGCTCGCCGGTCGTGGCCACCTTCGGCGGCGTCCGCCAGGTGATCGTCCCCACCCAGCAGGCGATCCTGGGAGCCTCGCTCGCGGACGGCAAGCTCCTCTGGCAGATGCCCTTCAAGATCCCCTACGACCAGAACATCCTCACGCCCGTGGTGTTCGAGGACACCCTGATCGTCTCGGGGGAGGACACGGACGCTCAGGCGATCCGGGTCGCGAAACGGGATGGGAAGTGGGCGACCGAGAAGGTCTGGTCCAACCGGCCGTCCATGATGTACATGAGCTCCCCCGTGCTCTCGGGCGGTCTTCTCTACGGGTTCGCCACCACCCGGAAAGGGCACCTCTTCTCCCTGAACCCGAAGACCGGCGAGGTGCGCTGGGCGACCCAGGGAGGCGAGGGGGATCATGCCTCCCTCGTCGCCGCCGGGGACGTCCTCTTCGTCCTCGGCAGCAATGCCGAGCTCGACGTGGTCCAGAGGACGGGGGAGGGCTACAAGCGCCTCGCCCGCTACACCGTGGCGGACAGCCCCACCTGGGCCTACCCGGTGGTCCTCGACGGCCGTCTCCTGGTCAAGGATGCAAACCGCCTCACCCTCTGGAGCCTGTCCTGAGGTTGTAGGATGGGCTCCATGTCGTACGACAGGTTCCGGCCCGCCCTCGCCCTCGGCCTCCTGCTCGCCGCCGGCTGCGGAGACCGCAAGGGCGCGGCGGTGGATCCCGGAGCGGAAACCGCGCCCGCTCCGCTCCCGCCAGCCGCCCCTCCCGCGGTCACGGCGCCCGTCGCCTCCCGGCCGGCCCGGAAGGGGTGGATCGGCGTCGTGGTCGCCCGCGAGATGGTGGACGTGACGGCCGATTCGAACGGGCGTCTGCTGTCGGTTGCGGTCGAGATCGGCGACCGGGTCCGCCGTGGCGACCGGATCGCCTCCCTCGACACGAGCCTGATTGCCCAGGACCTGGAGATGGCCCGCTCGTCGCTGCGGGCGGCCGAGGCGGACCAGAAGCGGGCAGCCGACGAACTCGCCGAGGCCCGGGCGCGCAACGAGCGGCGGCAGGCCAATCCCGACTTTTTCTCCAAGGAGGACCTCGTCGAGGTGGCGCTCCAGGCCAAGACCGCCGCCTCCGCCTATGAGGTGGCCCAGGCCCGCGTGGCCGAGCAACGCGCCCGGGTCCGCCAGCTCGAGGCGGGCCTGGCGCAGAACGTCATCCGTGCCCCCTTCGACGGCCGGGTCGCCGAGCGCTTCGCCGACCCCGGAGCCCTGGTCGGCCCCGGAACTCCGGTCGTGCGCCTGATCAGCGCCGGCGAGCTCCTCGTCCGCGCCGCCGTCCCTCCCGAGGAGGCCCGGATCCTGACCGTGGGCACGCCAGTGACCGCCACCGTCCGCACGATGAATCTCCGCATCCCCGGCACCATCGCCCGCGTCGCCCCCGAGGTGGACGCCGCCTCGCAGATGGTCCTCATCGAGGTCCGGCTCTCCCCCACCCCCGAGGCGGACAATCGCCTCCAAACGGGACTGGTGGTGGACGTTTCCCGCGCTTGAAGACAAGAAGCGCGCACGCCCTCGGGGGAGGGAGTGCGCGCTCGTGAAGGGCCACAGAGGCCGGTCCTACATCGCGACCCGGGCGAAGCCGCCTGGGATGTCCACGTCGACGGGGTCATACCGCATCTGCTGCTCGAGGTCGGCTGTCGCCAGGAGGTGCTCCATGAAGAAGTAGCGGAGGGGGGCGACGTGGGCTTCCTCCTTCTTCCACTCTCCGAAGAGGTCTTCGAGGAGGTGCTTCTCGGAGATGAGCTGCCGACCGCACCATCGGCGGATCACGGGGTGCAGGAACACGCTTTCCTCCGCCTTGCCCGGCTCGGGATTGCGGACGATGGCGAACGGATCGCCCTTCACCTTCCCGAACTCCAAGCTGATCGTGTAGTAGTGGCTGTTCTCGCCCACCTCGCTGTCCTGGACGTAGGCGAGGGGCATCTCCTCGTAATAGACGGCGTGGTCCCAGTCGTCGCGGACGACGATCACGTCGTGGAGGAAACCGTACTGCTGCCAGAGGGCGGAGCTCCGGTTGATTCGGGAGATCACCGCCTCGACCAGGTTCTCGGGCGTGGGCTCGATCTTCCGGGAGGCCTCCCACTCGCAGTGGTGGTACTTCTTCTCCAGCATTCGGAAGAGGGAGCGCACATTGTAGCGGAAGCCGTGAATGAAGCCGGAAGTGGACTTCTTGAAATCGTTGGCCTGGGATAACGTGCCGGTGAAGAAAAGTCCGGGCACGTTGACCGACTCCCACTCGCTGGTCTGCGCCGGGAAGCGGTCGTTGATCGTCAGCTCGGGCCGGCACTCCTCGGCGAAAATCGAGGCGTCGAACCGGAAGCCGGTGCAGAAGATCACGCGGTCGTAGTGGAGCTCCTCGGTCTCGCCGTGGGCGTGGGAGTAGCGTACAGAGACCACGAATTCTCCATCCCGGCGCTCGATGCGCTCGATCGTACAGTCGAGAACGGCGTTCTGGCTCTTGAGCTGATAGGTGTCGAGGAAGTTGTTGTTGACGGCCCGCAGGTGGCCGACGTAGTGGGTGGCCCAGGCGAGCTTGACCGGGTTGGGGCTCGCCACGTGGATGCAGGCCGCCGTGGGGATCAGGTTGTCGGCCGTCTCGAAGGCGGAGTTGCCCTTGCCGAGGATCAGCACGCGCTGGTTGATGAAGTCTTCCGGATCGACCGAGACGTCGACGTAGTTCTCGGCCAGCTCCGCGCCCGGGATCTGCGGCACGTAGGGCTTGCTGACCCCCGTCGCCACGATCAGCCGCTTGCACGAGAAGACGTTGCCTTCGGCGTCAAAGAGCCGGAAGCAGCCCGCCTTCTCCACTCGGATCACCCGGGTGTTGCAGCGGATGGAGAGCGCGTGGTGGTCGGCGTACTCGGAAAGGTAGCGAACGAACTCGTCGGCGGGCGGGAAGTAGCGGCGGCTGAAGTCCTTGAACAGGGGCGTACCCTCCTCCTCGCTGAGAATCGAGTTCCAGTCGTGACGCAAGTTCAACTCGGGGTCTTCAAACCCCGTGTAGACCTTGTTGACCGAGATGAGGGTGCGGTGACGGGGAAACTGCTTGAAGAAATGACCGGGAGTGTCGCCCGCCTCGAGGATCAGGTAACTGTGGCCCGCGCGGGACAGGTGGTGCCCCATCTGCAGACCGGCCGGCCCGGCGCCAAGGATGATGTACTCGTAGACAAGGTTGCCCCCCAAACCAGAATGATGGTCCATCTGTCTCCCCCCATAAGAGATCGCCGTGTCAACCGAGCGGAATGCCTGCCACCTGGCTGGGGCTTCCGGTGCTGCGACCGCCACGACGGATAAGAACTGCAACCTGTTCGCACATAGAGTGGCGTTCGAGAGTGAGAACGGGACACTTTTCGTGACACCTGCCTGCAGGTTGTCACACATCTGTCACATCTCGGACCATGTCCGCGATCCGGCGGCCGATGGCCATCGAGGCGGTGGCGCCGGGCGACGGGGCATTGAGCACGTGGATGGCCCGCTCGGAGGTGACGATGCGGAAGTCGTCCACCAGCCCGCCCCGGCGGTCAACGGCCTGGGCCCGGACGCCGCTTGCCGCGGGCTGGACGTCCTCGGGCTGGAGCGCCGGAAGAAGGCGCCGCAGGTCGCGGACGAACACCGCCTTGCTGAACGACCGCCGGACCTCGTAGGCGCCGGTCCTCCAAAAGCGCGCGGCGAGGCGCCAGAACCCGGGCCAGGAAACGATGCCGGCGGCGTCCCGGGCCCTGAAGCTCCCCTTCCGGTACCCCTCGCGCCGCCAGGCGAGGACCGCGTTCGGGCCGGCCTCCACCGTGCCGTCCACGCGGCGCGTCAGGTGGACCCCTAGGAACGGAAAGCGCGGGTCGGGGACCGGGTAGATCAGTCCGCGCACCAGCCCCCGGCTCCCCGGTGCGAGATCGTAGTACTCCCCCCGGAAGGGGATGATCCGCAGGTCCGGCTCCGCCCCACAGAGGCGAGCCACCCGGTCCGACTGGAGCCCGGCGCAGTTGACGAGGAACCCACAGGAGATCGCGCCGCAGACCGTTTCAACCACGAGGCCGGTCCCGTTTCTCTGCACCGCCGTCACCCGGGCCCCGGTCAGGACCGTCCCGCCTCCGGCCTCGATCCGGCGGGCGTAGGCCCGGGCCACCCCGGCGTAGTCCACGATACCGGTCTCCGGGATGAAGAGAGCGGCGATGCCGGCGGCGTGGGGCTCGACTTCGGAGATCTCACCGGTCGCCATGCGGCGCAGGCCCGCGAGCCCGTTGGCCCGGCCACGCCGTTCCAGCTCCTCCAGCCGGGGAAGCTCGTCCTCCCGCGTCGCCACCACCAGCTTTCCGCAGCGCTCATGGGCGATGCCCTCCTCCTCGCAAAGGCGATAGAGCGCCCGGGCTCCCTCGACGCAGAGGGAAGCCTTGAGAGAGCCCGGCTTGTAGTAGAGGCCGGAATGGATGACCCCGCTGTTGTGCCCGCTCTGGTGGAACGCGAGCCGGTCCTCCGCCTCCAGCACGGCCACGTTGAGATCCCCTCGGGACCCGAGGGCCAGGGCCGTCGCGAGACCGACCAGCCCACCGCCTACGACG
Source organism: Thermoanaerobaculia bacterium (assembly GCA_035633875.1). Lineage (GTDB taxonomy): Bacteria > Acidobacteriota > Thermoanaerobaculia > Multivoradales > UBA5704 > DATARR01. Next base: position 34,529 of record DASQEB010000642.1, read on the forward strand.
GCGACATCGCACCGGAAATCGAGAGTCATGGCCGCGGGATTTCTCAGCGGCCGAAGAGGGAGCCCAGGAGCCCCCTCCTGCCTTTCTCGTAGGTGCCCACCAGCTCGGCCCGGGCGAGGACATGCCCTTCCATGGCCTCCTCCAGCCGCGCCTTGGTGGGACGCTCGAGGTCGGGCAGCTCGGTGCCGAGGGCGTACAGCTTGAAGAAGTAGCGGTGGCGTCCCACGGGCGGGCAGGGTCCGCCGTAGCCGGTGCGCTTCCAATCGTTCGTCCCCTCCCGCGTGCCTTCCGGAAGGTCGCGGGAAGACACGCCTTCGGGGAGGCCGGTCGCCGTGACCGGCAGGTTGTAGAGCACCCAATGGACCCAGGTCATCCGCGGGGCCTTGGGATCGGGCGCGTCCGGATCGTCGACGAGGAGCGCCAGGCTCCGCGCCTCCCGGGGCACGCCGCTCCAGGAGAGGGCGGGGGACACGTCCTCTCCCTCGCAGGTGAAGCGGGAGGGGATCTCCCCCTGATGCTGGAAGGCGGAACTTGTCAGGCTCAGGCTCATACTCCACCTCCACCGGACATTCTACCCACGCAGGCCCCCGGCGGGAAAGTACCGGTCCGCAATATTAAAATTGCGGTGAGCGAAGACGCGACCGTACCCTCCCGAGAATACGACTTAAATAGCGCCCGTAAGTGCGCTACACACTTGGGTTTACTGCCCGATGTAAAGAATAAATATTGTGATCACTCGGATTGACTTACGCCAAATTTACGCTTTATATTTACGTCCATGCGAGGCGGGACGATGGCGCGGCTCTCCACTGTACACCACGAGGACCTGGCGGCGGATTCCGGCCTCACGCCCGACGCCGGCTCCGCTCTCCACCGGCTTCGCGCCTCCCTCCCCGAGTCCTTCCGCTCGCGCATCCGGAGCGCCCGCGAGCTGGTGCGGGAGGTCCGGGAGGTGCAAGAGGAGGAGGAGCCTCTCGCCACTGCGGTTCCCGCACTGGACCGCCTGCTCGAAGGAGGGCTCCCCCGCGGACAGCTCGTGGAGCTGATCGGCGCCCGGTCGAGCGGGCGCTTCTCCGCACTGCTCGCGGTGCTCGCCGCGGCGACCGGCGTGGGCGAGGCCGCGGCCCTCGTGGATCTCGGGGACGGGCTCGATCCGGAGACCGCCGCCACGATGGGCGTGGATCTGGAGCGCCTGCTCTGGGTGCGGCCCGCCAAGCTCAAGGATGCGCTCGCCGCGACCGAGATGCTCCTCGCCAGCGGCTTCCCCCTGGTGGTCCTCGATCTCGGGCCGCCGCCCGTGCGCGGCGGGCGCGGAGCGGAAGCGGCTTGGCTGCGGCTGGCCCGCACCGCCCGGGCCCATGGCGCGGCCCTGCTGGTGGGGAGCCCCTACCGGGTGAGCGGCACCGCCTCCGCCGTGGTGCTGAAGGCGGGCCGCGCCCGGGCCGCCTGGCTCGGTGGAGACGAGGGCTCGCCCCGGCTCCTCGGCGGCGTCGCCTCCCGGATCACCCTGGAGAAATGCCGGCGCCGGCTTCCGGGGCAGACGGAGGAACTGGCTCTCGCCCCGAAGGAGGCCCCTCTGCCCGCGGCCCCGCCGCCGGCCCGCCCGCTTCGCCCTGCTCGGAGGGAAGAGGCTCCGGTCGTCCCCCTCGTCCTGCGCCGGGCCGCGGCGGGCTGATCCATGGGCTCACCGCGCATCGCCTGCGTCAGCCTGCCGCTGTTCCCCCTGGCCGCCCGGCTGCGCAGCGAGCCGGAGCTCATCCGGGAAGCTCTCGTCATCGTCGAAGGCAATGGCAATGCCGCCCGGGTGGTCGCCGCCACCCGGCTGGCGCGCAACGCCGGGATCCGGCCGGGGGCCACCCTCCCCCAGGCGCGGGCCCTCTGCCCCAAGCTCGTCGCCCGTCCCCGGGACGAGGAGTGCGAACGGGCGGCCCAGGAGGCGCTCTTCGAGGTGGCCGAGACGTTCTCCCCCCGGGTGGAGGACGCCGGCGAAGGGACCGTCTTCCTGGACGTGGACGGCATCGAGCGCCACTTCCGCGGCCCCACCCCCGAGCTGGACCTGGGCCGCGCCCTCCTCGCCGCCGCCGAGGCCGCGGGCCTGCCGGCCCGGGCCGGGATTGCGTCGAGCAAGCTCGCGGCCCAGGTCGCCGCCGGGCTTCCGGACTCGCCGGTGATCGTCCCCGTCGGGGAGGAGGCCGCCTTCCTGGCCCCGCTGCCCCTCGCTCGCCTCACTCCCGAGGTGGACCTCGCCTCCACCTTGGAGCGCTGGGGCGTACGCTCCATCGGCGACTTCGCCCGCCTGCCCAAATCCCGGGTGGCGAGCCGGCTGGGAACCACCGGCCGGGAGTTGCATACGACGGCCCGGGGGATCGATCCCCGCCCTCTGATCCCCCGCGAGCCGCCCCCCGCCTTCCATGAGGGGATGAGCCTCGAATGGCCCCTGGTCTCGCTCGAGCCCTTCCTTTTCGTGGGACGCGCGGCCCTGGACCGGCTCTGCCAGCGCCTGGAGTCCCGGGGGCTCGCCTGCGTCCGGCTCGGCCTGGAGCTCCGCCTGGAGCCGGACGGCCACCAGACGCGGTCCATCGACCTGCCGGCTCCCACCCGGGATGTGAAAACCCTCCTCACCCTGGTCCGCCTGGATCTGGAAGCCCGCCCCCCGGGCGCGCCCGTCGCCGGCTTCACCTTCGTGGCCCATCCCGACCGCCCGCGGCAGGCCCAGCTCTCCCTCTACGGCCCGCCGGCCCTTTCGCCGGACAAGCTGGCCACCACCCTCGCCCGCCTCTTCGCCCTCCTCGGCCCCGACCGGGTCGGCTCCCCCCGTCCCGTGGACGGCCACAGCCCGGAGCGCTTCGCCCTGGTCGAGTACGCGCCCCCTCCTCCGCCGGAGGTCCGCCGCGAGCCCCGCACCGGCCGCGGCCTCCTCGCCGTCCGCGTCCTCCGGCCGCCGCTGGAGCTGGAGGTGATCACCGAAGAAGCCAGAGCGGAGGATCAGGATTCCGCCGCGCTCCTGCCCATCGAGGTCCGCACTTTGGTCAGCGGGACGAGCGATAAACGCCTCCGCATCGAAGGGGCGGTCAAGGTCGCTTCAGGGCCCTGGGGGCTCGAAGAGGAGTGGTGGACCGAGGACCCGGCAGGTCGCGACTACTGGGACGTGGAGATCGCCGGGGCCGGCATCTACCGGATCTACCGCGACCGGGCCAGCGGGGGGTGGTACGCGGACGGGATCTACGACTGAGCCGCCCGCCCGCCGCGCGTCGCCCGCGGCGGCACCACCAGCACGCTGCATGGCGCATGGCGCACCACGTCGGCCGCGACGCTCCCGATCACCATGCGGTCGAAGCCTCCCAGGCCGTGCGTGCCGAGGACCACGAGGTCCGCCCCCGCCTCCGCCAGCTCGGCTTCGATCTCCTCCCGGGTGTTGCCCGTGCGCACCTTGCGGCGCACGCTCCCGGCGAGCTCGCCCGCGGTCAGCTCGACGAAGCGGCCCAGCTCTTCCAGGGCGAAGCGGTCGATCTGCTCGGGCGTGAACTGAGGGGCCACCTGACGCTGGAGAACGCTCAGCACGAAGAGGGCTTCGATCTCGGGAAGGGAACCCTTCCCCATTGCGCGGAGGACTTGGATCCCTTGCTGGAAGGCCTCTCCCGACAGAGGCGAGAGGTCGACCGGGGCCACCACCCGCTGCGGGGGGATCGTCAGCCCACCGCGCACCACCAGCACCGGGCAATGCGCCTTGCGGACGACGCGCTCCGCCGTGGAGCCGAGGAGATGGGTCATGCGGCCGTCCGCCCGGTGGCCGACCACCAGGAGGTCCGCGTCCATCCGCTCGGCCAGATCGGAGAGGGCACGGTGGGAAGGGCCGTTCTCGAGGCTCCACTCGCCGTCGAGCCCCGCCCGCTTCGCCTGCTCTTCCAGGGCGGCCCGCAGCCGGTCCTCCTCGCCTCGCAGATACTCGTCGCTCCCGAGCATGGGCCAGAGACTGCTGCCGACGCCGATGGGCGGACCGAACGCATGGGCCAGGCAAGCCTTCGCCCCGGTCGCGCGCGCCACCTCAACGCCCGCTCTCACCACCTCTCCGCTGCTCTCGTCCAGCGCGGTTCCGATCAGGACGGTACGGATCTCGGACACGGGGCTCCCCTCCTTGGCGGGGAGTATAGACACCTCCGCTGTCCTTGGATCTCAGAAGCGCCAGACCAGCCCAGCGTTGATGCCGAAGCCGCCGAGTTGGATGTCCACGTCGTCGTCCACGTCAGGGTCGTCGTCCAGGTCCCCGCGCACCGAAGCCTCCATGTTGCGGTAGATCCCCTCGACCATGAAGCCAAGACCGCCAGGGCCGGTGAAATCGGTCCCCAGGACCGCGTAGTAGCCGACCTCGTCGTCGATGTCCCCTTCGGTCGTGTCGAGCAGGTAATAGCCGGCGCCGCCGCCGAGGTAGGGGCTGAAGCGAGGGGTGTCCGCGAACCGGAAGGCGAGGCCCGCCTCCAGCGGGATCGCGCTCACCTCGAAGTCGAGGCTCTCGGGCTCGGTATCCGCCGTCACATCGCTGAAATAGGTGCCCCGCAGCTCGACGATCCCGAACCGCAGCTTGGCCCCGACCCCCAGAGCCTGGTCCGCATCCTCGGTGTCCCAGAACGCGCCGTATGCGCCGATGTCGGCCGCCATGGCCGGGCTCGCCAGGAGCGCCAGGACCGCCATCGTCGACAGAATTATCTTCTTCATGGTGTACCTCCGTTCCATGTCTCGCAACCGATCCTTGACGGAGTTGCGACGTCAGCGGGCGAAAAGGGCTCCGCGACGCATCGGAGACGGAGCTGCAAGGCCCATTCCACACATTTTCTGGGAGAATCGTGGACTTGGATGCTGAAGATCGTTCAAGCCGCCACAGACGAGGACCTCCAAAGCGCCCGCCTCCTCTTCGAGGAGTACGCCGCCTCCCTCGGCTTCGACCTTGGATTCCAGGGCTTCGCAGGTGAGCTCGCGGGCCTCCCGGGCGACTACGCCCCGCCTGAGGGGAGGCTCCTCCTCGCCGTCCAGGACGGCCGTCTTGCCGGCTGTGTGGCGCTACGGAGGCTGGAGGAAGGGATCTGCGAGATGAAGAGGCTCTACGTTCGCCCGGACTTCCGCGGCCTGGGGCTGGGCCGCTCCCTGGCGGAGACCGTGATCCGGGAAGCCCGGTCCCTCGGGTACGCCCGTATGCGGCTGGACACCGTCCCCTCCATGGCGACGGCGCGGGCTCTCTACGCCGCTCTGGGATTCCGCGAGATCCCGCCGTACCGCTACAACCCGATCCCCGGGACCGAGTTCCTGGAGCTGGCCCTCGAGCCCTCCTCTTAGCTCGGCCGGAGGCCGCTCACCGGGCCGTCCGTCTTGCGCTTTGCCACGAACGTCTCCAGGAAGGCGCGGTCCGCCGGGCTGATCCGCAGGAACTCCACTCCGACCTGGTGCTCGGTCGGGCTCTTGGAGATCTCGTAGACGACGCGGCTGTCCGTCTTGAGCACCCGCCCCTGGAGCGCGATCGAAAGCTCCATCAGCGACCCGAAGCCGAGGGATTCCTCGCTGACGAACATGCAGCCGCCCGGGCCGATGACGCGGGTGCGGGCGAACTCCTCGAAGGGCAGGGTCCCCAGCAGGCGGACCATCACGGCGTGCTCAGCCTGGATGCGGGGGAAACGGCGAGCTTTGGCGGACTGCGTCATCGGATCTCCTTCCGTACGTCTGGGACGATCGACTCTGATTCTAGCCCAACGAATAGCCAATCATCAATAAGCACCTCCCGCCATCGTACGCCGGAAGGCGGCGAGATCCGGTGCTCAGGACTGTCGGAGACGACCTTGATGACCAGATCGGGCGGGTGGCCCTCCGGGAGGGCGTCGCAGCTCGGCGGGGCTTCTTCCGTTCCAGTTGCCTGGGATCCAGCCGATCTTGAAAACGCCCCGTGAAGCAGACGAGGGGACGCTTCCACCCCGCAGGCCCGCCATCGAGTGGGCAAGCCCGCGTTTCAAGCTCTCCGACGCGGCCCCAGTCTTTACGGCCGAGATTCAAGCCCGCATCGCACCCGGCCAGGCTTCCATGCACCGGGGCAAGCTCGAACCGCAGCTTTTCAAGCCGGCTCCGCGTCCCTTCAAGCTTGAATGCAGCCGTTCAAGTGGGAAACGGCTCCACGCAAGCTTGAATCCAGCCCGTCAAGCGAGTAACGCCGCCCTTCAACCTTGCGGGCTCCGCATGCAAGCTTGAAGACGCGCGCGCAAGCTTGCGCCTGTGCATTCAAGCCTGAGTGCCAGCCCTCCAACTTTGCTCCACGCCGTTTCAAACTTGAATGGCGCCCGTCGAGCTTGTGCCGGCTCCCTTCAAGCTTGCGGCCGCCCCTTCAAGATTGAAGCGGCGGGTTCAAGCCTGAAGGGAGGTCGTTTGACTTTGGACGGCTGGATTCAAGCTTGAACGCGGACGTTTCAAGCCGGACGAGATGATCGCGGACGGCTTGGTAGAGATCGGACGGGACACGATCGAGGTCACGCCCGCCGGCCGGCTCCTGGTGGGAACGGTCTGAGGACAGCGCCTCACGCCGCGGTATCCTTCAGCCATGGATTCAGGCAGCAGGCTGGACGTCGCGGTGGTGGGCGGGGGGATCTCCGGCTTGACCACGGCGTTCCATCTCGCCCGGGGGGGGATGCGGGTTGCCGTCCTCGAAGCCTCCGAGCGCGTGGGCGGGGCCATCGAGACCTTCACGGATGGCCCCTGGCGCTTCGAGATGGGACCGAACACGGTCCTCGAGAACAACCCCGCGGTGGGCCGGCTGATCGGCGCCTCGGGGCTCGACGGCGAGAAGATCACCGCGGCTCCGAGTGCCAGACGGCGGTATCTCTATAAGAGTGGGGAGTTGATCGCGCTGCCCCGCGGACCAGGCGGCTTCCTCACCACCCCTCTCGTTCCCGCGAGCGCCAAGCTCCGCCTCCTCCGCGAGCCCTGGATCGGCCGGCCGGACAACGGTATGGAAGAGAGCATCGCCCAGTTCGTCCGCCGCCGCCTGGGTCAGGCGTTCCTGGATTACGCCGTGGGCCCGTTCGTCTCCGGGGTCTATGCGGGCGACCCCGAGCGGCTCTCCGTGGAGTGGGCCGTCCCCAAGATCTACGCCCTGGAGAAAGAGCATGGCAGCCTCTTCCGGGGCGCTCTCGCCCGCCGCAAGGGGCCGGCCCCGGGTGGCGCCATGATCTCCTTCCGGGAGGGTCTCCAAGAGCTGCCCCGTAGGTTGGCGAAGGAGATCGGGAATGTACGGACCGGCGTCTCCGCCTCGAAGGTCGTGCGCTCCGGGGACGGCTTCCGCGTCGAGACGAGCGCCGGCCCGATCCAGGCGCAGCAGGTCGTCCTCGCCGTCCCGGCCGACGTGGCGGCCCGGCTGCTGGACGAGGCCACGGCCGGCGCGAGCCGCCTCTTCGAGGAGATCCCCTACGCGCCCGTGGCCATCGTCTCCCTGGGCTGGCGCCGGTCGGCCGTGAAGCACCCCCTCGCCGGCTTCGGCTTCCTCTCTCCCCGCAAGGAGGGGCTGCACACCCTGGGCTGCCTCTTCCCCTCGGAGATTTTCCCCGGCCGCGCCCCGGAAGGCCACGTTGCCCTCGCGGCCTTCGTCGGCGGCCGGACCGATCCAGCAATCGTCGGCTGGACCGACGACCGGCTCCTCTCCACGGTTCTCTCCGAGCTCCACGGTCCTCTGGGCCTGTCCGGCGAGCCCACCTTCGGCAAGGTGCGCCGCTGGAGCCGGGCCATCCCCCAGTACGAGGTCGGCCACGGCCGCTTCGTCGAGAGGGTGAGGGAGATCGAGGGTGCCCTCCCCGGCCTGCGGATCGGCGGGAACTTCGTGGGCGGGGTCTCCGTCCCGGACTGCATCAGGAACGGGACGGCCTTGGCGGAGGAGGTGCTGGGGGTTTCCTGATGGCACACCCCTGGCACGGGATTTTGCATACACCCCGATGTGACCGACATCGCGCCCCTTCCGATCCCTCCCGCCCTCCGCCCCGCAGCCAAGCGGACACTTCCGCCCGAGCTTCGCGGACGCAAGGTGATGCGGTTTGCGGAGAGGTTGCCCGAGGGCGTCCGGGACCCCGGGTTCGAGGATCTGCTCCAGCGCATCGACGGCTCGCCTGTCCTCGGTGGGAATCGCGTCGACATCTTCTTTGACGGCAAGAGTGCCTTCCCTGCCATGCTGGAGGCGATCCGGACTGCCGAACGGGAGGTCCTCTTCGAGTTTTTCATCGTCCGCAACGACGAGACCGGCCGGCTCTTCCAGGAGGAGCTGGTAGCGGCGGTGAAGCGGGGCGTCACCGTCCGCGTCCTCGCCGACGGGATGGGGTCGCCGATGACGCCGGGCAGCTTCTGGAAGGAGATGAAGGACCAGGGGATCGACGTCTCCCTCTTCCATCCCCTCTTCATCCTGCCGTGGCGCCATCTGCACCGGGACCATCGGAAGATCCTGGTGATCGACCGGGAGGTGGCGTTCATCGGCGGGATGAACATCGGCGAGGAGTACGGCTCGCCGGACCCGGAGAAGCGCTCCTGGCGGGACACCCACGCGCGGATCACAGGGCCCGCCGCCTGGGATCTCGCGGTCGTCTTCACCGAGGAGTGGTGCTACTCGGGCGGCTCACCGTGCGAGATCGGGCCGCTCCCGGCGGAGGCGGCCGGAGCCCCGGGGGCTCGCGTCGTGATCCTGGATTCCCGACCGGGCCGGGGGCACCGGGAGTGGGCTTCGACCTTCGCGGCCCTCGCGGGCGCGGCGCGGCGGACGCTCTGGATCACCAACGCCTATTTCGCCCCGTCGCTCCCGCTCGTGCGCCAGCTCCGGCGCGCCGCCCGGCGAGGGGTGGATGTCCGCCTCCTGCTCTCCGGCAACACGGACCAGCCCGTGGTCCGCTCGGCAGGCCGGAGCTACTACGAGACTCTCCTGGAAAGCGGGGTCCGCATCTTCGAATACCAGCCCACCGTGCTCCACGCCAAGACCATCGTGGCGGACGGCTTCGTCTCGGTCATCGGCTCGAGCAACCTGGACTCCCGCTCCTTCCGCCACAACTCGGAGTGCAACGCGGTGATCCTGGATCCGGCCACGGCGGCGGTGATGGAGAAGGGATTTCGCAACGACCTGGCGCAGGCCGAGGAGATCCAGGTCCAGAGTTGGCGACGGCGGCCCTTCGGCGCCAGGTTGGCAGACGGAATGGCGCGAATGCTCACGCCGGTGCTCTAGAGCCGCCCTCAGCTCCGCGCTCGCGAAGCCAGCCCCTCCAGGAGCCGAATCAGGATTCCAGGATCGACAGGTTTGGTGAGGTGCTCGTCGAAGCCCGCTTCGCGGGCCCGCCGCTTCCTGTCGCAGGGTTCCATACCCAGACGGCCTGACTGCTCGCCTCCGCCAAGGCCCGGTACCTTGCCTCGCTGTTGGCCAGGCGGGAGCCCTCCATCGGGTTGTTGCGGAATTCTAGGCCAACTCCAGCAGGCTCTCGGGCGGTCTTCCGAGGACGGCCCGGTCTCCCAGCACGCCGATCGGCCTCTGGAGGAGCGTGGGGTGACGAACCATGGCGGCGACCAGGTCCGCGTCCGGCTCGTCCCCCGTCAGTCCCAGGCTCTGGAAGGCCGGGTCCTTCGTCCGGAGGACGTCGCGGGCCGGCAGACCGAGGCGGGCGAGGATGTCCCGGATCTCGGCTTCGCTGAGCGGCTCCCGAACGTAGTCGCGGTAGTGGTAGGCGATGCCCTTCTCGTCCAGCAAGGCGACCGCCTTGCGGCAGGTGCCTCAGGTTTTCGTGCAGATCAGCTCGATCAAGGAGCTCTCCTTTCCGTCGCCTCTGCAAGCTTGCCACACCTGGGCAGATACAATGCATCCCCGGACCTGGAATGATGGCTTCCTCGATTTTTGCCGATCCCGCACTGACGGTCGCCCTCGCCCTGGCGGCAGGGATGATCGCCCAGGTGATCGCCCGGCATCTGAAGATTCCCGGCATCGTGCTGCTCCTGGCGTCCGGTGTCACCTTGGGGCCGGACGTCCTCGGAATCATCCGCCCCGGGACGCTCGGCGGCTCGCTCCATGCCCTCGTGGGCTTTGCCGTGGCCGTCATCCTCTTCGACGGCGGAATGAACCTGAACCTCGGCCGGCTGCGGCGAGAGGCCCGGAGCATCCAGCAGCTCGTGACGGTCGGCGCCCTCGTCACGGCCGCGGGCGGGGCCCTGGCGGCGCGGCTGATCATGGATTGGGATTGGGTCCTCGCCATTCTTTTCGGGACCCTCGTCATGGTCACGGGACCGACGGTGATCACTCCCCTGCTGCGCCGCATCAAGGTGCAGCCCCGGGTCGCCACCGTCCTCGAAGCGGAGGGCGTGCTGGTGGACGCGATCGGCGCGATCTTCGCTGTGGTGGCGCTGGAGGTGGTGATCAGCCCCGCGGGCTCCCTCGGCGGAGGGGCCTGGCACTTCCTTTCGCGCCTCGGGTTCGGCGCCCTGGCCGGGACCGCCGGAGGTCTCCTCCTGGCCTTCCTGCTTCGCCAGCAGAAGGTCCTGCCGGAGGGGCTGGAGAGCGTGTTCACCCTCGCCTTCGTCGTGGCCCTCTTCCAGGCCAGCAACGCCGTGATGCCGGAGAGCGGCATCCTCAGCGTGATCATGGCCGGGATCGTGGTCGGCAACGCGCGGGCCCACGTGGTCGCGGAGCTTCGCGAGTTCAAAGAGCAGCTCACGGTGATGCTGATCGGGCTGCTCTTCGTGCTCCTCGCCGCGGACGTGCGGATCGCCCAGGTCCGGTCGCTCGGATGGGCCGGGCTCGGAACGGTGCTCGCGCTGATGCTCGTGGTCCGCCCCCTGAACGTCTGGATCGGCACCCTCGGCTCGGAGCTGACGCTGCGGGAGAAGACGTTCCTCTCCTGGCTCGCGCCCCGGGGCATCGTGGCCGCCGCGGTTTCTTCCCTCTTCGCCCAGACGCTGGAGGCCGAGGGGATGCCAGGGGGCGAGGAGCTGCGGGCCATGGTGTTCCTGGTGATCGCCGTGACGGTTGTGGTCCAGGGCCTCACCGGAGGGAGAGTGGCGGGCTGGCTCGGAGTCCGGCGGCCGTCGGACACCGGTTTCGTCATCCTCGGCGCCAACGAGCTCGGCCGTGCCCTGGGCAAGGCCCTGCGGGACGGCGGCGAGGAGGTGCTCTTCATCGACTCGAACCCGGATGCCTGCCAGGCCGCCGAAGAGGACGGCTTCCGCTGTCTCCACGGCAGCGGTCTCGACGAACAGATCCAGGTCCGGGCGGAGCTCGACATCCGCGCCGGCTGCCTGGGGGTGACCTCCAACGAAGAGGTGAACCTGCTCTTCGCACGGCGTGTCCGCAAGGACTACAAGGTGCCCCGGGTCTGGGTGGCCCTGCGGCGGGAACATGTGGGGATCAGCGAGGAAACGGTGGCGCGGCTGGGCGGCCACGTCCTCTTCGGGGAGCCGCAGGACATCGGCGGTTGGATGCAGGACCTCGGCCGCGGACTGGCCACCGTCGAGCGCTGGAAACGCTCCGGCCGGGAGATCCCTCCGCCAGCCGACAGGGTCCGCAGGGACCTCCACGACGTCCTGCTCCCCCTGGCGGTCCTCCGCGGCAGGAAGGTCTTCCCCGTGGACGGGACAGTGACTTTCCGGCGGAGCGACCACCTCTACGTGGTCATCCGGGAAGGCGCCCGGACCGAGGCCCTGGCCTGGCTGCGCAACGAGAGTTGGGAGCCGGTGGACGAGTTGCCCGCCTTGCCACCCGCGCCCGTGGCCGTCTGAGCGGAGCCGTGCCCTGCTCTGAGACGGTGCAGTCAGCGGTCGCCGACGAGCGGAAAGTCACCCTCTGACGTCGGCTTTGCTCCTTGTAAAAAGGGGAAAGACAACGAAAGCCGCCGGTGGGTCGGCGGCCGGACAACGCAGAGCTCGAGACCGAAGGGGGAGGGTACCCGGGGTCGCGGGGGCCGGGAAGGCCCAGAACCCCCGCGTTTCGGGTTCCGGTGAGGTCAGCGGACCGTGCCGCGACGGAAGAGGTTGACGATCGCCAGCAGGACGACCGCGCCGAGCAAGGAGACGAGCAGAGACGGCAGACTCAAGTCGCCGCCGGTGAGGGTGCCCGTTCCGAAGAGCGGAGCCAGCAAAAGGCCCGCGAGCAGAGCGCCGACGATGCCGACGACGATGTTCAAAATCACGCCCTGCTGGGCGTTGGTCCGCATGATCATGCTGGCGATCCAGCCGATGAGGCCACCGACGATCAACATGATGATGATGTTCATAAGTCCTCCTGTCTCTTAGGTCGGTTTTGTCTCTCTGTTGACCGATCTTGGTTTGTGTCTCTTGGGTCTTTCTCCCCCGCACGGAGTAAATAGCAACTGTCGTGCCACAAGCGCCGGATCTTAGAATGGGCCCCGGACAGCGGAGTCCGACGAACGGAGGTCTCTTGCACGATCACCCACCCACTTTTCAGACCTCGCCGGGCACCGGCACGCCGGCCCCCTTCTTGGAGGAAGAAATCCCTCGAGCGCCGGCAGCTCGCCCGCGGCTGCACCCTCTGCTGCGCGCGGGTCTTTTTCTGATCGTTTACGTTGCCGTCCACCTGCTCGTCCTCATGCTCCTGGGAATCCTCGCCCAAGGGTTCAGCGGACGATTTTTTCAGGAGGGGGGATTTGGCAGGTCGAGCGAATTCCTCCTGGTGACCGTCGCCCTGACGGCACCGCCCATGGTGGCCGTGACCGTTTTCTTCGTCCGCAGTCTCGACCGGCGGCCGATCGTGAGCCTCGGCGTCCGCTGGCCAGTGGGGGGGCCACCTGTGGCGCTGCGGCAGTTGGTCACCCTGCCCCTGGCCACCCTTGCCCTGCTCGGGGCGTGGCTCGCGGCGGTCCTCGCCCTGCCCCCCTCCCTCGCCAAGGTGGGCTTCGGCGGCACGAGCGAGGTCTTCGCGTCCGGCCCTTCATGGTGGCCTCTCCCGCCGGTCCTCCTCCTGCCACTCCTGCTGCTCGGCTTCCTGGTCCAGGGAGGTCTCGAAGAGTGGATCGTCCGCGGCTACGTCTATCGGGCGCTCAAGGACCTCTGGCAGCCCTGGGCGGCGGCGCTCGCCTCCTCGATCCTCTTTTCCTTCCTTCACGCGACCAATCCCAACATCTCGGCGGTGGCCCTGGTCAACATCGTCCTCGCCGGCATGATCCTGGCCGCCCTGGTGGAGCGCAGCGGCAGTCTCTGGGGGGCGACCCTCGCCCACGGCGTCTGGAACTTCTCCGTCGCTTGCCTGCTTTCGGCCCCGGTGAGCGGCTTCGAAGCCTTCCACCTCTTCGACGTGTCCTTCCGAGGGGACGACCTGCTGACCGGCGGCGAGTTTGGACCGGAAGGGAGCCTGGTGCTGACGGCATTCGGTATCCTCCTCACGGCGGCCCTCTGGGGGCGGAGACAATCCCGGGAGCGGCCGACCGCCCCCTGAGGGAGATCGCGCTGTCAGCTCCGGAGGACAAAAGACACTTCATCTCCCTCAGAAAAGGCATGGTCCGCCCCTTGCAAGATTCATTTTTTCAAAGATCGAGCCCACGGCTCTGCAGGAGGGTCTGGTCGTATGACATCCCGTTTCGCTTGCCGCATCCTGATCGCGCTGGGGCTCGTCGGGCCGGCGCTCGCCGCCCAGCAGACCTCGCCGCCGCCCGAGTTCGGCGAGGTCATCGAGGTCAACGTCGTGAACGTCGAGGTCTACGTCACCGACAAGGCCGGCAACCCGGTCAAGGGCCTCAAGAGGGGAGATTTCGAGCTCTTCGAGGACGGCCGCAAGGTCGAGGTCACCAATTTCGAAGCCATCGACCGCGAGCTGGTCCAGATCGCCGCCGCCCCGAATGCCCCCCAGATGCCGGCTTCGGCGGCCCCGGCCGCTCCCCAGACGCCCCAAACCGCTCCGGAAGAGCGCCTCAACCTTATTGTCTACGTCGACAACTTCAACATCCGGCCCACCAACCGCGCCAAGGTCCTGCAGAGCCTCCAAGACTTCCTCCAGGGACAGCTCGCGCCCGGCGACCGGGTGATGCTGGTCACCAACGACCTCGGCCGGCCGAGGGTCCGGGTTCCGTTCACGGCCGACCCAGCCGTCCTGACGGCGGGGTTGGACGAGATCGGCCGGCTCTCCGCCAACGGCGGAGAGATCGACCGCTCGCGGCGGACGACCTTCGAAGCCATCATGAACCTGCACCGGATGGCCTACGAGACCCCCATCGACCTCGTCCCCTGCGACCGCGAGCTCGCCCGCCTGGCTCACGGCTTTGCGGCCTCGGTCCGCAGCGAGGTCCTACGCACGCTCGGCGCCATGAAGCTGATGGTGAACTCTCTCGCCGGAATTCCGGGGCGCAAGGCGCTCCTCCACGTCAGCGACGGCATCCCGCTCACTCCGGGCGAGGAGATGTTCCAGCTCCTCATCGAGCTGTGTGGCGGAGCGGGCGCGACCTCCGGGTTCGGTGACAGCGGCTCGATCGACGCCCTGCCGACGTTCGATGCCCGGGAGATCGGGCCCCAGGCCTACCAGGCCGCCTCGGAGGGGCCGGCCGACGCACAGTCCTACAGCACCGCCAATGAGCTCACGGCCCTCACTGCCCATGCCAACGCCCACCAGGTGACGTTGTACACGCTCCAGGCGAGCGGCCTCATCGCAGGCGGAGACGCGGACAGCCCCCTGGGCGACGCCCGGTACCTGCAATTCCCCACCATCCGGAGCACGATCCAGGACAACCTGCAGGGTTCCCTCTTCACGCTCGCCAACGAGACCGGCGGCCGGCCCATCTTCAACACCAACGACTTTTCCCAAGCGCTCACCCGGATGCGGGAGGACTTCTCCTCCTACTACTCCCTCGGCTACAGCTCCCCGCGCCAGGGCGACGGCCGGCAGCACCGGATCGAGGTCAAGGTGAGGAAGCCGGGCCTCAAGGTCCGCCACCGCACGGGCTACCGGGACAAATCCTCCCTGGAACGCACCGCGGACCGGACGCTGGCGGCCGTCCTCCACGGCGTGGAGGACAACCCTCTGGACGTCACCGTCCAGATCGGCGAGCAGACCCTGGCGGAGAAGGGGCAGT
>DASQEB010000643.1:0-2470 GCA_035633875.1 Thermoanaerobaculia bacterium
CTGTTCAAATTGATGAACATTGAACCCGCTGCAAGATCACCAAAACAAAACCTAACCCTCCTCCGTATACTCTTTTGATGATCTGGGGCCCCTGGCACCGCGATTGCTCGTAGAGTACCGCAGCGGAAGGAGCCCCCAACCAAAACCGGTTTCGACTCCGTTCCGGGGGAGGACGAACCATGAAGTCAGTCGATTCCCTGTTCCTGTGGTTCGAAGAGCGGCGCGACTACGGGACCGTCTTCCTTCGTCTGGCGGTGGGCTCGCGCCTGATCTACGGGGTGCAGGACAACGTCCTCAGTTCCGCACACATGCTGGAGTTCCGCGACTTCCTGGCCCAGCATGGATTTCCGTTCCCTCTGTTCTCCGCCCATTTGTCCGTCTACGCGCAGCTCCTCGCCGGGGTCCTGTTCCTCCTGGGGGCGTTCACCCGCCCCGCCGCGGTGGTGATGATCTTCAACTTCATCGTCGCGCTGCTGATGGTCCACATCGGCCATCCCTATGACCAGAGCTGGCCCGCCTTCATGATGCTCTCCGCCGGCCTCTTCTTCCTGTTCAACGGAGCGGGGGCGCTCTCGGTCGACGAGTCCCTCAAGGCCCGGCGGGTGCGGGAGGACGATGCGCTTAAAGGCCTGCTGCGGCGGCTGTGAGGGCGAGGAGAGCCTGCTATGCTAAAATCCCATCCGCATGATCCCAGAGCTCTCCCCGGCCGACGTCCGTCAGTTCTATGAGGACGGCTACCTCATCCTCGAAGGTCTCTTCTCACGGGAGGAGGTCGCGGCGATGGCCGAGGCCGCGGAACGGCTGCGTGTGGTCGGGCGGGAGCTCGCCGCGACGCTGCCGGTGAATGGGGACGAGGCGGCGGGTGAGCTCAAGCTGGAGCACGCCGGCAGCCAGTTCGTCTTCGGCGGCTTGAACGGGTCGACCCGGCTGTTGCGGGTCGTCTGGGCCGGAGGCTGCGAGCCGGCCTTCCTCGACTGCGGGCGCGACGTGCGGCTCACCTCGGTGGTCGGCCAGATCCTCGGCTCCGCCACGGCGGTCCACCTGCTCAACCAGCTCCATGCCAAGTACCCGAAGGATGGGCTGGAGTTCGAGCCCCATCAGGACAGCGAGCACCGGCGCTACGGCACGCCCGAGTGGCGGGACGTCGACGGACGCGGGAGCTACATCCAGACCGTCGTCGCGATCGACGATTCCACGCCCGAGAACGGGCCGCTCGTCTTCTATCCGGGGAGCGGACGGGAGGGCCACGTCGATCCCGCCACGGTGCGGCGCCGCTACGCTGACCGCCCTGGCGTTCCCGCGCTCCTGAAGGCGGGGAGCGCCGCCTTCTTCGGCCCCTACGTCGTTCACCGCAGCGCCGAGAACCGCGGCGCCGCCCCCCGGCGCATCGCGATCAACGGGTTCGCGCTTCCCGGGGCCAACTCACGCCCCTATTTCGGTTCCGGCACCGGGGTGCCGGTCGACCTCTTCGCCCCCGGCTAGCTCCAGATCGACGCCTTCCTGGCCCACGTGCTGTCGGCGTACCGCTCCTGGAAGGCCCTGGCGGTCTCGCCGAGCGCGGCGGCGTCGTTCGTCGCCTTGTAGCGCGTCACGCCGCGCCAGTACTGGGCCTCGGGCGCCGCGTCCGTGGCCGGGAAGCGATCGAGTACCTCTCCATACCGCTCGGCAGCCCGGTCCCACTCCTGCCGGGCGAAGGCGATCTTGGCCAGGCCGAGAGTCAGTTGCGCGAGGAAGTCCTCGGTGTCGAGGAAGCCTTCGATGCGGTGATGCTCCTTCCCATCGGCGCCCAGGAGGACGATGGTCGGCGTCCACTGGACGTTGAACCGCTCCATGGCCTGCGGGTTCTCACGAACCTGGATGCGGACGGGGATCAAGTTTTCACGGACGAGCTGATCCACGCGGGACTCGGGGTACACCTCGGCTTCCAGCCGAGCGCATCCCCCTCAGAGCGGGGCAGCGGTGAAGTCGAGCAGGACGGGGCGACTTGTCCGGCCGGCCTCCTCCAGGGCACTGTCCACGTCGGTTCTCCATTCGATCATGCGGGGCCTCCTTTCTTCTCTCCCCAGAGTCGGGTGCAAGCCGTCTGCCACGAAACCCGGAGGAGGATGCCCTTGCGCGAATCCCGGGCTTATAGAAGACTCGGGCGGATGAACGGCATCGGAAGTAGCCCGCCGCGCCCGGACGGCTTCGCCAAGGTCTCGGGGGCTGCACGGTACGTGGATGACGTCTCCCTGCCCGGGATGTGGCACGGCGCGACCCTGCGCAGCCCTCATCCCCACGCCCGCATCCGCGCGATCCGTTTCGATCCCTCCCGGGCTCCCGAGGGGGCGGTGTGCATCACCGCCGCGGACCTGCCGGGACCGAACGGCGTGCAGCTCCTGGACGACGGCTGGCCGATCCTCGCGGACGGGTTCACCCTCCACGTGGCCGAGCCGGTGGCGCTGGTGGCGGCGCCGACGCGCCTCGCGGC
>DASQEB010000644.1:0-38332 GCA_035633875.1 Thermoanaerobaculia bacterium
GCGAACCAGGAGGCGACGGCGGGGTGGAAGTGAGTGAGCGGCATGGCGGTAAGTGGGCGAAAGATCCCCATGATCATAACAGGAGGGAGGGGCGGAGGGATTCCGGACGGCTCCTGCCGCCCCGTTGACACCTCCCCCCGCCTTTGCTACCCTTCCCCTCCCTTGGCGACAGTCAAGGCAGGCTCAGGCCCGTAGCTCAGTTGGTTAGAGCGCTACGTTGACATCGTAGAGGTCAGCGGTTCAAGTCCGCTCGGGCCTACCATGGTCTTCCAAAGGTTGGGAGTCGGCACCGGATCTGCAATACATTGAGAAACGACATCGGGACGGTTCGGTGACCGGCATTCAGCTTCATGTCCAGGCGCTTAGCTCAGTTGGTTAGAGCGCTACCTTCACACGGTAGAGGTCAGCGGTTCGAGTCCGCTAGCGCCTACCACGCCTCCACTCTCGCGTGACTTCGTGATCCCCGCCGGCGCGGGCCGCGGCCCGAGAGACACCTCTTTGTTGAAGACCGAGAAAGAGATCGTAGTCTCATGGAGACGATGACCGAGGCCATCCGTCTGACCTTGCCCGACGGCTCCGTCCGGACCGTGGACGCCGGGACCACCCCGCTGGAGGTGGCCGCGGCCATCGGTCCGCGCCTGGCCAAGGACGCCGTGGGCGCGGAGCTGGACGGCCACAAGATCGACCTGCGCCATCCGCTGACCCGGGGCGGCAGCTTCCGCATCTTCACCGTGAAGAGCCCCGAGGCCGGGGAGTTCATCCGCCACAGCGCCGAGCACGTGCTGGCGGACGCCGTCAAGCGCCTCTGGCCCGAGGTGGAGATCGACGTGGGCCGCAAAGACCACACGGAGAAGTTCCAGTACGATTTCCGCTTCCCCCGCGCCTTCACCCCTGAGGACCTCGAGCGGATCGAGGCCACGATGAAGGAGATCATCGCCGAGGGGAGCGAGCTCGAGCGGTCCGAGGTCAGCCGCGAGGAGGCCGAGAGGATCTTCCGCGAGATGGGGGAGTCCCTCAAGGTCGAGCGCCTGAAGGACATCCCCGAGGGCGAGACGATCACGATCTACCGCCACGGCCGCTTCGCCGACCTCTGCCGCGGGCCCCACGCCCGGAGCACGTCCCAGATCGGCGCGGTGAAACTCCTGGAGTCCTCCGGCGTCTATTGGAAGGGCGACGAAGGCAACGAGCGGCTGCAGCGGATCTACGGCACGGCGTTCGCCTCGGAGAGCGACCTCCGGGAGTACCTGGACCGCATCGAGCAGGCCCGGGCGCGGGACCACCGCCGGCTCGGGGTGGAGCTGGACCTCTTCAGCTTCGACCCGTACGCGCCGGCCTCGCCGTTCTTCCACCCGAAGGGCGCGGCCGTCTACAACGGGCTGGTCGACTACGTGCGGGAGCTCTACGCCCGCTACGGCTATGGCGAGGTGATCACGCCGCAGATCCTGGACCTCGAGCTCTGGAAGACCTCGGGGCACTTCGCGAACTACCAGGAGGCCATGTTCTTCACCGAGGTGGACGAGCGGCAGTTTGCGGTCAAGCCGATGAACTGCCCGACCCACTGCCTGATCTTCGCGACCCGGCTGCGGTCGTATCGGGATCTGCCCATCCGCTACGCGGACTTCGGCCGGCTCCACCGCTACGAGAGGAGCGGCGTGACCGCGGGTCTCTTCCGCGTCCGCTCGTTCGCCCAGGACGACGCCCACATCTTCTGCACCGACGAGCAGGTCGAGGCCGAGGTGCTGGGGGTGACGGAGATGATCCTGGAGCTCTACGGCACCTTCGGGTTCGACCGGGTGGAGATCGAGCTGTCGACCCGGCCGGTCAAGCGGATCGGCTCGGACGAGCTGTGGGACCAGGCCGAGGCGGCGCTCATCCAGGCCCTGGAGCACCGGGGGCTGCCGTACAAGGTCAACCCCGGCGACGGCGCCTTCTACGGCCCGAAGATCGACTTCCACGTCCACGATGCCCTGGGCCGGAGCTGGCAGCTCGGGACGGTGCAGCTCGACTACCAGCTCCCGCAGCGGTTCGCGCTCAAGTACGTGGCGGCGGACGGCGCGGAGCGGGCGCCGGTGATGATCCACCGCGCCATGTTCGGCTCGGTGGAGCGGTTCATGGGCATCCTGATCGAGCAGACGGTCGGCGCCTTCCCCGTGTGGCTGTCACCGGTCCAGGCGGTGGTGCTGCCGGTCTCGGAGAAGTTCGCGGAGTATGGAGAGACCGTGCGGGCGGCGCTCGCGGCGGCAGGCGTGCGGGTGGAGCTCGACGCCCGCAACGAGAAGCTGGGCTACAAGATCCGCGAGGCCCAGCTCCAGAAGGTGCCGTACATGCTGGTCGTGGGCGGGCGGGAGGCCGAAGGCGGGACGGTGTCGGTGCGGCGGCGCGCGGGCGAGGACCTGGGCGCCATGCCCGTGGACGCCTTCGCCGCCCGTGTTCGGGAGCTCTCCCTGTCCCGCAGCCGCGAGATCTAGGTACTTAAAGGTTAGAGACGAGAGATGAAGGAGAAAGGTTTGAACCATTTCATCCGAGCGCAAGCTCGGCGCTCCCAGGGGGTGAGCTGAGTATCGACAAGTCGACCCGGGTCAACGAGCGCATCAGGGTTCGAGAGGTGCGCCTGGTGGACGCCGACGGCGGCCAGGCCGGAATCGTACCGGTGGAGGAGGCCTTGCGGCGGGCTCAGGAACAGGGCCTCGATCTGGTGGAGGTGGCCCCGACGGCCAAGCCGCCGGTCTGCCGCATCATGGACTTCGGCAAGTTCCTCTACCAGCAGAAGAAGAAGGCGCACGAGTCGAAGAAGAAGCAGAAGATCATCCACGTCAAGGAGCTGAAGTTCCGGCCCAACATCGACGAGCATGACTACGACTTCAAGCTCAAGAGCGCCATCCGCTTCCTCGAGGAAGGGGACAAAGTCAAGGCCACGGTCCAGTTCCGAGGCCGGGAGATGGCGCGCCAGGATCTGGGCCACAAACTGATTCGGCGGTTCCAGGAAGACCTGGGGGAGCGTGGGATGTTAGAATCAGGGCCCGAGATGGCGGGGAACCGGATGCATGTCATCTTCGGTCCCCCGCGGCACAGCGCTCCCAAGAAGGCGAGCGCCCCCGAGCCGGCGAGGTCCGGGGACGGACGGGCGCAGGGGTAATCCTGCGCCGATTTGCATTTTTGAGACTCTCCAAGAGGAGAGCGAAGAAAGGAGCCTCCCTTGCCGAAGCAGAAGACCCACAAGGGGGCGGCGAAGCGCTTCAAAGTGACGGGCACGGGCAAGCTGATGCGTCATCAGTCGATGCACAGCCACATCCTGACCAAGAAGACCACCAAGCGGAAGCGCAATCTGCGCAAGGCCGTGGTGGTCTCGCCCGCATTCGCCGCCAACCTCAAAGCGGGGCTGCACCAGTAGACGTCGAGCTCCTCCGTCACCACGGAGGGCCACCACATCACAACGCCGGCCGCCGGAGGGAAGGACCTGCCCCCCGGGGCCGCGGCTCCCGGTGCTCGACGACCGAGCGCCGCGCGGGCCTGACCGCTCCCCCAAGGGGGACGCAGAAACGAGGTTCGAGACATGGCACGTGTCAAGCGTGGAAACAAGCGGACGGAGCGCAGGAAGAAGATCCTGGATCTGGCGAGCGGCTACTATGGAATGAAGTCCAAGGGCCACCGGCTCGCCAAGCAGGCCGTCGACAAGTCCCTCAACTATGCCTACCGCGACCGGCGCCAGAAGAAGCGCCAGCTCCGCAGCCTCTGGATCGTCCGCATCAATGCCGCGGCCCGGCTCCACGACCTCTCCTACAGCCGCCTGATCGCCGGCCTCAAGGCCGCCGGATCGCTGCTCGACCGCAAGGTGCTGGCCGACATCGCCGTCGCCGACCCGACCGGTTTTGCCCAGCTCGCGGACCTGGCCAAGAAGGGTCTCGAGAACCAGGGCACGCCCGCCCCCGCGGAGTCGTGACGTGAGCCCCGGGGAGGCCGGGACGCTCGAGGTCTCCGCGCTCGACTCCCGGCGCGAGGAGTTCGACCAGGCCTGCGCGGCCGTCCGCGACCGCGCGGCCTGGGAGGCACTCCGCGTCCAATGGGTCGGGCGCAAGCAGGGGACCCTCCGCTCTCTGCTCGACGGCATCAAGAGCGTCGAGCCCCAGCAGCGGCGCGCCTACGGCGAGGCGGTCAACCGCTTGAAAGAGCACGTGGAGCGCCGCCTGGAGGAGCTCAATCAGGAGATCTCCGCCCGGGAACGGGAAGCCGCCCGCCGCGCCGCGGTCGTGGACGTCACCCTCCCCGGCCGGCGTCCCGGCCTGGGAAGCGTCCATCCGATCTCGCTCGTGATGCGGGAGATGGAGGAGATCTTCGCCGAGCTGGGTTACAGCGTGGCCGAGGGCCCGGAGGTCGAGGACGACTACCACAACTTCGGCGCCCTGAACTTCCCGCAGGACCACCCGGCGCGCGACACGCAGGACACCTTTTTCCTGGAGAATGGCCTGCTGCTGCGGACCCACACCTCGCCGGTGCAGATCCGCACCATGCTTTCACGCAAGCCGCCCATCCGGATCATCTGTCCCGGCCGGGTGTACCGGAACGACAACGACCTGCGGCACTCGCCCATGTTCCACCAGGTCGAGGGTCTGGCCGTGGCCGAGGGGATCACCGTGGGGCACCTCAAGGGGACGCTCCTCGCCTTCCTGCGCCGCCTCTTCGCGCCGGACGTGGAGATCCGCCTGCGGCCGAGCTTTTTCCCCTTCACCGAGCCCTCGGCCGAGGTGGACATCACCTGCCAGAACTGCAAAGGCAGGGGGTGCGAGGTCTGCTCCGGCACGGGCTGGATGGAGATCCTCGGCTGCGGCATGGTCGATCCCCGGGTGCTCGCCGAGTGCGGCATCGATCCGGACGTCTACTCCGGCTTCGCCTTCGGCATGGGCGTCGACCGGGTGGCGATGAACCGCTACGGCATCCCCAACATCCGGCTGCTCTTCGACAACGACGAGCGGCTGCTGCGGCAGGTGCGAGGCTGATGGAATTTTCCCTGAGCTGGCTTGCCGACTACGTCGACCTCCCGGCCGATCCGCGGGATCTGGCCCGCCGCCTCACCAACGCCGGCTTGGCGGTGGAAGGGATGACGGCCCACGGAGGTGACACGGTCCTGGACGTGGAGGTCACCACCAACCGTCCCGACTGCATGAACCACTTCGGATTGGCTCGCGAGGTGGCCGTCCTCTACGACCGGTCGCTCCGCCGGCCTGCGGCCGCTCCTCCGGAGACCTCCGAGCAGATCGAGGACGCCGCCAGAATCGTGGTCGAAGACTTCGAGGGCTGCCCCCGGTACGCGGCCCGGGTCGTCCGCGGCGTCACCATTGGCCCGAGCCCCGAGTGGCTGCGGAAGCGCTTGGAGGCCATCGGGCTGCGGCCGATCAACAACGTCGTGGACGTCACCAACTTCATCCTCTGGGAGATGGGCCAGCCACTCCATGCCTTCGACCTCGCGAAGCTCGCCCAGACCACGATCGTCGTGCGCCGGGCTCGGGCGGGCGAGCGGCTCGTCACCCTCGATGGCCAGGAGCGCGAGCTCGACCCCGGGATGCTGGTGATCGCCGACGCCGAGCGGGCCGTGGCCCTGGCCGGCGTCATGGGTGGCCAGGACAGCGAGGTCACCGAATCGACCCGCGACATCCTGATCGAGAGCGCCCACTTCGACCGCCGGGCCGTGCGGACCACCGCCAGGGGGCTCGGGATGCACACCGACGCCAGCCATCGCTTCGAGCGGGGCGCCGACCCGGAGCTCTGCGCCGAGGCGGCGAGCCGGGCCGCGGCCCTGATCGCCGAGCTGGCGGGCGGCACGGTCCTGGCCGGCGTCCTCGATGTGCGGGACGAGGCGCGGGACTGGTTGCGTCGCGGCCGGCTGGACCTGGGGAAGCTCGACGCCTTCGCCGGTGCCGCGGTCCCCCCCGGCGACGCCCGGCGCTGGCTCACCGGCCTCGGGTTCCGGGTCGAGCCCTCGAACGGGACTTGGGAGGTGACCGTCCCCTCCTGGCGCTATTACGATTTTCAGCCGCGGCCCGAGCCGCCGCACGAGGTCTATCCCCAGGACCTCTATGAGGAGGTGCTGCGGATCTTCGGCCTCGACAACATCCCGGCGGCGCTGCCGGGCATTCCGGGTGCCGACGCTCCGAGGCCCGAGCCCGTGATCCGCCGCGAGCGGATCCGCCGTCTGCTCGCCGCCGCCGGCTACGCAGAGGTGGTCACCTTCGCCTTTCTGGACCCCGCGATCGAGGCGGCTTACCCAAGCCTGCGGCCGGAGGCGAAGCCGATCCGCCTGGCCAATCCGCTCTCCGAGCAGTACTCGGTGCTGCGCCGGTCGCTCGCGTCCAACCTCGTCGAGACCGCGCGCTTCAACCAGCGCCGGGGGCTGCCGGCCGTGCGCGCCTTCGAGGTGGCGACCGTGTTCTTCGAGACCGGCGGCGAGGGGCTGCCGCACCAGCCCGAGCACGTGGGGCTGATTTGCGGCGGCAAGGTCGGCACTCCCTGGGAGCGGGAGGTGGACCTGGACCTCTTCGACCTCAAGGGAGCGGTCGAGGCCCTGGCCGACGCGTTCGGTGTCCGGCTGGACGCCCGGCCCGCCGAGCTGCCAGGGCTGCTCGCCGGCAACTCCGCCGAGCTGCTGCGGGGCGGCCGGGTGGTGGGCTGGCTGGGCCGGGTCGAGGACGAAGAGGGATACCCGCTGTACGTCGCCGAGATCGAGGCTGCGGCGTTCGCCGGCGGCGACGTGAGCCTCGAGGTCGCTCTGCCCTCGCGCTTCCCCGGGATCTCGGCCGACTTCACGCTCGCCCATTCCCTGGAGACGCCCTGGGCGGAGGTCGACCGGACCATTGCCGAGCGTGCCCCCGAGGACCTGGTCTCCTGGGAGCTCAAGGTCCGTTACCGCGGCCCCGGCGTGCCCGAGGGGGCGGTCAACACCACGATCTCGTTTCACTACAACGCCCGCGAGCGCTCCCTCACCCAAGAGGAGGTCAACGCCCGCCAGCTCGCCCTCAACACTGAGCTGGAGCGCCGCTTCGGCTGGAAGGGGTAACCACGCGTGGAGATCGAATGGCTCGACAGTCTTGAATCCCGGGTCCGCGAAGCGGCCGAGCGCCTCCGGGACCTCCGTCAGGAGAACGCTTCGCTCCGGGACCGCATCGAGGACCTGGAGACCCGCCTCGCCGTCGCCCCCCAGACCGGCTCCGAGGACGCAGGCCCTCTTCGGGAGGAGAACGAGGAGCTCCAGACCCGGGTCCGCAACCTGGAAGCGCAGCTCGCCGCCGCCGAGTCCAGCAGCGGCGAGGCCGCCGAGCGTTGGGAAACGGAGCGCGAGGAGATCCGGCGGCGAGTGGAAGGGCTGACCCGGCGGCTGGAGGAGCTGGCGGAGATCGCTCCCTGATCCCTACCGCTCCGCCCCCACCGCCTCCCCGATCGTTTTCACTCCGTCTCGCGCCATCAGCTCCAGGAGCTCCTCGCAGACCTGATGCGGGAATGCGGGGCCGCCGTAGATGAAGGCGGTGTAGACCTGGACGAGGGAGGCGCCGGCCTTGATGCGCCGGTACGCCTCGGCTCCGGAGTCGATCCCTCCGACGCTGATCAGGACCGTGCGTCCGAAAGTCCGGCGGGCCACGGCGTCGAAGATCTGGAAGCTCTTCTCCCGCAGGACCCGCCCGGAGAGCCCGCCGAAGTCCTTCGCCCCCGGCAGGAGGGAGTAGTCCACGGTCGTGTTGGTGGCGATGATCCCGGCCGCTCCGGCGTCGACCGCCGCTTCGGCGAGGGCGGCGGCGCCGGCCGGCTCCAGGTCCGGGGAGATCTTGACCAGGACGGGCTTTCCCGTGATCCCGGCGGCCAGCTCGAGGACTGAGCGAATGAAGGCCTCGTTCTGGAGGTCCCGCAGGCCCGGGGTGTTCGGGGAGGAGAGGTTGACGACCAGGTAGTCGGCGAGGTCGTGGAGCCGCCGGATCAGCGCCTCGTAGTCGGCGAGGGCGGCCTCCTGGGGGGTGTTCTTGTTCTTCCCGATGTTGACCCCCAGGGGGAAGGGGAGGGGAGGGAGCCTTTCCAGCCTCCGGCGCAGGGCCTCCATGCCGCCGTTGTTGAAGCCGAGGGCGTTCTGGAAGCTCCCGGCGTCAGGGAAGCGGAAGAGCCGCGGCCTGGGGTTGCCCGGCTGGGGTCGGGGGGTGACCGTTCCCACCTCGACGAAGCCGAAGCCCAGGGCGCCCAGGGCATGGACGGCGGCGGCGTCCTTGTCGAAGCCGGCGGCGAGGCCCACGGGGTTGGGGAACGAGTGGCCGAAGAGGGTCTGCCGGAGAGGGCCCGCCGGGGCCCGCCGGGCGAGGAGCCCGGACAGGCCGGGGATGGCCTGGACGGCCCGCAGGGCGCCCATCCCGACGCCATGGGCGGTCTCGGCCTCGAGCCGGAAGAGGAGGTGGCGGAGGGCAGGGTAGATGGTCACGGTGGGTCAGGATTGTACCCTCCCCTCCCCCCTTGCCAGACCGGCCGGCACACCTGTGCTATAGTGTCCCCTGCCAAACCGCTGGCATCACATCACTTGCTGGCCGGTGAGGCGTTTCGAGACGCGAACGGATGCCCATGCCTGCAACCAACACGGCGGTTGAGATTTTCGGCAGGGTGTACCACGTTCGCGGGAGTGAAGAGACCGAGCACCTCCAGAGCCTGGCCGACCTCGTGGACCGCAAGATGCGGGAGGTCGCTCAGCACGTGACGGGCGATACGGCCCGGATCGCGATCCTGGCGGCGCTCAATTTGGCAGACGAACTGTTCCGGATTCAGAGTCAACAGGAAGGGGAACGGGGCGAGATCAGGGAGAAGGTGGTACGGCTGACCGAGGAATTAACTCGGGCCCTCGAAGGTTGAGAGGGTGGACGGCAATGCCTCCTCAAAGATATATGGAAACAGAGTTGGCATCCCCTGTGTGGTTCGTGATGGGTCAGTCGAATGTAGAACCAACATTCAAGCTTCGGGAGTCTTTCACCCGTGTGGCCTGTGCCAGCCTCGCTCGTACGAGGACGCTAACGGCTCACGGAGCGGACACCCACCTGGCGCGTTTCAGGTTCTAAACGCACGGCCCACACGGCTGCGCGGGGGATGTTTTTTCTCCCCTCTCCCCAGGAGAGGGTTTCTTCCCGATCCCTCCCGGTCCTCCCTCCTGATGTTCACGGGAGACCGCCGGTGAACACCGAAATCATCATCCTGGCCGCGGCCATCGTCTTTGGCGCGGTCTTGGTCCCCCTCGTGTGGTGGTTCGCCCTCCGCAAGGAGGGGAAGCGCCTGCTTCTCCAGGCCCAGCGCGATGCCGAGAAGGTGGTCGAGGACGCCCGGCGCCAGGGCGAGACCCGCCTGCGCGAGGCGGAGGTCGTCGCCAAGGAGAAGCTGCTCCAGGCGCGCAGCGAGTTCGAGGCGGCGTCGCGCAAGCGGCGCTCGGAACTGGAAGCCCTCGAGCGGCGGCTCGGCCAGAAGGAAGACAACCTCGACAAGCGGACCGAAGAGCTGACGCGGCGCGAGAAGGAGCTGAACCAGCAGGACCGGGTCCTGACCGGCCGGGAGAAGACCCTGGAGAAGAGGGAGGCGGAGCTCGACAAGTTGGTCGAGGAGGGCCGGAGCCGGCTGGAGCACATCGCGGGGCTCACCGCCCAGCAGGCCCGGGACGAGCTGGTCAGGATGATGGAGGACGAGGCCCGCATCGAGGCCGCCCACATCGTCAAACGGATCGAGGACGAAGCCCGGGAGCAGGCCCACAAGCAGGCCCAGCGGATCATCGGGATGGCCGTCCAGCGCTCCGCCTCCGACTACGTCTCGGAGACGACCGTCTCCGTGGTCATGCTCCCCAACGACGAGATGAAGGGGCGGATCATCGGCCGCGAGGGCAGGAACATCCGCGCCCTGGAGATGGCCACCGGGGTGGACCTCATCGTCGACGACACGCCGGAGGCGGTGATCCTCTCCGGGTTCGACCCCTTCCGCCGCGAGGTCGCCCGGGTGGCCCTGGAGCGGCTGATCGTGGACGGGCGCATCCACCCGGCGCGCATCGAGGAGGTGGTGGAGAAGGTCAAGGCCGAGTTCGAGCAGAAGATCCTCCAGGAGGGGGAGGCGGCGCTCCTCGAACTGGGCATTCCCGGCATGCACCCGGAGCTGATCAAGCTCCTCGGGCGCCTGCGCTACCGCACGTCCTACGGCCAGAACGTCCTCCAGCACAGCAAGGAGGTAGCCTTCCTCGCCGGCACCATGGCCGCCGAGCTCAAGGCCAACATCGCGGTCGCCCGCCGGGGCGGTCTCCTCCACGACATCGGCAAGGCCATCGACCGGGAGATGGACGGCACGCACCTCCAGATCGGCATCGACCTGCTGCGCAAATTTGGCGAGACCGAGGAGGTCGTCCACTCCATGGCCTGCCATCACGGCGACTACGACCCGCAGACCGTGGAGGCGGTGCTGGTGACCGCGGCCGACGCGCTGTCGGCCGCCCGGCCCGGGGCCCGGCGGGAGGTGCTGGAGACCTACGTCAAGCGCCTGGAGAAGCTCGAGGAGATCGCCTCCGGCTTCAAGGGCGTGCAGAAGACGTTCGCCATCCAGGCCGGCCGCGAGATCCGCATCATCGTCGACAGCGGCAAGATCGGCGATGAGCAGGCGCTCTGGCTCTCCAAGGACATCGCGCGGAAGATCGAGGCGGAGCTGACCTACCCCGGCCAGATCAAGGTCACGGTCATCCGCGAGACCCGCTCCGTCGAGTACGCCCGGTAAGGGACGATGAGGCTGCTCTTCGTCGGCGACGTGATCGGCAAGCCCGGCCGGCGGGCGGTCCAGAACCAACTCCCCCGGCTGGTGGACCGCCACCGGGTGGACTACGTCATCGTCAACGTGGAGAACTCCGCCGGCGGTTTCGGGGTCACTCCGGATATCCTGGCGGAGCTCTCGGACCTGCCCATCGACTGCTACACCAGCGGCAACCACATTTGGGACAAGAAGGAGGGGGTGGAGCTCCTCGACCGGGAGCGCCGGCTCCTGCGCCCGGCCAACTACCCCGAGGGCAACCCCGGCCGGGGGCTGTACGTGGGGGAGACCGCGGCCGGCATCCCGGTGGCGACGATCAACCTCGAGGGGCGGGTCTTCATGAGCAATGTCGATTCCCCCTTTCTGGTGGCCGACCGCCTGCTCAAGGGGCTCGACGCCAAGGTCAAGGTGATCTTCGTGGACTTCCACGCCGAGGCCACGAGCGAGAAGCAGGCCCTGGGCTTCTATCTCGACGGCCGGGTGAGCGGAGTCGTCGGCACCCACACCCACGTCCCCACGGGTGACGAGCGGATCCTGCCGCAGGGCACGGCCTTCCTCACTGACGTGGGCATGACCGGCCCCTACGAGTCGATCATCGGGATGCGGACGGACAAGGTCCTCAAGCGCTTCCTCCTTCAGACGCCCGCGCCCTTCGAGGTCGCCAAGCGGGACGTCCGCCTCGCCGCCGTGGTGCTCGACGTCGACGAGACTACCGGCAAGGCCCGCGGTATCGAGCGGTTGCTGATTCAGGACGAGCAGGGGTAGGGAGAACACGGACTGACACGAACTGACACGGACCAGCACGGACAAGGAGAACGACGTTCGGGTCCGTGTTCGTCCGTGTTGTCCTTCCCCTCTACGGCCGGGTTAGCAGCAGGTATCCCTGCTCCCAATCCGCGTCCCGCGCCACCTCCTGCATCGGGGGGAGCGGCGGAGCGAGCTTCGCCAACTCGTCCCGCCGGGCGAGGAGCCAAATCCGGCCCGGCCGGGCCACGAAGGCCCGCAGCTTGCTTTCGCTGTCGAGGTTCTCCGCGAACCGACCTGTGTAGTAAAGGAAGGTCGGGTCGAGGCGGGGATAGATGCCGTACGGCTCGCCGGGACCCATGGTCCTGACGAGCACCCCGGAGAGCGTTCGGGTCGACTTGATCACGTTGAACCGCGGCAGGATGAACAGGGCCGCGACCACTGCCGTCACCGCCATTCCAGCCGCGAGGGAGCCCACGGCCCGGTCCACCCGGCCGGAGCGGGAGATCCACCAGGCCGCCACCGCCCCCAGGACCATCGGAACGAGCGCCGCCGTCACCCGCCAGAGAAAGGAATCGCCCCCCAGGGGGACCGCCTCGGGCCGGCCCCGTCCCAGGAGGGGGAGCGCCGCAAGGAGGAGAACCGCGAAACCGGCCATCAGCCCCAGGGGGACGGTGAGCCACTTGCGGTCCCGGGGCCAGTCCGCCGCAAGCCGGTCGAGGGCGGCTCCCACCAGGAGCGCCATGGCCGGGTACATCGTGAGGATGTAGACCGTCCGCTTGGCGGGAGAGAGGCTGAAGAAGACGAGGGTGACCACCGTCCAGCAGAGGGCGAAGAGGAACCCCTGCCGCTCCCGGCCGTCCAGCCCTTTCCAGCCCAGGAAGAGAGCAGTCGGGAGGAGGAACGACCACGGGAAGAACTCCGGCGGGATCACCGTCAGGTAGTAGTACCAGGGCTGGAGGTGGTGCCAGGGGGTGACGTAGCGGGTGACGTTCTGCCGGATGAGAATCGGCTCCAGGTACTCCCGGCCGCCGGCGATCCCGGCGGGGACGAGCCAGCAGAGCATCACTCCGGCCCAGATCAGGAGGCCGAGGCCCACCCGCAGGCGCTTCATCTCCCGCCAGTTCCGGGTCAGGGCGAGGAAGGCGAGGATCGAAAGCAGGGGGGGCAGCAGCCCGACCGGCCCCTTGGCCAGGGTCGCGAGACCCGCGGAAACGAAGAAGAGGGGGTAGAGCTTCGGGCGGTCCTCCGTGAGGCCGCGCGTCCAGAACCAGACCGCCAGGGTGACCAGGCAGGTGAGCAGCATATCGATCTGCCCGAACCGGCCCTGCCAGAGGACCTTGGCGCAGGTGGCGAACGCCGCCGCTGCGGTCCAGCCGGCGCGCCGGCCGAACCAGCGCTCGCCGATCCGGTAGACGAGGAGCACGGCCCCGATCGCGGCCAGCGCGATGGGCACGCGGGACGTGGTCTCGTTCAGCCCCCCGAAGAGGAAACCCGAGAGGTCGATCAGCCAGAAGAGAAGAGGAGGCTTTTCGGTGTACATCCGGCCGTTCAGGTGCGGCACGGCGTACGTGCCGAAAGTGCGCATCTCCCGAGCGACCTCGACGTAGCGGGCCTCGTCGGGGTTCCACAGGTCGCGGCTCCCGAGCCCGGGCAGGAAGACCAGGGCGGCGAGGGCGGCCAGCAGGAGCAGGTCGTGCTGGAGGGTCGCTCTCTCGTTCACGTCAGTCGGCTTCCGGGGGGCCGGGCGTCGCCGGGCGGGGCCGGTAGATGAGCCAGAGGTTCCGGGAGTAGATGAAGAAACCCGTGGCCTGCCCCAGGATGAAGACGGGGTCCCGGCGGTGGATGGCGTAGGCGAGCAGCACCGCGCCGCCGCCCAGGCTCAGGTACCAGAAGGCCCGGGGAATGACGCTCTGGCGGGCGCGCTCGGAGGCGAGCCACTGGACGAAGAAGCGGGCGAAGAAGAGAGCCTGGCCAAGGAATCCGATGACGAGCCAGACGGAATTGTGTTCCAAGTCTCGATCTCCTCTGAGATCCGGCGGTCGATCCACCGTTTCTGCATCCAGCGCACGGCGAAC
Organism: Thermoanaerobaculia bacterium; assembly: GCA_035633875.1. Taxonomy (GTDB): domain Bacteria; phylum Acidobacteriota; class Thermoanaerobaculia; order Multivoradales; family UBA5704; genus DATARR01. The sequence goes on from DASQEB010000644.1 coordinate 13,608, forward strand.
AGGTCGGCCAGCGCCCTCCAGAGCCGGTTGCCGATCCCGTACTTCGGCTGCCCGTGCAGGCGCGGCCGGTGGTTGACCGGGATCTCGACGACCCGCGCCCCTTCCATCTTGAGCAGGGTCGGAAGGAACCGGTGCATGCCGGTGAACATCGGAATCCGCCGCAGGTACTCGGCCCGGAACGCTTTGAGTGTACATCCGACGTCCGTGATCGACTCGTGGGTGACCCGGTTGCGGACGCGGTTGGCGATCCGCGAGGAGACCCGCCGCACCCAGTCGTCCTGCCGCCGCGTGCGCACGCCGGTCACCACGTCACAGCCTGCGAGCGCCTCGAGGAGACGCGGGATGTCCGCCGGGTCGTTCTGGAGGTCGGCATCCAGGGTGACCACGATTTCGCCTCGCGCGAAGCGGAAGCCCGCGTCGAGGGCCGCCGATTGGCCGGCGTTGCGGCGCAGGCGCACGATCCGCACCAACGGGTTCTCCCGAGCGAGCCGCCGGAGCACCTCAGGGCTTCCATCGGTCGAGCCGTCGTCCACGAAGAGGACCTCGTAGGAACGCCCGAGGGGGGCCAGAGCCTCCCGGACCTGCGTGGCCAGCACGGGCAGGTTCTCCTCCTCGTTGTAAACCGGAATGACGAGGGAAATCTCCGGCCGGCTTACGGCGTTCCTTCCTGAAGGCGGCGGCAGCATGGACGGTATCTTATTCGAGCCGCGTGCGGCGGAACCCGGGGGGACGGATTCATTCCTGCAGGATCAAATCAATGATGGAATGAGCGGTGTCCCTGAGAGACTTCAACTGATGAGCCTCGCTCCCGGCTTTGCAGCCTCCCTCCGCTTCGAGCGGCGCCGGGCCGTGGATCGGACGCTTCTCCTGGTGGGCGCCTGGGCGCTCCTTGTGGCGTCCACCCTGGCCCTGCGGCCGATCCTGCCGATCGACGAAACCCGGTACATGTCGGTCGCCTGGGAGATGTGGAGGCGCGGTGAATTTCTCGTCCCCCATCTGAACGGCCTCCCCTATAGCGACAAGCCACCCCTGCTCTTCTGGCTCTTCCACCTCGGGTGGTGGTTCTTCGGCGTCGAGGAGTGGTGGCCCCGGCTCGTGCCCTCCCTGTTCGCTCTCGCCAACCTCTTCCTCACGGCCGCCCTGGCGCGCCGGCTCTGGCCTGAGCGGCCCGGAGTGGCGAAGGCCGTCCCCTGGGTCCTGCTGGGGCTCCTGTTGTGGAGCGTCTATACGACGATGGTGATGTTCGACATGCTGGTCACCTTCTTCGTGCTGCTCGCTCTTCTCGGGCTCCATGCGGCCCGGTGCCGCGGCGGCATGCTTTCGTGGCTCCAGGTCGGCGTCGCGCTGGGCCTGGGGATTCTGGCCAAGGGACCGGTGGTCCTGATGCTTCCCCTGTTCGTCGCCGTGCTCGCCCCCCGGTGGGGCCGCGGGATGCAACGGCGGGGAGCGGCCGGATGGCGCTGGTGGCTGGGGCTGCTGGGGGCCGTGGCCCTGGGCGCCATCCTCGCTCTGGCCTGGGCCCTGCCCGCGGCCGCGGCGGGTGGGGCGGCCTATGGCAAGGCCATCTTCTTCAGCCAGACGGAGGAGAGGCTCGTCCACTCCTTTGCCCACGGCCGTCCCTGGTGGTGGTACCTGGCCCTCCTGCCGGTCCTGCTCTATCCGTACTCCCTGTGGGCGCCGCTCTGGACAGCGGGTCTGCGGCAGCGGTCTGCGGACCCCGGGGTGCGCTTCACCCTCTCCTGGCTGCTCCCCGGGTTCGTCGTCTTCTCCCTGATCAGCGGCAAGCAACCCCATTACCTGCTGCCGCTCATGCCGGCCTTCGCGCTGCTCGCCGCCCGGCTCCTGGACGAACCGGCTCCGGCCCCGCGGCGCCGGTTCCTGCTGCCGCCTCTCGGCTTCCTGTTTTTCGTGGGGGGAGCCATGGCTGCCGCGCCCTGGGTCGCCGGGCGGCTCGACCTTCCGGCCTGGGCGAGCTCGGTCTCTCCGGGGGCCGGCTTCGTCCTCCTCGGGGCAGGGGGTGTGTTCCTCCTCCTCTTCGAGCGGCTCTTCGCCGGCCGTCGGGCCGCGCCGAGCCTTCTCACTCTGACGCTGGTGGTCGCCTCGTGGGTTGGCTTCTCCGAGGCGAGCCGTCAGGCCTTCGATCTCGAGGCCATCGCCCGGTACCTCTCCGTTGCCGAGCAGCAGGGGCGCCCCATCGCCTATGTGGGGGATTACCACGGGGAGCTCCATTTCCTCGGCCGCCTGAAGAGACCTTTCCGCGAGATCCCGCTGGGCGCGGAGCGGCGCTGGCTCCGGCGGCATCCCCGTGGCAAGGTCGTCCAGGATTTGCGCTACGTGCCCCGGGAGATCACCCGGGCCGACTTCACCCAGCCCTACCGTGGCGACGTCCTCGCGGTGTGGAGCCGGGCCGCCTTCCTCCCGCAGCCTTCCGGGTGAGCCCGGGAGCCTTGAGATCCCGGCTCATCCGGTGCTATATCCCCGCGCGTAGTCATCCAGAGCGTCCGGGAAGGGTGCGTGGGAGGTGAGAGGCATCATGATCGTCCAGTTCATCCGAGCCGACCGGCTCTTCGTTTGTCTTTGTGCAGCGCTCGTCTTCTCCGCGGCACCTCTCCAGGCCGGGATGCCGGAGGTGGTTGCCTCGAGCGGCGGCCAATTCGACGTGCTCAACAAGGGCATGGGAGTCGAGGCGGGCTGGGAGCTCCGTTTCGCGCCCCGGCGGTTCCCGCCGATGCCCCGGTTCATGCCGGACGTGATCCCCGTGACCGGCGCCATGGCGACCTCCCGTGGCACGCTCTACGTCTACGGCGGGTTCCGCTTCGAGGTGCCGCTGGGGAAGAGGTGGGTGGCGAGCCCCAACTGGGCGGCCGGCGTCTACTACCGGGATGGAGACGGCAAGGACCTGGGAGGCGCCATCGAGTTCCGCTCGGCCATCGAGCTGTCCTACATCCTCACCGAGAGCGCTCGGCTGGGGCTCTGCCTTTATCACCTTTCGAACGCTGGGATCTACGATTTCAACCCCGGGAGCGAGTCCCTCGTCCTCACCTTCAGCGTCCGGCCGTGATATGCTCCCCGGCCATGGCTGTCGATCCCGAGCTGCTCGAAATCCTCGTCTGCCCCAAGTCCAAAGGCGAGCTCGAGCTCATCGAGCTGCCCCAGGAGATCCGTGGGACTCTCGTCGAGAAGTACCGGGAGCACTTCCGGGACGAGGAGCCGGTCGTCGAGCAGGGTCTCTACTGCGCGGCCTCCGGGCTCGTCTACCCGATCGTCTCGGACATCCCCATCATGCTGATCGAGGAGGCGCTCCCTGCCTCCGCGGTCGGGCGCTGAACGGGCAGCCGGTCGCGGGCCGGCAGTCTCCCCTTCCGGCCCGGCGGTGAGGGCGGTTCCGGACGTGCCGGCTCCCGCCGGACCGTCCCCGCGGGCGGAGCGAACCGGGTACTGGCTCTTCGCCTCCCACCTGCTGGCTCTCTTCAGCATCGCCGCCTCGAACGCTCTCCTGGCGCTGACACTCCTGTCGCTCCCCTGGACGGCCCGCCTGCGGCGGATCTCCTGGAGACCTCTCGCCCCGATGCTCGTGCCCCTGGGGGCCTATGTCCTTTTCCTGCTGGGATCGATCCTCGCCTCGTACGACCCCCGGGCCAGCGTCCGCAGCCTGACCGAGACCTTCACCCTGTCGGCCCTGCTCCTGGCCCCCCTTCTGGTGCGGGGGGAGCGGCGGGTGCGCCGGCTGGTGGACTTCCTGATCGGCGTCGCCGCCGTGCTGGCCTGCGCCGGTCTCGCCCAGTACCTCGCCGGGTACGGGGGCATCGACCAGCGGATCCGGGGCCCATTCTCCCACTATATGACCTTCTCGGGATTCCTGCTGATCACCGATCTCCTGCTGGTCGCCTCCATGCTGTCGCGGGACCGGTGGCGGAGAGCCTGGCGCTGGCTCGCTCTGGCGGCCATCAACATCGCCCTCCTAGGGAGCCTCACGCGCAACGCCTGGGTGGCCCTGGTGGTGACGCTCACCATCCTGGTGATCGCCCGGGCGCGGCGGCTGCTCCTCGCCTATGTTCCCGTGGCGCTTCTCTTCCTCCTCCTCGCCCCGGTGCCGCTCGTCCACCGGGTCCTCTCGATCGTCGACCTCCAGGACACGTCCAACTACGACCGTCTCTGCATGCTCGACGCCGGGCTCGCCATGATCGCCGAGCGCCCCCTCTTCGGCCTCGGCCCGGAGATGATCGAGCGCCGTTATCCGATCTACCGTCCGGCCACCGCGCCCCGGTACACCATCCCCCACCTGCACAACAACGTCCTCCAACTCGCTGCGGAGCGGGGTCTGCCCGCCCTGGCCGCCTATCTGGCCCTCACCGCCGCCTCGTTCTGGCTCGCCTGGAGCCGCTACCGGAGGGAGGGGGGCGCCGGGGGACCGCGGGCCGACCTCTACCTGGGCGTGATGCTCGCCCTCCTCGCCTTCAACGTGGCCGGGCTCTTCGAAAACAATTGGGGGGACACCGAAGTCCAGCGTCCGCTCCTGTTCGTGCTGGCGGTCCCCTTCTGCCTGGCGGCGGGCAGAGACGAGGAGGACGAGGCCGGCTGACCTTACTCCGGACTCCCCGCGGGGTATACTCCCGCCGCGGTGCCCCGGGCATGGCCATTGCACGGCTGCCCTGTCGACTCGGAGAGGAAGAGAGGGTCTGTCCGCACTACGCCTTGACCAGATGCTCGTCCAGCGAGGCTTGTTCTCCAGCCGCGAGCAGGCGCGGCGCGCCGTCATGGCCGGAACGGTGGAGGTGGACGGCCGGCGGGTGGACAAGCCCGGTACCCCCGTGGCCGAAACGGCCCGGCTGGAGGTTCTCGCTCCCAAGGAGCCCTACGTCTCCCGCGCTGGCCGCAAGCTCGCCGCTGCTCTCGATCACTTCGCAGTGGACCCCGGGGACCGAGTCTGCATGGACGTGGGAGCGTCCACTGGAGGGTTCACCGACTGTCTCCTCCAGAGGGGGGCCGCCCGGGTCTACGCCCTCGACGTGGGCTACGGCCAGCTCGACCAGCGGCTGCGCAACGACCCCCGCGTGGTGGTGATGGAACGGATCAATGCCCGCCATCTTCCTCCGGACGCCCTGCCGGAGCCCTGCGATCTCATCACCGTCGACGTCTCCTTCATCTCCCTGCTCAAGGTGGTCCCGGCCCTGCTGCCCCATCTCACTCCCGGGGGGCTCCTCCTCCCCATGATCAAGCCCCAGTTCGAGGCAGGCCGGGGGGCTGTCGGCAAGGGCGGGATCCTCCGGGATGAAAGTGTCCGGCAGCGGGTGGTGCGGGGGTGCGCCGAGGGGATGGCGGCCTTGGGACTGGAACTGCTCGGCCTCCACGATTCGCCCGTAGCCGGGACCGGCGGCAACCGGGAGGCGTTCGCCCTCCTGCGGAAGGCCGGTGCATGAGCGGCCGCAGGCGCAAGTTCCAGCGCGTCGGGATCGTGGCCAAGGTGGCGAGCCGGGAGGCCGTCCACACCGCCCACGAGCTGGCGGAGTGGCTGCGCCGGCGGGGCCTGGAGGCGGCCTTGGACGAGGCGACCCTCCGCGCCAAGGGTGTCGAGGCGGAGCACCCCTTCCGGCCGGCCGAAGCGTACGACCTGGTCGTCGTGCTGGGCGGTGACGGCACACTCCTCTCCGTCGCCCGAAGCCTCAAGCCCGGGGTGCCGATCCTGGGGGTCAACCTGGGCAATCTCGGGTTTCTCACCGAGATCAACCGGGGGGAGCTCTACCCCTCCATGGTCCAGGTGCTCGCGGGGCGGTTCAAGGTGGAGGAGCGGTCGCTCCTCGATGTCGAGCTGCGGAGGAACGGCGGCGGCGCGGGCGTTCCCTTCCGCTACCGGGTGCTCAACGACGCCGTCATCACCAAGAGCGCGCTCGCCCGCATCATCGAGCTGACCTTGCAGGTGGACGGCCACCTGGTGGCCCGCTTCCGCGCCGACGGCCTCATCATCTCCACTCCCACCGGCTCGACCGCCTACAACCTCTCGGCCGGGGGGCCGATCCTGAGCCCCCTGCTCCCGGTGACCGTGCTGACTCCGATCTGCCCTCATGCCCTGTCCCTGCGGCCCATTGTCGTGCCCGGAGACGGTCAGATCGAGGTGACTCTGGAGACGCAGCGTGAGGAGGTCTATCTCACCCTGGACGGCCAGGAAGGCACCTCCGTCGGGTACCGCGACACGGTCAGCATCACCCGCAGCAAGGCCACCGTGCGCCTGGCGCGGGTCAGCCAGCGCACCTTCTACGATCATCTGCGCGGCAAGCTCCGTTGGGGAGGGCTTTCGGAGGGCTCCGGCGAGGCAGGGACCCCGGTGGGAGGCCGCGGGGGGACGGACGCTTGAGCGAGCCCGGCGGCGCTCCTCCGCGGAAGAGGCCTGGGCGGGTGCGCCGGTGGGTGGTCCGCCCGTTCGTTTGGGGCCTCCTGCTGCTGGCCGTGCTGCTCGCGGGGGTCGTGCTCTTTGTGCAGAGCCCCTTCGCCCATCGCCGGGCCGCGGCCCTGGTGATCGCCCGGACCTCCGAGTACCTGGGCCGGGACATCCGGGTCGGACGGATCGACTACGACTTCTTTCCGCTGGCTTTCGAGCTGTACGACGTGGTGATCCCTGGCCCCGGGCCGGACGATCCGGCGGTGGCCCGGGTGCCGCTCGTGCGGGGCGAGTTCTCCTGGCGGGACCTCCGACAGCGGGTCCTGCGCCTGGAGGAGCTCCAGATCGTCCGGCCGGAGATCTACTTCCAGTTCAATCCGGATGGCACCAACAACCTCCCGGTCTTCCGCACCCGCAGCCGGCAGGGCCCCCGGCGCATCGAGTTCCAGCTCGGCCGGACCATCGTCGAGAACGGAACGCTGCGGATCAACGAGCGGCGGCTCCCCCTCGATCTCCGGGCGGAGTCGATCTGGGGGCGCGCGGTCGGCTACGGGGACGAGGAGCGGGGACTCGCACGGCTGGAAGGGCTGGTCACGGCCCAGGACGTGGTCGCGACGCTCCCCCGGGCGACGCCCTACCGGTTCACCGCCTCCGCCAAGGGGAGCCTCCTGCTGCGGCAGGGCCGGGTGCAGCTTGAGAACGTCCGTCTCGCCGGTCCGGATCTCAAGGCGCAGGTGAAGGGAGCCATCGACTGGCGCCGGGAGAAGCGGGGGATGGAGCTCCAGCTCGAAGCCCAGGGCTCGTCGACGCTCGCCAACCGCCTCGGCTATCTCCGGGAGCCCATCGAGGGACCCTTTCATTTCCAGGGGAGCTTCACGCAGGCAGGGAGAGACTGGAGCTGGTCCGGCACCGCCACCTCCCCGCGGATCGCCATTGTGAACCGGGTGTTCAGCGACATCGAAGCGGACCTCACCGGGATCCGGGAGAGGGTCGATGTGGACCTCGAACGGGCCGGCTACGCCGGGGGGACCGTCCAGGGGGACATCGGGATCGAGACGGGCGGCCGGGGTGAGCGTCGGCCGGGCGTGCCCGTGGCCACGGTGCTCACCTTCGACGGGTTGTCCCTCCAGGACCTCCTTGCGGACCAGTTCCCGGGCGAGGAGTTTCCCATCGTGAGCGGCATCTCCGGCCGGACGAGCGGCGAGCTCGAGTACCGCTTCAACACCGACGCCTTTCTTCTCGGCACCGGCTGGGTGGAGGCCCAGGTGCGGGGGACGAGCGAGACCGGCCTCCCTCTCACGGGCCGGGTTCCGCTCACGCTCGACGGCGGCGTGATCTCCAGCGACAGCATCCGGCTCACCGCGCCGGCGCAGGAGATCCTGGGCTCCGGCTTCACCTACGATGTCGAGAGCAAGCGGGGACGGATCGGGTTCCGGCTGGTGAGCCAGGACGTCGGCCCCGTGGGGAAGCTCCTGCTGGGTCTGCCCGAGAGGGGCGAGGAGCCGGCCTTCTGGCTGCCCACCGAAGGGCGGGGCACGGCCGAGGGCACGGCCGCCTTCTCGGGCGACGACTTCTCCATCCGGGTCGCCCTCGACCTCCAGGACGCCGTGGCCCCGGCGCTGACGGCGGATACGGTGCACGGCACCTTCAACTTCACCCGCCGGGCCATCGAGGACCTGCGGCTCGAGGCCACCGGCGGAGGCGGCGCCCTCATGCTCACCGGGCGCGTGCCCCTGCCGCCGGAGGGCCGGGAGACAGCGACCGAGCCGCTGGCGCTGGCCATCGACGCCGCGGAGTGGCCCGTCTCCGGGCTCGGCTACTTCCTCCCCGAGGCGGTCACCGAGCAGATCCAGGGCGAGATCTCCGGCCGGCTCGATCTGCGGGGTTTCCCCGAGCGGCTGAGCGGGGGGATCGACGCTCAGATCCAAGACCTGACCGTCTCCGGCAATCCCGCGGGCCAGGCCCGGGCCACCCTGAGCTTCGACGAGGGCCAGGTCCTGGTCGAGCGCGCCGTGCTCCAGACCCCCGCCGGGTCCATCCTGGCCCGGGGGACCTGGGACCAGCCGACCGGCGCCCTGGACGTGACCCTCGACGCCCCATCCCTCTCCCTGGCGGACGAGCCGTTCCGGACCCTCCTGAACGGCCAGCTCGCCGGCCAGGTGACAGTGGCCGGAGCGGCCTCTGGCACCCTGGAAGATCCCCGCGCCATGGTGACCGTCATCGGGAGGAATCTGGCCCTACGGGGCCGTCCCCTGGGCGGCGACCGGGAGACCCGGCTCACCGCGACCCTGAACGAAGAGGCCCTGGAGGTGAACGGCTCGCTCCTCGGCCTCGCCACCTTCCAGGGCGGCGGCACGTTGAGCCGGGAGGAGGTGGACGTCGCCCTCGACGTCCGCAGCGACGATCTCGGCACCCTCGCCGAGCTCCTGTCCCCTCAGCCCCTTCCCGACTTTACCGGCTCCCTCCTGGGGACCCTGGGGCTGGAGGCCGACTTCTCCGCCAGCGACTATCGGGCCGTGCTCCGGCTGGCCGACCTGCGGCTCACCTACGAAGGCCGGACGATCACCAACCTGGAGCCGGTAGTGGCCGAGCTGGCGCCTGAGCGCGTGACGGTCCGCTCGCTCTACCTGGGCGAGGCCGCCACCGGGACCGAGCTGTTCGCCACCGGCACCGTGGGCCTGGACGAGACCATGCCCCTGGACCTCCGCTTCCAGGGGACGATTCCGGCGGTCTGGGCGGAGCTGGCCCTGCCGGACTGGGAGGTGGAAGGCTCTCTCGACATCCTGGGTGCCGTTCGCGGCACGGTGGGGAGCCCCCTGGTGAACGGCCAGGGCGAGCTCTCCGGCGGCCAGGTCATCATCCCCAACTTCCCCCAAGCTGTTGAGGACATCAACGCCCTCCTGAGCTTCAACCGCGACCGGATCGACCTCGAACAGCTCCAGGCGCGTCTGGGGAGCGGGACCGTCCGGGCCAACGGCAGGCTTGTCCTCCCGAGGGCGGGTGGGGAGCTCTCCTATCTATTCAACGTTGGCGCCGATGGCGTCAGCTTCCGCTTCCCGGAGGGGGTCCTCAACCGGGGGAACGCCACAGTGACCCTGGAATCCACCGACACGGGCCGTCTGCTCGGGGGAAACATCACTCTGGAGAGCACCCTCTATGTGGAGGATGTCCAGATCGAGCTCCTCCAGCTCCTCCAGAACGCTTTCCAGCGCGAGCGCCTGGAGGTGGAGGAGACCAATGAGCTCCTCGCCACGACCGAGCTCCAGCTTTTCGTCAGGGGGCCCGACGCCCTGCGCGTCCGTAACAACGTGGCGAACCTCCAAGGGGACATCGACCTCGCCGTCCGCGGCACCCTGGCGCGGCCCGTGGTCTTCGGCGAGATCGAGGTCAACCAGGGCACCCTTGTCTTCAACGACAATGAATACGAGGTCGAGCGGGGCCTCCTCACCTTCACCAACCCGAACCGGATCGACCCCGTCATCGACCTGGTGGCGCAGACCCGGATCCAGGGCTTCGACATTACCCTCAACCTGGGAGGGACCTTCGAGGACCTGGACATCGACTTCGCCTCCGATGCCAACCTGGCGGACCTGGAGATCGTCTCCCTGATCGCCACCGGCCAGCGTCCGGGAGAAGAGGCGGGCCGGGAGCTGACCGCCGAGGGCGAGCAGGTGGGCGCGGGCCAGATCGCGCAGCAGATCCTCGCCGGCGAGGCCGCCTCGGCCGTCACCCGGCGGGTCGGCACCCTCTTCGGCCTCGACCGCTTCCGCATCAACCCCGTGTCAACCGGGGTGGGCCAGCCCGTCTCCGGCGTCGCCTTCACGGTGGGCAAGCGCCTCTCCCGGGACATCTTCGTGACCTACACGAGCGATCCCGACCCCAACCGGCAGTACATCGTGCAGGTCGAATGGCAGGTCCAGAGCAACCTCCTCCTGGTGCTTACCCAGGAGGGCGACGACAGCTACGCCGTCGACTTGCAATGGCAGAGGCGGTTCTGATGCGGCGGGCCGCGCTTGGCCTCCTCGCCTTCCTGCTGGCCGGCCCGGGCCTTTCCCAGGAGACCGTGCTAGAGGAGATCGCCCCCGAGACAGGCCCCACCGTCACCGCCATCGAGATCCGCAGCGAAGCCCCCCTGACCGATGTCGAGGACCTGGAGAACCTCATCGAAGTCGAGGTCGGCGAGCCCCTGACCGACGAGGCGGTCCGCCAGACCCTGCGTAACCTGCAGGCGAGCGGTACCGCCTCGGAGATCGAGCTCTACACCCGGAAGGAAGCTGGAGGCGTGGTGGCGGTGATCGTCTTCCGGCCGGTCACCCAGGTGGAGGAGGTCCGGTTCGTGGGTGAGCTGGGCAGCCCCTCGCGGGGGGACCTGGCCCGGGCTGTCCCCCAGAAGCAGGGCGAACCCCTCTCCGAGGAACAGGTCGTGCGTGGCGTCTATAACCTCCTCGACAGTTATGAGAACACCGGATACTTCAACGCCAGCGTCCGCGTCTCGGTCGAGACCGTCGAGGAGCGGCGGCGGGCGGTGGTGACCTACGCCATCGCCAGCGGCCCCCGGGCCACCGTGCGCACCGTCGCCTTCGACGAGCCGGTCGATCCCTTTGCGCCCGCCGCTCTGGTGGATCAGCTCCGGCTGAAGCCCGGCGAGCCCTTCCGCCGCCGGGTTGGCCGGGAAGACGCCGAGCGCCTCCAGGACTGGCTCGTCCGCCAGCAGCACGGAGCGGCCCGGGTGGAGCCCCCGAGCGAGGTCTACGATCCCGGGGCCAACGTTGTCGACCTGACCTTTCCCGTCGAGATCGGCCCACGGATCGCCTTGAGCGTGATCGGTGCCGACGAGAGGAAGCTGCGCCGCGAGGGGCTGCTCCCCTTCCTCGGGGAGGCGGGCTATGACGAAGCCCTGCTGCTCCAGGCGGAAGGCCGGATCGAGGCCTGGTACCAGGAGCAGGGCCACTACAACGTCGGGGTCGAGACCGAGGAGAGGCCGCTCGACGGCACCCTGCAGCTCCTCGTCTCCATCGAGCCCGGGCCGCGGTACACCCTGGGTGAGATCGAGATCACGGGCAATGAGGAGATCGCCGACGAGCAGCTCCGCCAGCTCATGGTCACCACCGAGCGCAGCCTCCTGCGCCCGGGGAGCGGCCGGCTCGTGCGGAGCGAGTTGGAGGACGACCTGGAGAACATCCGGCGTTTCTACGCCCTGGAAGGGTACTGGCAGGCCGAGGTCGGTCCCCCCGTGGTGGAGGAGGTCCGTCCGAACGAGCTCCGGCTCACCATTCCCATCGTGGAGGGACTGCGGCGCCGGGTGGTGAACCTGGAGTTCCAGGGCATCGAGGAGCTCGGCCTCGACGCCCTGCGCCGCCAGCTCCCGCTACGGCCGGGCGGGCCTTTTCACCCCACCCTTCTGGAGAACAGCCTGGACCGGATCCGCGCCGCGTACGCCGAGAAGGGCTATGCCGAAGCCCAGGTCTCGGCTCTCCAGGACTGGAGCGAGGACCGCACCCTGGTGGATGTCACCATCCAGGCCCTCGAAGGACCCCAGCGGGTGGTGGACCGGATCATCCTGCGCGGCAATCAGCGCACCCGGAGCGACATCGTCCGCCGCACCCTCGGCCTCGACCGCGGCGAGCCCGTCAGCGACACGCGGCTGCTCGAGATCGAGCGCAACCTCTACCGCCTGGGGATCTTTTCCCGCGTGGACGTCAGCGTGCTCCGGGCCGGCCTGGGCAGCCCGGAACGCGACGTGCTGATCCGGGTGGAGGAGGGCCTGCCGCGGCGGGTCACCTACGGCATCGGCTACGACTCCGAGGACGGGGTCCGGGGTCTCCTTGGCTACTCCCACAACAATGTGGCGGGCAAGGCCTACAGCCTGCGGACCGACCTGCGCCTCTCCGCCGAGGGGGACAACCGTTTCCGCTTCATCTTCAACCAGCCCTACCTCGGCGAGCGCCCCATCGAGCTCACGTCGACTCTCTTCTGGGAGGAGCTGGACGATCGGGACCTCGCCTTCGACGTCACCCGCTACGGCGCCCGCACGGAAGCCGTCCGCGTCTTCGACGACCGGCGCGTGAGCCTCGGCCTCGACTACCGGGAGGTCGAGACGTCGGATCTCCCCGAGGGTCTGCCCACCACCGAGAAGGAGCGGCAGAACCAGCCCTATCAGCTCACCAGCCTCGTCCCCAGCTTCTTCTGGGACCGACGCGACGATCCCATCGCCCCGACCCGGGGCTGGAGCACCCTCGCTCAGCTCCAGTACGCCTTCCCGGCCTTCAACACCGACGCCGAGTTCCTGAAGGTCTTCGCCCAGCAAACCTATTACCTGGACCTCGGCCGCCCGGGGGTGATCGCCACGAGCCTGCGTTTCGGCGGCATCGAACCCTTCAGCACGCTCCCTTCCGGGCCGGACGATCCGCTGGCTGGCCTGCCCAGCAGGAACGTCTTCATCGCCGAGCGCTTCTTTGGCGGCGGCGATGCCTCCCACCGCGCCTACCGGCGTAGCGAGCTCGGCCTCCTGGGCGAAACCCTGATCCGGATCGATGAAGACACGTTGGTGCCGTTAGGCGGCAACGGCCTCCTGATCTTCAATCTCGATTACCGTTTCCCCCTCTTCGGCGCCTTCGGTGGCACGATTTTCTACGATACCGGCAACGTCTGGGCCGACTGGCGCTCCATCGACCCCGGCGAGCTCAAGGACGGCATCGGCCTGGGCGCCAGCTATCTCTCCCCGATCGGTCCCATCCGTGCCGGCATCGGCTGGAAGCTCGACCGTGAGCGGGGGGAGGAAGGACACTATCTATTCCTGAACATCGGGAACGCGTTCTAACGGAATCCCCCGCCGGTTGACCCCCGCCCTCCGCCCACGTATGCTCGACCGGGTCGCCCGCGCGTCCAGTGATCCGTGTATCGAGCGGCGCGAGCCGCTTTCGAGAGAGTCCGCCATGTCCAGCCAGACACCTTTCGCCCCTATCGAGGCGGCCGTCGAGGAGTTCCGCCAAGGCCGCATCGTCATCATCGTCGACGATGAGGACCGCGAGAACGAGGGAGACCTCGCCATCGCGGCGGAGAAGGTCACCCCCGAGACGATCAACTTCATGGCCCGGTTCGGCCGCGGCCTCATCTGCCTCGCCCTGACCGAGGAGCGCTGCCGGGAGCTCGACCTCCCTCTCATGGTGGAGGACAACACCTCCACCTTCGGCACCGCGTTCACCATCTCCATCGAGGCGAAGGGCAAGGTGACCACCGGCATCTCCGCCGCCGACCGCGCCGCCACCATCCTCACCGCCATCCACCCGGCGACCAACCCTGAGGACCTGCTGCGTCCCGGGCACGTCTTCCCCCTGCGGGCGAAAAAGGGCGGCGTTCTCAAGCGCGCCGGGCAGACCGAGGCGTCCGTGGATCTCGCGATGCTCGCCGGGCTCACCCCGGCGGGGGTCATCTGCGAGATCATGAACGATGACGGGACCATGGCCCGCGTGCCGGACCTCGCGAAGTTCGCCGAGCTCCACGGGGTGCTGATGATCACCGTTTCGGACCTCATCAGCTACCGGCTCCGGCACGAGACTCTGGTGCGCAAGATCGCCTCGCCGAAGCTGCCCACCATCTACGGCGACTTCGAAATCCACGCGTACCGGTCGGACGTGACCGGGGACGAGAACGTGGCCCTGGTGATGGGGGAGATCGACCCGGAGGAGCCCGTCCTCGTGCGGGTCCACAGCCAGTGCCTCACCGGGGACATCTTCGGCTCGTGCCGCTGCGACTGCGGCCCCCAGCTCGAGCAGGCCCTGGAGCACATCGCCCGCGAGGGCAAGGGGGCGCTCCTCTACCTCCTCCAGGAGGGCCGGGGCATCGGTCTGATGAACAAGCTCCGCGCCTACGAGCTCCAGGAGCAGGGGCACGACACGGTGGAGGCCAACGAGCGCCTCGGCTTCCGTCCCGACCAGCGCGACTACGGAATCGGCGCCCAGATCCTGCGCGATCTGGGCGTGCGCAAGATGCGTCTGATGACGAACAACCCGAGCAAGTACATCGCCCTGCACGGCTACGGCCTGGAGATCGTCGAGCGCATCCCCCTCGAGGTCCCACCCACCGAGAACAGCCGCGAGTACCTCCGCGCCAAGCGGGAGAAGCTTGGGCATCTGCTGAAGCTGGTGTAGGCCCTCACCCCGGCCCTCACCCGAGCCCTTCCGCTCCCCCGCCGGGAGAGGGAGCCCCGCCCAATTGGGGGTCCCCCTGTTGACGCCGCCCCGCTCCGGGTGTACGGTGCGGCAACTGATCACCGGGAAGCTCGATTCGAAACGCCGTGAGGAAGGGTGTTCATCTCGTCGGCAATCTGCGCGGGTATGGGGGGACCAGGGCGGTCCCCAGATCCGCCCGCGGGAGGAGGTCATATGTCCATTCCCATGATTCGACGCGTGCTCGCCGGGCTCGCCCTCGCGGCGCTCCTGGCGGCGGTCCCCGCCCAGGCGGCGGGACTTGAACGGACGACTGGAGCTCCGGACTTGTGGAGCCTCGCCTGGAGCTGGGTGGTCCGGGTGTGGGGGGGAGAGGTCGCGGGGAGCAGCGCTCCGCGACCGAGCACGACCGTGACGACGGCGAAGCAACTCCCGGGAGACGACGATTCCACGACCACCAACAGCGGCGACCCGACGAATCCGGACGGGGGTGACAAAGGGATGGGGATCGATCCGGACGGCTAACTAACCCTCGGGCGGGCGAAGGCTCCAGATCGTCTCACCGGGGGACATCCGCTCGTTTTTATGAGAAAATCGATTTCCGTTTTTCCCCGCTGGAGGAGGGAGGCCCCCGGTGAGTGAGCATCCCAGTCCGGAGGAGCTTCATGGTCTCTGGCGCGGCGGCATCTCCGCCGACCAGGCCCGCTCGGTTGTCCGGCACTTGATCCGAGGCTGCGCGCACTGCCGCGCCGAGCTGACGCCTTACCTGGGGGGTCTGTTCGGGCCGGAGGCGGAATTGAAGAGTTCCGCAGTGGACCAGAGAGACGCCTATGACTTCGCCCTTGACCGGGCTTTCGCCGCGGTGAGCGGGTCCGAGGAGCTCACCCGGCGGGCGGGAACCGCTGTCGGGGAGGTTCTCGCGGTCCTCGCTTCCTCGGAAGGCGTCCGCTCCGTTCCGGAGGAGCGCCGGTCCTCGGGGCTCGCCGGCTTGGATGGGCTCCTCGAGCAGGCCCGGACTCTTCGCTACGAAGACCCCGCGCGGATGGTGGAGCTGGCCCGGCTGGCGGCCATGGCCGCAGACCAGCTCGACCCGGAACGGCACGGCGCAAGGCAGGTGGCCAATTTCCGCTGCCGTGCCTGGACGGAGCTCGCCAACGCCTGCCGTGTCGCCGACCGGCTCGACGAGGCCGAGGAGGCCCTGGAGCGCGCCTCCGGTCTGTTCCTGAAAGGAACGAGGGACGATGTCCTCGGTGCCCGTCTGCTGGAGGTCCTGGCCTCCCTCCACGCGGACCGCCGCCGCTTCGAGGACGCGTTCGAGGTGCTGGACGTAGCCCACTCCGTCCACCGCCGCCGCGGCGACCAGCACCTGGCCGGCAGGGCGCTCCTCAAGAAGGGGCTCTACGCCAACTACAGCGGCGAGCCCGAGCGGGCCGTCCAGATCCTCCAGGAGGGGCTCTCCCTGGTCGATCCCGAGCGGGAGCCGGACCTCGCCTCCGGGGCGATGCACAACCTGGCGGTCTCGTTGATGGAGAGCGGCCGGCTCGGCGAGGCCCGGTCCCTGCTGGGGACGGGCTCCCGACCCTCGAGGGAGGCCGGAGGGCGGGTCAACCGCCTCAAGGGCCGCTGGGTGGAAGCGCACCTCGAGGCCGAGGTGGGAGATCTCGACCGCGCCGCCCGGAGCCTGGAGGAGATACGGCACGGCTTCGAGGAGCACGAGCTCCCTTACAGCGCCGCCCTCGTCACTCTCGAGCTGGCGGCCGTCCGTCTCCGGCAGGGGAGGGAGAACGACGCCCGAACGCTGGTCCTGGAGGCGGCGGAGGTGTTCTCGACTCTGGGGATCCGGCGCGAGGGACTGGCCGCGGTGGTGCTCCTCCGCAGGGCCTTCGAACAGCGGGTCGCCACGGTCTCCCTGCTCGACGGCGTGATCGAGCTCATGCGGAGCATGATGTAGCCGCCCACCCGCCCAGGGTTTCCACCCTGGGCTCTCCGAACGTCGCTCCAGAGGAGCGATCATCCAGTCCCGTGCGCATCGCCCCCAGGGCGACATACCGTCAGCCCAGGGTGGAAACCCTGGGCGATCGGGAGGCCCTCACCTCCCCGCAGCAGTTCCCCTTCTCCGGGCTCGGTTGCTATCTGGCCACGCAGAATTAGGCTATCCTCCCCTCCCGATGTCAGATCCAGGCGCCCCTCCTGTGAACGAGCCGGCCGAGGAGCCCGGCGGCGGCGCGCTGCGCTCGTTCCTCGGCCTTTTCGTCGTCCCCCTGCTCGTGGTGATCCTCTGCGTCGCGATCTTCGTCGGCTTCGGGTGGATCGCCTACGACCGGCAGACGACCTCGGACTATCTGAACGATCTGCAATCCTTCTGGAAGCCCCGCCGGGTCCAGGCGGCCTACGAGCTGTCCAAGATCCTGGTCGCCGACCCGCAAGCCCTGAACAAGGAGCCGGGGGCGAAGGAGGAGGTGCGGCGGCTCTTCCGCGAAGCCGAGGAGCCGGAGATGCGGCAGTACCTCGCTCTGGTCCTCGGCCGGACCGGAGACCGCGAAGCCCTGCCCCTCCTCACCGAGGCCCTCCAGGACCCGGACGACAAGACGCGCATCTACGCCCTCTGGGCCCTCGGCACCCTGGGCCACCCGTCCGCGCGGAACGCCCTCGAGGCCACGCTCCAAGATCCCGACCCGGGCCTGCGCAAGACCGCGGCCTTCTCCCTGGGCGAGCTGGGCGACCGGGGGGCCGTGCCGCAGCTCACCCAGATGCTGGAAGACCCGGTGGCCGACGTGCGCTGGAACGCCGCCCTCTCCCTCGCCCGGCTGGGGAGCGCCGCGGGCGTGCCCGTGCTCGAGACCATGGCCGACCGGCGGCTGGTCTCCCAGGTGCCCGACATCACCCGCGAGCAGCAGGAAGAGGCCATGGTGAGCGCCATCCGGGCGCTGGCCGTGGTGGGAGGCCCGGAGCACCAGGGCCTCTTCGACCGGCTCGCCCAGGACGATCCGAGCCTCAAGGTCCGGCAGGCGGCGCTCGAGGCGCGCAAGGTCCTTGCACGCCGCAGTGCGTCTTGACTCCACCATGCCGGTTTCGTTAAAAACTCCGGTCCTTAGAGCAGGGACAGACGTGCGGTAAGGAACGCTCACGAAAGGGGCTACATGGCTGACGAACCTGAGGGCAGCCCTCCGTCCCAGCCGCCTGGCACAGCGGGATCCCCCGCCTCGCCCCGCGAAGGCGAGACGGCGGTGCCGTCCTCCGTGCCCAAGATGGCAACCGAGGGAGCCCGGGCTGAAACGGGAGCAGCCCGAACCAGCATTGACCGCGGGCCGGAAAGCCCGGCCGCCACCTCCGAATCCTTCAAGACCACCCCCTCCGACACTCCGATCCCAGACGCCCCGGCCGTCGCCGGCGGGACGAACGCACCCCAGGTGACGCAGCCGCAAGCGGCCGCCGTGGAGAAGCCCGCTCACGCCGCGGCCAAGGCGCCGCCGAAGCCGGCCCACGCCGCCGCGGCCGAGGCCGCCGCCGCCACGGGGACGACCGCCGCCGCAACCGGGACGGCCCCGGCGCCTCCCCCGGGGGCGAAACCAGCGGCCGCCAAGCCCGCTGCCGCCGCGGCGAAGCCTGCCGCCGCCGACGAGGGCGTCACGCGCCGCGGCTTCTTCTCCTGGGCGGCCGTGGCCTGGGTGGGCTTCACGGTGGCGATCGGCGGGTGCGTGTCCGCCATGGGGCGGTTCATGTTCCCCAACGTCCTCTTCGAGCCGCCGACGAGCTTCAAGGCCGGGGATCCCAAGGACTTCCCGTCGGGCGTCGTGGACACCCGGTTCGTCGACCGCTACGGCGTCTGGATCGTCAACGACACGGGCCGGATCTACGCCCTGATCGCGATCTGCACCCATCTCGGCTGCCCGCCCGCGTGGCTCGACACCCAGAACAAGTTCAAGTGCCCCTGCCACGGGAGCGGCTATTACAAGAGCGGCATCAACTTCGAAGGACCGACGCCGCGGCCGCTCGAGCGGGCGCGCATCTTCATCAGCCCGGACGACGGCCAGATCGTCGTCGACAAAGCTCAGAAGTATCAGTGGGAGCTGGGCCAGTGGGAAGACCCGAACTCCTACATCCCGGCCTGACGTGAAAGAGGATCCATGATCGACAACCTGAGCAAGAGCATCACCAAGACGCAGATCTGGAAGTCCATCTTCCGGGTGGGCATCCCGACGGACAACCGCAAGCGGGCCCTGGCCATGCTGGGCAACGTGGTCCTCCACCTGCACCCGATCAAGGTGAAGAAGTCCGGCATCCGGATGAGCTACACCTGGTGCATGGGAGGCACGGCCTTCTTCCTCTTCCTGGTGGAGACGATCACCGGGCTGCTCCTGATGTTCTACTACCGGCCCACGGTCGAGTACGCCTTTGTCGACATCGTGGACCTGCGCGAGGCCGCGGCCTTCGGCATCATGCGCGAGCTCCACCGCTGGGGAGCCCACGCCATGGTGATCGCGGTCTGGCTCCACATGTTCCGCGTCTTCATGACCGGCTCCTACAAGCCGCCCCGCGAGTTCAACTGGAACGTGGGCGTCATCCTCCTCGTGCTGACGCTCCTCCTCTCCTTCACCGGCTACCTGCTGCCCTGGGACCAGCTCGCCATCTGGGCCATCACCGTGGGCTCCAACATGGCCCGGGCCACACCGTTCCTGGGCAATGAAGGACCGGGCGCCGCCTTCCTGACGCTGGGGGGGCAGAAACTGATCCACGTGGGGAGCGACGCGCGCTTCGCCCTGATCGGCGGGCGCACCATCGGCGGCGCCACCCTGCTGCGCTTCTACGTGCTCCACTGCGTGGGCATCCCGCTGGTGGCGGCGTTCCTCATGGCGGTGCACTTCTGGCGCGTCCGCAAGGACGGCGGCATCTCGGGCCCGATGTAGGCGGAGGAGGCCATGGACTTCATCAAAGACGTCATCAATTTCCTCTCCTACCCGCAGTGGTCGTTCACGCTGTCGCTCGTGGGCTTCGTCCTGATGATCCGCAGCCAGGCGCTGTGGAGCAAGCGGGGGGGCCAGATCCTCCTCGCCGCGGGCGTCCTCTTCTTCATCCTCTCGATGCTCGACCCCAACTTCCGGCTGATCGTCACGAAGCCGGACAACGTGCCCATTGTGATGATGGTCTTCCTGGTCGGCTTCTTCGTCTGGCTCGCCATGCACAAGGCGATCAAGAACGATGAGGCCATCAACCGCGGCGAGCCCCTGTTCGAAAAGACCGAGGTGGAGGACCGCATCTTCACCTGGCCCGATCTCGTCTTCTCCGAGTTCATCTGCATGGTGGTCCTCACGGTCGGCATGGTGGTCTGGTCGATCGTCCTGAAAGCTCCGCTCGAAGAGCCGGCCAACCCGGCCCTGGCCCCCAACCCGTCCAAGGCGCCGTGGTACTTCCTGGGTCTCCAGGAGATGCTCGTCTACTTCGACCCGTGGCTCGCCGGCGTGGTGCTGCCGGGGCTGATCATCGTCGGCCTGATGGCGATCCCCTACATCGACACCAACCCCAAGGGGAACGGCTACTACACCTTCCGCGAACGCAAGGTGGAAATCATCCTCTTCCTCTTCGGCTTTCTGGTGCTGTGGAACCAGCTCATCGTCATCGGCACCTTCCTGCGGGGCCCCAACTGGAACTTCTTCGGCCCCTTCGAATACTGGGACCCGAACAAGGTCGAGGCCCTGGTCAACGTCAACCTCTCGGAATACTTCTGGATCAGCCTGCTGGGCACGGGGCTGCCGGGACACTGGCTGGTCCGCGAGCTGCCGGGCATCCTGCTGATGGCCTTCTACTTCTTCGCGCTGCCGGTGATCCTGCGCCGGACGAGGTGGTTCCGCAAGTACTACGAAAAGATGGGCCCCGCCCGCTACTACGTCGGCATGACGCTGTTCCTCGTGATGATGCTGATGCCGATCAAGATGTACCTGCGGTGGCTGTTCAACCTGAAGTACTTCGTCCAAATTCAGGAATACTTCTTCAACATCTAGAGACGACCAGACGCGGAGGACGGCATCTTGGCTCCACCGAAAACACCGCCCGACAAGAAGCCTGACCGGCACTACGACTTCGGGCGCATGAACATGTGGTTCGCCGTGAGCTCGCTCGGGCTCCTGGCGGTGACCCTCTGGATGGCCTTCGCCGACTACGCCCAGCCCTGGAAGCGGTTCCAGTCGGAGTTCCGGAGCCTCGAGCGCCAGAAGCTCCAACGCGAGGCCGAGGCGGAGCGCCAGAAGCTCAACGACAACGACATCGCCCAGCTCCGCAAGGAGATCGAGGCCGAAGAGGCCAAGCTCGCGTCGAACCGGGACGAGATCGAGAAGCTCGAGGACCGGATCGAAGAGCTCAACACCGAGATCTACACCGCCGACGCCGCCTGGCGCGCCGCCAAGGCCAAGGTGGACGCTTTCCGCTTCGAGTACGACACCGCCCTCCAGCACGGCGGAGAAGCAGCCGCGGCGGACAAGGGCAAGGCCCTCGCCGAGTGGCGCAAGAACCTGGCGGACGAAAAGATCCGGCTGGAGAAGGCCACGACCGAGCGCGACGCCGCCCAGGCGCAGCTCGCCGAGCGGCGGGCGGCGGTCACCGCGGCCGAGGAGAAGCTCGCGGCCCTGAACGAGGGCGTCGAGAACCTCCAGACGCGGATCGCCACCTTGAACAAGGACCTCGACTACTTCGTCCTCAACGCTCCCCTGATGGACTTCGTCCTGCCGAGCCTCAAGGTGGAGCAGGTGATCCTGCCCGGGCTCTACCACAACATCAACTTCACCAACATCGACCGCGTCGACCGCTGCATGACGTGCCACGTGGCGGCCAACCGGCCGGGCTTCGACGGCGAGGAGTGGAAGGAGCCGTTCCGCTCCCACCCGAACCTCGACCTCTACGTGGGCGATGGCTCGCCCCATCCCTACACCCGGTACGGCTGCACCATCTGCCACGGCGGCCTCGACCGCGCCACCGATTTCGCCCGTGCCGGCCACAGCCCGACCTCGCCCGAGCAGAAGAAGGAGTGGGAAAAGAAGTACAACTGGAAGAAGCAGCAGTACCTGGAGACCCCCATCCTGCCCGCCGGGACCTCCGAGGCCGGATGCGCCACCTGCCACGCCGGCGGCGTCTGGACGCCCAAGGCCGAGACGCAGGACGTCGGCCGCGAGCTGATCACCCACATGGGGTGCAACGGCTGCCACACGATCAACTACCCGGCCTACACCGGGCTGCGCAAGGCGGGCCCGGCGCTCACCCGGATCGCCGGCAAGACCAACCCGGGCTGGGCCTACAAGTGGATCGAATCGCCGCGCGACTTCCACCCCACCACCTTCATGCCCCACTTCTTCCACCAGGAGAACACGAAGCTGCCGATCAACAGGAAGCGGCAGGAAGTGGAGATGGCGGCCATCGTCTCCTTCCTCTGGGCGAAGTCCGAAAAGCCCGTGTATGACAACGCCGCCGTGCCCGCGGGCGACCCGGCCCGGGGCAAGGCTCTCTTCGAGTCCGTGGGCTGCGCCGGCTGCCACATCAACGACGCCAAGGCCAAGCGCGACGACTTCTTCCCCGTCATCAACCGCCTCCACGGCCCGAACCTCGTCCGCACCGGCAGCAAGGTCAGCCGCGGCTGGCTCTACAACTGGCTCAAGAACCCCAAGCAGTACTATCCCGACACCAACATGCCGGACCTGCGGCTGACCGACCAGGAGGCCGCGGACCTGACCGCGTGGCTGCTCTCCAGCCGGGATCCCCGGTTCGAGAACGTCCGGCTGCCGGCGTTCAATGAGGAGATGAAAGAACTGAGGAACGAGCTGGTCCTCAGCTATCTCCAGAACCTGAACACCGTCGAGCGCAGCAACGCGAAGCTCGCGGCCATGTCGGAGGCTGAGCGCAACGTCTACCTGGGCGAGCAGACCGTCGCCAAGTACGGCTGCTACGGCTGCCACGACATCGCGGGCTTCGAGAACACCAAGCCCATCGGCACCGAGCTCACCCAGGAGGGCTCCAAGCCCGTCCACCAGTTCGACTTCGGCCACGTCCACGACGTGGCCCACACCCGCCACGACTGGATCTACCACAAGGTCCGCCGGCCGCGGCTGTGGGACAAGGACAAGGAAGCCGTCAAGGATTACAACGAGCTCCTGAAGATGCCGGACTTCGGCGCCAGCGAGCGCGAGGCCAAGGCCGTCCTCACCAACGTCCTCGGCTTCACCCGGGAGTCGGCCATCGCTACCCGCCGGGCCGGCAACGACCCGAGCACGGCGGCCCTGGCCGAGGGCCGGAAGCTCATCACCCGCTTCAATTGCCAGGGCTGCCACCTGATCGAGGATCACGGGCACGCCATCAAGTCCCTGATCAAAGACCCGGCCATGCTCCCGCCCAACCTCGCCGCCCAGGGTGCGCGGGTGCAGGCCGACTGGCTCTGGGCCTATCTCCACGACCCCAGCCGGGTGACGATGCGGCCGTGGCTCAACGTTCGCATGCCCACCTTCGGCTTCACGGACAGCCAAGCCAACGCCGTCATCTCCTACTTCACCGCCCGCGAGAAGAGGCAGCCGTTCGCCTCTCCGCCCAGCGCGCCAGACCCGCGGAGCCTGGCGGTGGGCGGCGTCGTCTTCGCCATGTTCCAGTGCGCCAAGTGCCATCCGTCCGGTCCGGTGGTCGCGGCCACGGCCGACCTCGCGCCCTCGCTGCTCCTGGCCCACGACCGGCTGCGCCACGACTGGGTGCCGGACTGGATCAAGGACCCGCAAAAGTGGGTGCCCGGCACCCGCATGCCCTCCAACTTCCCGGAGACCCAGCCCGGGGAATTCATGTCGCCCGTCGCCCAGGCCATCGACGCTCCCAACTTCGCGGCCCAGAAGCAGCAGATGCTGCGCTACTTCTCCTCCGAAGCGGAGCTCAAGGCCTACCTGTCGGACGTCGACAAGGTGACGGCGGCGATGCGCGACCACATCTGGAGCCTCTCGGGAGGTGGCCGTGCGGCGCCGCCGCCGGCCCCCACCGCGCAGGCCCCGACCGGGGGGACCGTGACCACGGCGGGGGCGGCGGGGCGTTGACGGCGCCCGCGAGAAAGATTTCACCACGAGACCGGCCGCTGTGCCATAATGCCGCGGCCGGTCCCTTCCGACCGGTGCATCAACAACGAGTAGATCTGAAAGCAGCTCATTTCAAGGAGGCTTTTGCATGAGCAGGAACAAATATCTGTTGCTCCTCGCCCTCTGCGGCGCTCTCATGGGGACGGTGGCGTGCGGTGGCGGAGAAGAGGAGCAGGCGTCGTCCGAGGCCCCGGCGGAATCCGCGCCCGAGGCCGGGACCGACGTGGCCAACGCCGGCACGATCAGCGGCACGATCAACTACACCGGGCCGGACCCCGACACGGCCATCGCCATGAACGCGGACCCGAATTGCGCCGCTCTGCACCAACAGACGGTCGAGACCGAGAAGGTCCTGGCCAAGGACGGCAAGCTGGCCAACGTCTTCGTTTACGTGAAGACCGGCCTCGAGGGCAAGACCTTCCCGACCCCGACCGAGAAGAAGGTTCTGGACCAGAAGGGCTGTCAGTACTTCCCCCACGTCCAGGGCATCCAGGTCGGACAACCGCTGGAGATCAAGAACAGCGACTCGACCCTGCACAACATCCACGCCCTGCCGGCGGTCAACGCCGAGTTCAACCAGAGCCAGCCGTTCCAGGACCAGAAGTTCGACAAGGTCTTCGACAAGCCAGAGATCATGGTCCCGATCAAGTGCGACGTCCACCCTTGGATGAACGGCTACGTCGGCGTGGTCTCGCACCCCTACTACGCGGTGAGCGGCGAGGACGGCACTTTCACCATCGAGAAGCTGCCTCCGGGCAACTACACCATCGAAGCCTGGCACGAAGAGTTCGGCACGCAGACCCAGCAGGTCACCGTCGAGCCCAACGGCACGGCCACGCTCGACCTCTCCTTCCAGCCCAAGGCATAAGAGCTCACTTCCTCTGCAAAAACGCCCCCGGCAACGGGGGCGTTTTCGTTTTTAGACAAGGATCGGCGAGCCGTCGAAGGATCGGCAGCACGCCGATCGATCGCCAGCGGAAATTAAGCATCGGCAGCCTGTCGAAGGATCGGCAGGCTGCCGAAGGATCGCCAGCCCGTCGTAAGGATCGGCAGGCCGTCGAAGGATCGGTAGCGCGCCGATCGATCGCC
>DASQEB010000645.1:0-8084 GCA_035633875.1 Thermoanaerobaculia bacterium
AAGACTCCGGTCCCGCCCATGTCCAGGGATGCCGCGAAGACCGGCGTTCCCGAGTTGGTCAGGGCCACGAGCGTGAAGGACTCGAAGGGACCATCGCTGGTGATGACGGGCGTCAGCCCGCCCCGGGGGTCGGCGAGATAGATCCTTCGCCCCTCCTCTCCCAAAAACGCAGAGAACGCGACGGTCCCCCTGTCGTTGATCACGGCCTCGAGGAAGAATCCGCCGTCAAGGTCGGCAGCGTCGGCGGCGATCCGTGTCGTCCGGCCGTCCCCCACGATCAGGACCGACGAGGTAGGGCGACCGGGATCGGTCATGGAGAGCACCTGTCCGCGCTGATTGATGTCGAACACCAAGATAGCCCGCGGGTGAGTCGCGACGGTGGTCGTCTCCCCATGGTCCAGGGACACGATGGCTCGGACTCCCATCTGCAGGACGGAGGAATAGGCGATGGTCCCCCGTCCATTCACGACCGGATCTCCGAGGACCCCGAAGGGTGCGTGGACATCGACCAGTGTGGAAAGCCGGCCTTTGCGACTGAGGAGGATCCTGCGTCCTTCGCGGGAGCTCGCACTGAAGATCACGTCGCCCCGGCTGGTGATCGCGGCCTGGCCGAAGGAGCCGACCGAGGTCGTCTCCGCGACAATGGAGAGAGTCCGGCCATCTCCGACCAGGACAGCGTCTCCAACTCCGAAAGTCCTGACGGTGATCGCGGCCGTTCCCTGATCGTTGAGCGAGGCTCCCCCGAACACCCCGAAACCCGACTGCTCCAGGATCTTCGTGAACGTGAATCCCCCTTGCTGCGCTGCAGAGGCGGGACCACTGAGAAGCAGGAGCAGGAGAAAGATTTTCTGGCATGTGTGCATGGATTGACTCTCCCTTCTTTACTTGCGAATTGTACAAGAAATCTACTGTAGGAGGATCAGCATCGCGATCAGGCGCTCTCTCCATCGAGAGCCCAGGCTCAAGCTTGAATGCAGCCGTTCAAGCTTGAGCCGTTTCCTCGCAAGCTTGCCGGCGTGATTTCGAGCTTGGAGGAGCGGACGCCAAGCTTGCATGGTCCGGCTCGAGCTTGCCGGCGGCCGTTCAACCTTTAGGACCGGCATTCAAGCCAAGAAGGCCGCGAAGCAAGCTTTCCGGAGCGGGTTCAAGCTCGAAGCGTCGTGATGTAAGCTCGAAGACGGCGGTTCAAGCCTGGAAGGCCACCACTCAAGCTTGCCGGGGCGGATTCAAGCTTGAAGCGTCGCGATACAGGCTTGAAAAGCGGCATTCGAGCTTGGCAGGGCGCGACGCAAGCTTGAGGCAGCGCATTCAAGCTTGAAACGTCGCGACATCGGTTGTCAGGCCGCGTTCCGAGTCCGGAAGGCCGTCCTGCAATCCTGGAGCGTCGCCGTCCCGGCTTGGCGGTGCGGGTGCAAGCGGAACTCCCGGTTGATAGCCTTGGAGGGGCGTTCTCAAGGGTGGCACGCTGTGCGCTGACCTGGACGCCGCCTCGCTTTTGCTCTTGCCTGAAGGGTGGACAGCAAAACGATCGCGACACGTGTCAGATGGCAAGCTTGTCGGCGCATTCAAACGGTCCCGGCGTCTCGCTCGTAGTATAGCTGAACCTGGAAATGGAAATCCGCCTCCGGGTCTGATGCCCGGCGGATCCCAGCGAGAGGCTCCAGGTGCCACCCGGAGCGGAGAGTGCGCCTGAGACACCTCCACCGGTCCTCTATAATGCTCGCATCCGGGCGGGTCCTTGGACGCTTAGGGAGGCCTCATGAAGAAGACGCTACGAGACGGAGGCACGAAGGGCCGGGTGGGTGGGGGGCGTCGGTCCCCGCTGATCTTCCTGCTTCTCCTGGGAATTACGAGTGGGATCCTCTCTGGTTGTACACCCGCTTCCGTGGGTAGACCGGCTGCGGCAGCGCAACCGGCGTCGGAGGGGGACTGCCACCGAGCCGAGTCGGAGCGGTTCGTCTTCCACAGCGATCCGTGGATCAATCTCCACCATTTCCTCTTTGAATGGGCCAGAAACGTGCCCGAGCGGCAGCCGGGGGACCGTCGCCGGTCGGTCGAAGTGACGGAGCAGGCACAGCTTGGGGATCTCGAGGAAGGAGAACGGCGGAGTTGGGAGCGAGCGGTGGGCTTCTACCGCGAACGGCTGGTCGCCAGAGACCTTCTATTCGATCGAGACCTCATCGCCCTCCGGGGACAGTTGGCGGAGATCGCTTGTTCCGCAGGCAGCCCGGAGACCATCGACGCCGAGCTTCGGACGGTGTTGGAAGATGCCATGCCGGTCTACCGTCGGCGTTGGTGGCCCGGGCACCACACCACCAACATGACCTGGATTCGGGAGCGGTTGAAGGACTTGAAGTCCCACGAGGCGGTTCTCGCCGAGCGCCTCGCCCAAGCCTACGGTGGCGAGTGGCCGCCGGAGCGGGTCCGGGTCGACGTCGTGGCCTATGCCAGTTGGTCTGGCGGGTACACGACGAACCGCCCGAACCAGGTGACCATCTCCAGCGTGAGCTACAAGGGTCTCGAGGGCTTGGAGATGCTCTTCCACGAGGTGTCCCACGCCAGTTTCTTAGAGCAGCGAATTCTCGGCCAGCTCGGCGCCGCGTTTCGCCAGCACGGGGCCGAGCCGCCCGACCGCCTCTCCCACACCATCCAGTTCGCCACACCGCCGGAGCTCCTCCGCTCCCTGCTGAGCGGTGAGGAGATCGACAACTATCGATCCGTGGCCGAGCGCGTGTACTCGCGCGGCGGCTCCTTGAGCGACGAGTACAGGATCGTCCTCAAGCACTGGAAACCCTTCCTCGATGGGGAGATCCAGCGTGCCGAGGCGCTCGATCGAATCGCAGCAGAGCTCGTAGCCCAGCAAGATTCTGAATGAGCTGCACGGGCTACGGATGCGAGCGGGCCAGTTCGGCCAGCTTCTTCGGTGCCACCAGACAGTAGCTGCCGGTCACGAGCTCGGAGACTTCCTTCCAGTCGATCCTGCCAAGGTCGAGGCGTAGGGAGACCCAGCCGCGTGGCCCCACATAGGCGGGAAGATAGAACCTCTCGGGGTCTGCCTTCGCAAGCTCTTCGTTTTCGCCCAGAGCCATTTTGCAGCAGACGGAAACGATGCCGTCTCCATGATGATTGCTCAGGAAATACGCGAAGGTCTTGTTGCGGACCCGAAAGGTCGCATGCTCTCCGCTCCGCTCGCTCGTTGCTTCGGGGAGCCCGAGGCAGATCTGTGTGAGCTTGGACAACCGGGGGTCTTCAGAGGCATCCGTTGTCATGGTTAGCGAGGATATACCTTCGTGGAATCCGACGGAAAGTGCGCTCTCTGTAACCTCGGAGCCGCGGCCTGCATCTCACGGGTAAGATTGCGAACCCCGGAATCCATCGTGGGTTCGATCTCTCGAATGAGAAGGAGCCCGTATGTGCGCCTCACGCCCGAGCCTTGCCCGCGCCCGCCGCCCGAAGAGTGGCGCCGCCCGCTTCCTCGTCCTTGCGGTCCTTGCCCTTCTGATCCTGCCCGTCGCTGCGGTCGCCGACGACGGCAACGGCCCTGCCGACGCCATCGCCCCCGGCGTCTATCGCCTCGACGGCTTCGACCCGAGCCTGCCGCTGGACGACCTCGAGCCCCTGCGCCGCATCGTCGGCGCCGCCCGTGTCGTCGGCCTTGGTGAGAGCTTCCACACCTCCGGGGGCTTCTACCAGCTCAAGCACCGCGTCTTCCGCTTCCTGGTGGAGGAGATGGGCTTCCGCGTCTTCGGGTTCGAGACTCCATGGCTCAACGCCGAGCCCTTGGTGGCCTACGTCCAGACCTGCGAGGGGAACCTGGCGACCCTCCTCGACGGGCTCTCCCGGCCCTGGCGCTCCGCCGAGGTGGGGGACCTCTTGCAGTGGATGTGCGAGTGGAACCGGAGCCATCCGAATCCCAGCGACCGCCTCCATTTCTACGGCTTCGACAACCAGCGTCAGGCGCAGGGGAATGGCGGGACCCTGATCGCCTACCTGGAGAAGATCGGCTTCGGAGCCGACCACCCCTGGATCCAAGGTATCCAGACCTGCGACGGCGTTGTGGAAACCTTCTGGCCGGCGCAGCCCTTCCCCGCGGAGCTCTACGAGCAGTGCCAGGAGGCGCTGACAGAGGTCGCCGGCTTCTTCGACGTGAACGAAAAGGCGCTCACCCAGCGGACCTCCCGTGAGGAATTGGCCTGGGCCCGCATCCACCTCGTCGGCCAGCAGGCCTGGCAGGAGATGCTCTTCTTCCTCCCCACGGACTTCCTCCGCTCCTACAACGCCCGCGAACGCGGCATGGCCTACGTGGCCCAGGCGATCCGCAACCTGCGTTTCCCCAATGCGCGCGTGGCCCTCTGGGGCCACAACGGCCACATCATGTACGACGCGGTCCCCTACGTCGGCACGCCCGGGATGGGCAACTATCTTTCCGAGGCGCTGGGGAGCCGCTATGTGGCCGTGGCGCTGACCGCGAGCGAGGTCTATGCGGATTGGGTTCCTGCCGGCCGCTGCGGGCTGGTGGACCTCTCGGTGCCGAGCGCGGTGGCGGTCGAGGACGTGCTCCGCGGCTTCGGGGAGGGAGCGCTGCTCGTCGACCTCGACCCGCGGGGCAGCCACCCGTCCCTGCTCGAGCCGGGCGCCGTCTACGGTCTTGCCGACGGCGCCTTTGTGCCGGCCGAGCAATTCGACGCGCTGCTGTACCTGAAGGCTTCCCCCGCCATGCACCCCACGGCCTGGGCTCCCTGCCAGCCGTGAACGTCGATGAGACGGGCGCGCGTGAAGGAGCGTCGGCTCCAGCCCGTAGTACCATCCTGTTGGACTGTTTTCTTCCCCGAGGGGAGATATGAAGAGATCTCTGACTGTCCATACCCCCCTGCTCCTCCTCCTTGCCGGCATGGTTTCAGCCCAGACGATCGATCGCCAGGCCGCCCTGGACGCCGTGGTCGGCTCGGAGCACGCTTTCGCGAAGATGGCGGCGGAGAAGGGGATCAAGGCGGCGTTCGTGGAGTATCTGGCGGACGACGCCGTCATGCTCCTGCCGGAGCCGAAGCCCGCCAAGGAACTGATCCGTTCCGGGCCGGAGTCGCCGGGAACCCTGAAGTGGTATCCCATCCAGGCGGACGTCTCCCTGGCGGGCGATCTGGGATACACGACCGGCCCTTCGGAGCGCCGGGTCAAGGGGAAGGACGATCCCAACGTGCGGCACGGCTTCTACGTCACGATGTGGAAGCGGCGGCCGGACGGGTCGTACCGGGCGGTGTTCGACACCGGCACGTCCACCAACGCGCCAGCCAGTCGCTACGTGCCCTCCATCGCGCCGGCCCGTCCGGCCAAGGTCGAGGCGGGATCTCTGAAGAAGGTGGACATGAAGGCAGGGATGGACGAGCTCCTCGCGGCGGACCGGGCGTTCGCGAAACGGGCGGAGAAGGGGACGACGGCCGCCTATGCCGAGACGCTCGCCGCGGAGTCCCGGCTCCACCGGACGGGGCATTTCCCGTCGTTGGGCCGGGACGCGATCGTGGCCGCTCTGGGCAACGACGCCGAGCCGCTCACCTGGGAGCCCACGGGCGGGGGGATCGCCGAGTCCGGCGACCTCGGCTACACCTATGGGCTGATCAAGCGCCGGGAGAACGGCCCGCAGACTGCCTGGGTCGACGCAGAGGCCTACATGCGCATCTGGAAGAAACAGCCGGACGGAGCCTGGAAGGTCGTCCTCGACGTGACCAACCCGCTGCCGCCGAAGCCGCCGCAGGCGCCGGAGAAGCCGGCGGGGGGTGGGTAGATGGTCCTTCGCGGGGCCCTCCTCGCCCTCGCCCCCCTCCTCCTCGCCGTCTCCCTCGCCTGTGCCGGGGACGCCAAGGTGGGCGCCACGCAGGAGTCCTCCCCTCCTCCCCCCGCCCCGCCCGCCGTCTCCAAGGTCCTCGCGATCCGCACGACGGAGCCTCTCGCGGCGCTTCTCCGGGAGGGGTACTTCTTCCGCCGGTTGTTGCCGGGCCTCCAGGGGTTGCGGGTGGACATGGGGCCGCAGGCGGCGGGGGATGCGGTCGTGGTGATCGAGACGCTCCCCGCGAGCTCGGGGACGGCGGCGCTGGTCAAAGGGTTGCCGGTCGAGATCGGCGGGGAGGCCGTGGTGCTCGACGGCACCCGGTACCCGGGGCGCGGCTTCACGCTGGCGGCGCGGATCCCGGAAGCGGAGAAGGAGACCTGGCTCGTGGTGGGCCGGACTCCCGACGAGGTGGTCTCCCTCGGGAATCACATTCTGCTGAATCTCAGCTCCAGCCTCATGGATTTCGAGGGCGGGCCGCGGAGACCTCCCCTGGCGGTGGACTACATCCTCCAGGAGACCCAAGACCTCGCGCGGAACGGGCGGTGGGCGAAGCGGGAGGACGGGACCTGGGGAATTGACCGCGCCACGGAGCGGGACGACTTCGCCGCGCGGGAGCAGGCGCTCGCCGCCCTGGCGCGGATTGCGGGCGAGCGGGTCGTCCTGCTCGTGCCGCCGGGGGAGAAGGACCGACCCGAGATGGCCCGCCTAGCCGCCGAGCTCGACCGGGCGGCGGGGGAGATGGCGCCCAAGGTACCGGTCGCGGTCACCTCGCCGGTGACGGTGATGGTCGAGACGGACCACGTCACCCAGGGCCGGTATACGGGAAAGATCGGCGAGGCGGTGCGGGGGGAGGGGGCGGATCTCCATCTCGTCTATCACCCGGACGACGTCGCGGCGTACCGCCACGCCCTGGCCGGCGTGCTCCTGGCGCGGGCGGGTATCGCGAACAGGCTCCCGCCCGGGCTCGCCCGGGGCGCCTCCCTGTGGCTCTCCTGGGACTGGTACGGAAAGCCCTGGCCGGAGTGGCTTCCCCTCCTCGCCGCCGCCCGGGTCCTCCCCGAGGCGGAGCAGATCCTGGCCGGAGAGGAGGCTTCGGACGCTTCGGAGGTCCTCTGGTCTCCGGCCGCGGCCGCGGTGGTGGACCGTCTCCCCGGGAGCACCCTTGCGGAGAAGCTGGCCCGGGTGCCGGAAGCGGGCCGGGTGGGGGAGATCCTGAAGGGGATCGAGCCGCAGACCGCGCGGGTCCGGCCCGAGAGGAAGGCGAGCGTTCCGAAAGGGTTCCTCAAAGGCGTCTCCTTCGCCATGGCCATCGGCCTGGAGCGCGGCTATCACTCTCCCTCGATCGCCCGGCCGCTGGCGGAGCTGGAGAGTCTTGGCACCAACGCCGTGTCCCTCATGCCCTTCGCCTCCCAGCCCGGGCCGGACCGGCCGGAGCTGCGCTTCCTGAACGACAGCCCCGGGAGCGAGACGGACATCGGCCTGATCCACGCCACCCGCCTCTCCCGAGCCCGGGGGCTTCACGTCCTCTACAAGCCGCACATCTGGGTCAGGCACGGTTCCTGGTCGGGGGACATCGAGATGAAGACGGAGGAGGACTGGGCCCGCTGGTGGCACGTCTACCGCCGGTACGTCCTCCACCACGCGATGCTGGCCCGCTGGGCGGGGGCGGACTCCTTCTGCGTGGGGGTCGAGCTGTCGAAGACCATCCCCCGGGAGAAGGACTGGCGGGACCTGATCGACGCGGTCCGCACGTTCTTCCCCGGGCCGCTGACCTACGCCGCCAACTGGTACGGCGATCTGGAGCACGTCGCGTTCTGGGACGATCTGGACTTCATCGGCGTGGACGCCTACTTCCCGCTGTCGTCCTCCCCCCAGGCCTCCCGCGCCGAGTTGGAGAAGGGCGCCCGGCAGATCGTCGACCGGTTCGCCGCCACGTCCCGCCGCTGGGGCAAGCCGATTCTCCTCACCGAGGTGGGCTTCGCGGCGCACCGGGGGGCCTGGGTGAGCCCCCACGAGGAGGGCGGCGAGTACTCCGAGGAGGACCAGGCCCTCGCCTACGAGGTCCTCTTCGACGCCCTCGGCCGGCGGCCCTGGCTCGCCGGCACGTTCGTCTGGAAGGCGTTCAGCAGCGCCGGCACCGACAGCGGCCAGCGGGCGGATTTCCAGTTCATGGGGCGGAAGGCGGAAGGGGTGGTGGGACGGTATTACGGCGGGGACGGCTCCGCCCCTGCGGGGCGGCCCTCACCCCCGCCCACACCCA
>DASQEB010000646.1:0-2082 GCA_035633875.1 Thermoanaerobaculia bacterium
CCGTCGCGCTCCAAGTCTCCGCACCACCCAGGGTTCGGGCCCGCTCTGCCAATCCTCTTTAAGCTCTGCGACGGCTGAAGAAAGTATCGGTCCCCGCGTGGGGGTCCGTCAAATCAGGCGCCGGCGGCGGCGGCCGGCGCGGCTCGCATTTCGGGCTTGACTTTCCCTCTCTCCTCGCCTAGCATGGCGAAAGTAGGGCATAAGTCGCCGCCGCCGGCGCCGCCGGCAGAAAAAGAAAACGGCCCGGGCGAGCCGTCACCTCGCCCGGGCCCCAACCGCGCACAGGAGGCCATGTCCCATGCGTGATCATGAAGATCCTACCACCGCCATCTTCCGCAACGCCTTCTCGGAGGAGTTCCTGCGCCGTTTCGAGGCGGAGGACGAGCCCCCGTCCGCTGGCGAAGCGGACGTCGCCGGCCCCTGGGAGGTGAGCCCCTTCCCCACCGCGGACGGCCGCGAGGCCTTCGGCCTCTGGCGCCGGGGCGAGCGGTTCGAGTGGGGGGATGCGCCGGCCGCCCAGTTCCGCGAGCGGGCCACGGCGCTGCTCGCCGCAGCGATCCGCCCCTTCCTCGGGCGGGAGCCGTTCTACGTTCTGGGCAAGGAGCGCTGGAACGGCGGCTTCCCCCTGCTGCGCCACGGCGAGCCGGCGGGCTGGCTGGATCTCTTCGACGAGGACTGGGCCTTCGGCTTGAACATCATGGAGCGGTTCGTGCGCAGCCCGGAGTCCCTCGCCATCCTCCTGCACGCCGCCGGCCCGCTCGCCGTGGAGCGGGCCGGCCGGATCCTGCGGGAGAAGGTGATGGAGGGGGAGTAAATCCGCGGGGACCCCCGGGCGGGCGTGGCTACTTGACCATGAACCGCGGCCCGGGGTAGTCCTTCACGCACGAGGGGTCGAGCCCCTTGACGGAGCCCTGCTCGATGAAGCGGGCGATCAGGTCGTCCGTGCACTTGCCGGCGCCGCCGTGGCTCCCCTTGGGCACGACCACGTGCAGGCTGTTGGGGAGCTGCTTGGCCACGGCGTCGCCGAACTCGGGGGGTGTGACCGGGTCCCACTCGCCGGAGATCAGGAGGACCGGCACGTCCGAGCGGACCAGCTCGTGGACGTCCTCAGGCACCGCGCCGCGGGGCCAGACCTCGCAGACCGCCTTCTGCTGGCGGATTCGGTAGTCGCCCAGGATGGTCCCGGCCGTCTTCTCCCGGGTCAGCTCTTCGGTGATGTAGGGGATGTCCTCCGCGCAGGTCACCGAGAAGAGCATCCCCATGTAGAGGGCTTCGTCGAGGTCCAGCCGGCGCTCGATCGCCATATGGACGAGCGGGCCCAGGTCCCCCTGGTACGCCCGGTGGATCTGGAGGGGAAGGCTCCCCCCGCGCGGACCGTACATCAGGAAGCGGATGCCCTCGGCCACCAGCCCCCGGGAGGGTCGGACCTCGACCTTCTCCCCCGTCCGGGTGTTGGTCACCGGGACGACCACCCCCTGCTCCACCCTCGCGAGCACGGCGTCCAGCTCCTTGCGGACATCGGGAAAGGCGGCGCGGCAGGCAGCATCGGCATGGCACTCGGCAAGGAGCAGGTCCAACGCCCGCTTGCCGGCGTAGGCGTGCGTCAGGGGCAGATAGACGTTGGTGGGAGCGACAGCGATCAGGGTGGCCGTGCGGACCGTCTCCGGGTGGCGGCGCAGGTAGACCTGGGCCATTCGCGTCCCGTAGGAGCCGCCGTAGAGATCGATCTTCTTGTAGCCCAGCCAATCCCGGATCTCGTTGAAGTCGTCCGCCGCGAGCGCCGTCGTGTAGAGCCGGAGGTCGGCCCGCTTCTCCAACTCGGCCTTGCAGGCGCGGACCGCATCCGGGGGGAAGGCGTCCCCGGCGACCTTCTGGAAGTCCACCGGATCGCCGTACATCGTGCACTCCAGAGGGTTGGAGCGGCCGGTGCCCCGCTGGTCGATCAGGACGATGTCCCGCTTCTGCCGGATCTCCTTGAACGCCGGGTCCCCGGCGAGGAACTGGGCGTAGGCAGCGACGCCCTCGCCCGGACCGCCGCCGAAGTAGAAGATCGGATCGGGCTCCGACTTCGGCCCCTTGGCG
>DASQEB010000647.1:0-7002 GCA_035633875.1 Thermoanaerobaculia bacterium
AGACGGGCGTGTACACGTTGCCGTTCACGGTCTCTCTGGGGTGCTCGCCGTTTTCGTTGAAGAGGTCGGTGCAGACCGCCCGCGCGAAGCGCTCGAAGTCCTCGGGCGAGTCGATGCGGAAGCCGCGGAACAGGATGGCGCCGTGCTTGAGCAGCTCACGGTCGAGGTACTCGCGGTGGTCCGCGGCCCACTCCGCGAGATCGAGGTCCGGCGTGGCGGGTGTCACCAGGAGCGGGAGGTCCTGCCCCGGCTGCATCGGGCCGATCTCGACGAGGTTGGCGGGCGTCGAGCTCACCGCCTTGGGCTTGACCTGCTTGAACTTGCCGAAGCTCGACTCGCGGCGCTTGGTGGTTTCCATGTCTTTCTTTCTCCTTTGGGACTGCAGCAGGACCTCCTCGATCTCGGCGAGAGGAGCGTCGGGCCGGTGGGCCGCGTGGCGCAGCACGGCCACGAGCCGCTCTGCCATCGCAGCGGCCGTTTCTGCAGCGAAGAGGTCGGTGTTGTAGTTGAACGCGAAGCGGAGCCCGTCCGGCGCATCCGCGAGCGCGACCACGAGGTCGAGCTTGGACGTCCCGGTCTCGAGGACGATTGGACGGGTGGAGAGCCCCGGCAGGCCGGTAGCCCCCTGCGGGGTGTTGTTCGTGATCAGCTTGACCTGGAAGACGGGAGAGTGCCGGAGGCTCCGCTCCACCTTCAGGACGTCGACGAGCATCTCGAACGGCAGGTCCTGGTGGGCATAGCCCGCGAGCGCCTCGCCGCGGACTCTCTCCAGCAGGTCCAGGAACGTCGGGTTGCCGTTCAGATCCAGGCGCAGGGCGAGCTGATTGATGAAGAACCCGATCATCGGCTCGCTCTCGGAGAGGTTGCGGCCGGCCACGTCGGTACCGATCACGAGGTCGTCTCGCTGCACCAGATGGCGCAGCAGGATGGCGAATCCTGCCAGCACCGTCATGAACAGGCTCGCGCCCTGGCGGCGGGAGATCCCGTGCAGGAGCCGCGATTCCGCCGTCGGGAGAGATCTTTCCAGGGTGGCGCCCCGGAAGGTCTGGACCTCGGGGCGGAGACGGTCCGCCGGCAGCTCCAGGACAGGCGGCGCGCCCTGGAGGCGCTTCTTCCAGTAGGAGATCTGGCGCTCCAGCACCTCGCCGCGCAGCCAGCCACGCTGCCATGCGGCGAAGTCCGCATACTGGGCCGGCAACTCGGGAAGGACCGGCGCTTCGCCGGTCACGAGGGCCGCGTAGAGGGCGGTCAGCTCGCGGATGAAGTTCCCCGTGGACCAGCCGTCTGAGATGACGTGGTGCATGACCGCAACGAGGGCGTGCTCCCTCTCGCCCAGGCGCAGGAGCGCGATCTTGAGAAGGGGGCCCCGCGCGAGGTCCATCGGCTGCCGTACCAGCCGCGTGGCCTGGCGCCGGAGCTCCTCGTCCTGCAGCTCCTTCGGGAGGCCCGTCAGGTCGATCCGCGGCAGGGCCACGGGCGCCGGCGCCGCGAGGATCTGCACCGGCTGGCCCTCGTGGGTCGAGAAGGTGGTCCGCAGGGTCTCGTGCCGCTCGACGATGCGGTCGAGGGCCTGCTGCAGGGCCGCGGAATCGAGGTCCCCTTCCAGCCGGAAGGCGATGGGGATGTTGAAGGCCACGTTGCCCGGCTGCAGCCGGTCGATCAGCCAGAGGCGCTGCTGCGCGAAGGAGAGCGGCAGCGGGCCCTGCCGGGGCACGGCCGTGAGGCGCGGTGGCGGCGAGCCGGCGCGAGCCCGCAGCTCCTCGTCGATGCGGCGGGCGAGCGCTCCCAACGAGGGGGCCTCGAACAGACTGCGCACCGTCAGCTCCACCCCGAAGATCTGCCACAGCCGGGCGAGCATGCGGGTGGCGAGGAGCGAATGGCCGCCGAGCTCGAAGAAGTCGTCGCCGGGAGCGGGAGGCCGCTCGACCGCGAGCAGGTCGCTCCAGAGCCCGGAGAGAATCTCTTCGGTAGGGGTGAGGAGCGCCTCCGGGTTTACGTCGACAGACGTCGCCGGGGCGGGGAGGGCCTTGCGGTCCACCTTGCCGTTGGGGGAGAGCGGCAGTGCGTCGAGGAGCACGATGGCCGCAGGGACCATGAACTCCGGCAGCCGCCGCCGCAGATGCTCGCGCAGGGACCGCGCCTCCGGCGCCGGACGGCCGGGCCGCGGGGTCACGTACGCCACCAGCCGCGCGTCGCCGCCATCTCGCCGCGCCAGCGCCACGGTCTCGCCAACCTCGGGATGGGCCCGCAGGGCCGCCTCGATCTCCCCCAGCTCGATGCGGAAACCGCGCACCTTCACCTGGTGGTCGATGCGGCCGAGGAACTGGAGCTGGCCGTCGGGCATGAAGCGCACCAGATCCCCTGTGCGGTACAGGCGCGCTCCGGGAGCGGCCGCGAACGGATCGGGGACGAACCGCTCCGCAGTCAGCCCGGGGCGGCCCAGATAGCCGCGCGCCAGCCCGGCGCCGCTCAGGAAGAGCTCTCCCGGAACACCGACGGGCACCGGCTGCCCGGCCGGATCGAGCACATAGGCCCGGGTACCCGGCAAAGGCCGGCCGATGGCGGGCTCGCTGCCGCTTCCGGGAGCGATGAAGGCGGCGGTGGAGTAGGTGGTGTCCTCGGAGGGTCCGTAGAGGTTCATCACGCGCCGCACGATCCCCTGCGCGTAGATCCGCGCGACGAGCGCACCCGGCAGGGGCTCGCCGGCCAGGTTCACCGTGACCACTGAGGGGGGAAGGCCGCCGGTCTGGACCAGATGGGCCATGGCGGAGGGCACGGTGTTGACGAGTGTCACGCGGCCGCGCTCGGGGAGTGAAGGGAGCGCCAGGGCGTTCTCGGCCAGCACCACGCTACCACCCATGGAGAGCGGCACGAACAGCTCGAAAACGGACAGGTCGAAGGAGATCGAGGTCGCGGCGAGAACTCCGGCGAGCTCTGCGGCGTCGAATGTCTCGTGCGCCCAGCGCAGCAGGGCGGCCGCGCTGGCGTGCTCGATGGCGACCGCCTTGGGCCGGCCCGTGGAGCCCGAGGTGTAGATCAGGTAGGCAAGGTTGCCCGGCAGGGTCCGGGGGAGCGGCTCCGCCGCCGCGTCCGCATTGGCATCGCCAGCGGCGTCCACGACCACCCTGGGCACGGCCGCCTCCGGCAGGCGGGGCAGGAAGCTCTCCTGGACGAGGAGCGCCGAGACTCCGGCATCCTCGAGCATGAAGGCGAGGCGGTCGGCCGGATAGGCGGGATCCAGGGGGACGTAGGCGCCGCCCGCCTTGAGGATGCCCAGGAGCCCGGCGACGAGGTCGGCCGAGCGCTCCAGGAAGACCCCCACCCGACTCTCCGGACCGACACCGAGCCGGCGCAGGCGGCGGGCAATACGGTCCGCCCGTCGCTTCAAGGCGTCGAAGGTCAGCCGGTCCGTTCCGGCGTAGAGCGCCACCGCGTCCGGAGTGCGGGCAGCCTGGATCTCGAATGCCTCGTGCAGACACGGGCCGGCCGGCGGCGCGGTGTCCCGCTCGTTCCACTCCACGAGGAGCTGGGCGCGCTCCGCCGTGGTCAGCATGGGTAGATCGGCGAGGCACGAGTCGGGCGAGGAGGCGATGCCGCGGAGCAGGACGAGCAGATGCCTGGCCATGCGATCCGCGGTCGCGGGCTCGAGGAGATCGCGGCTGAATTCGAGGCCGCCAGCCAGGCCGTCTTCCGTTTCGGCGAGGCCGAGCATCAGGTCGAACTTGGCGGCCGGAGCTTCGCTCTCGACGGGCTCCAGAGTGAGCCCGGGGAGGCGGGCCGCACCGGTGCGGCTCTGGAAGGCGAGCATGGCCTGGACGATCGGGGCATGGCTGAGGTTGCGCTCCGGCCGCAGCTCCTCGACCAGCTTTTCGAAGGGGAGATGCCGATGGTCGTGAGCGTCCAGGACGGTCGAGCGCACGGCGGCGAGCAGAGCGCGGGCCGGGAGTGCGCCGGTGAGGCGCACGCGCAGGGCCAGGGTGTTGACGAAGAGCCCGATCAGGCCCTCGGTCTCCAGGGCGTCGCGGCCGGCTTCGGGAGTGCCCACGACGAGGTCCTCCTGGCCGGTGTAGCGGTGGAGGAGGGCGTCGAGGCCGGCGAGCACGACCATGAACAGGGTGCTCCCCTCCTGGCGGCCGAGAGCCTGCAGCCCCCGCGTCAGGTCCGCGGGCACGTGCACGGGGCGCCACCCGGCGCGCCCGCTCGGCACCGGCGGCCGGGGGTGCTCGGCGGGCAGCTCGAGGACCGCGGGGGCCCCGGCGAGGCGCTCGCGCCACCAGGCGGTCTGGCGGACGAGGAGGTCGCCGCAGAGCCACGCGCGCTGCCAGGCAGAGAAATCGGCGTACTGGACGGGCAGATCGGGCAGAGGTGAGCCCTGGTAGAGGGCTGCCAGCTCGCGCAGCAGGACCTCGATGGACCAGCCGTCGGCCACGATGTGGTGGAGGGTCAGCAGGAGCAGGTGCTCGGCGCCGTCGAGCCGCAGGAGCACGGCACGGGCGAGCGGTCCCCGCTCGAGATCGAAGGGCCGAGCCGCCTCCTCGGACGTGAGCCGGCGCGCCTCGCGCTCCCGGGCTTCCGGCGCCAGGCCCGACAGGTCTACCCGCGGCGGAGCGAGGGAGAGGTCGGGCGCGATGCGCTGGACCGGCCGGCCGCCGGAGGCGGGGAAGGAGGTCCGGAGCGCTTCGTGGCGGCGCGCGACCTCCGTCAGGCTGCGTCCGAGCAGCTCAGGGGAAAGTGCGCCGCGGAGCCGCACGGCGGTGGGAATGTGATAGGCCGCGCTCCCCGGAGCGAGCTGCTCCAGGAACCAGAGCCGTTCCTGGGAAAAGGAGAGGGGGAGGTCGCCGCCGCGCGGAACCGGTTGCAGCGCCGGCAGCGCGAAGCCTCGGGAGGCCGCGCGCAGCTCGTCGACTCTCTCGGCCAGCGCGGCGGGCGTCGCAGCTTCGAAGAAGGCGCGCAGCGGCAGATCGACCGCGAAGGCATCGCGGACGCGGGCCAGGGCCCGCGCGGCCAGCAGGGAGTGCCCGCCCAGCGCGAAGAAGTCGTCGCCGCGGCCGAACCGTTCGGCGCCGAGGAGCTCGGCCCAGATCCCGGCCACGATCTGCTCGGCGGGGGTGCGGGGCGTCTCGGAGATGTCCACTCCGATCGTGGGGTCTGGCAGCGCGGCCCGGTCCACCTTGCCGTTGGTCGTCAGCGGGAGCTCGGATAGCACCACGAACGCCGTGGGGACCATGGCGTCCGGGAGCACCGCGGCGAGATCCGCTTTGAGCGCCGCAGCCGAGAGATCGTCCGGGGCCACGTAGGCCACGAGCATCGGACCCGTGGCTGCCTGCCGGGTCAGGGCCACGGCCTGGCGCACGCCCGGGCAGGCGAGGAGGACTGCCTCGATCTCGCCGAGCTCGATACGGACGCCACGCACCTTGACCTGATGATCGATGCGTCCGATGAAGTCGAGTGCGCCGTCAGGCCGCCGCCGTACGAGGTCGCCAGTGCGGTAGAGCCGGGCTCCCGCGATTCCGGAGAACGGATCGGGAATGAAGGCGGCGGCGGTGAGGGCGGGCCGGTCGAGATAGCCGCGGGCCAGGGCACCGCCACCCAGGTGGAGCTCTCCTGGGACGCCCACGGGCAGCACGGCCCCCTGGCGATCGAGCACATGGGCCTCTACGTTGGCAATCGGCCATCCGATCGAGGGCAGACCCGTCCCGTGAGGCTCCACGACCGCCGCGGTGGCCGCGACCGTGTTCTCGGTGGGGCCGTAGAGGTTGACCAGGACGGCGGGGAAGCCCTCCGGCGCCCGGCGGCCGAGCCGGTCGCCCGCGGTCATCAGGTATCGCAAGGGCGCGCCGTCCGGCCAGGTCTCTTGGAGGACGGCCTCGGCCAGCGGCGTGGGAAGGAAGCTGACGGTAATGCCGCATCCGGCGATCCAGGCGACGAGCCGGGAGGGCTCGGAACGGATCTCCGCGCCGGGGATCCAGAGGCTCGCTCCGGCGGCGAGGGTCGGCCAGACCTCCCAGACCGAGGCATCGAACGCCGGGCTGGCCACGAGGGTGGTGCGGTCGTCCGGGCGGAGCCCGTACTCGTCCAGGTGCCAGAGGATCAGGTTGAGCAGCGTCTGGTGCTCCACGGCGACGCCCTTGGGCCGGCCGGTGGAGCCCGAGGTGTAGATCACGTAGGCGCAGCCGCCGGGCCGTACCGCGGGACACCGGGCGGCTCCGGCGGCCGGGAGGCCTCCGCCCGAAGGGAGGGCCAGCACCCGGGGAGCCTGGGAGGAGAGATTCGCGAGGAGCCTCTCCTGAGTGAGGAGAATCGGGGCACCGGCATCGTCGAGCAGGAGGCGGAGCCGCTCGGCCGGCCAGGCCGGATCGAGAGGCACATAGGCGGCGCCGGCCCGCAGCACGGCGAGCTGGGCCACGACCATCTCGGCCGAGCGCTCCATGCAGACGGCGACCCGGGTCTCGGGTCCGGCGCCGAGGCTGGAGAGGGTGCGCGCCAGGCTCGCGGCCCGCTCGTGGAGCTCGCCGTAGGAGAGCCGCAGGTTGCCGTCCGCGACTGCCAGGGCCCCCGGCGTGGACCGGGCGCGGTCCTCGACCAGATCGACGACGGTGACGTCGCGCGGCACGGAGCGGCCGGTCTGGTTCCAGACCGCGAGCTGGCTCTGCTCGGCGGCGGTCAGGAGCGGCAGGTCGGCGAGGCGCGCGTCGGGCGCGGAGGCGATGCCGTGGAGCAGGACGAGCAGGTGCCCGGCCAGGCGGTCCAGGGTCTCCGGCTCGAAGAGGTCGCGGCTGTAGTCGAGGCTGCCGGACAGACCGCCGTCCGTCTCGGCGAGGCCGAGCGTCAAGTCGAACTTGGCGGCCCGGGCCTCGCCCTCGACGGGCTCCAGGGCGAGCCCGGGAAAGCGGGCG
Source organism: Thermoanaerobaculia bacterium (assembly GCA_035633875.1). GTDB lineage: Bacteria > Acidobacteriota > Thermoanaerobaculia > Multivoradales > UBA5704 > DATARR01. The sequence continues at coordinate 6,897 of DASQEB010000647.1, forward strand.
GCACCAGCGGGCGCGCGGAAGGAGAGCATGGCCTGGACGATGGGAGCATGGCTGAGGGTGCGCTCGGGGCGCAGCTCCTCGACCAGCTTCTCGAAGGGCACGTCCT
>DASQEB010000648.1:0-20541 GCA_035633875.1 Thermoanaerobaculia bacterium
GGGCGGGAGAGGGTCAAGAAGGTGGCGAGCGACGAGCAGGGCAGGATGCGGGCGGATGCCCTTCGGGAGACCCTCGCCTCCTGCCGCGGGCCGCTCATCGTCTCCGCCCAGGCGGGGAACGTGAACACCGGCTCCTTCGACCCGTTGGACGAGATCGCGGATGCGGTCCACGAGCGCGGGGGGTGGCTCCACGTGGACGGCGCCTTCGGCCTCTGGGCGCGGGTGAGCCCGGACCTCGCTCCCTTCGCCCGCGGCATCGAGAAGGCGGACTCCTGGGCCACGGACGCCCACAAGTGGCTGAACGTCCCCTACGACTCGGGGATCGTCCTGGTCAACGATCCGGCCTCGCACCGGGCGTCCATGACGATCACCGCCTCCTACCTCGCCCAGACCGAAGGCCGGGAGCGGGACCCGTTCGACTGGGTTCCCGAGTTCTCCCGCCGTGCCCGGGGCTTCACCGTCTACGCCGCCCTCCGCTCCCTCGGCCGGACCGGGGTCCGGGAGCTGATCGAGCGCTGCTGCGCCCTGGCCCGCCGGTTCGGAGACCGACTGCGGGATCAACCCGGCGTCCACGTCCTGAACGACACCGTCCTCAATCAGGTCCTCGTCCGCTTCACTCCGCCCGGCAAAGGAGACGGGGGAATCGACGACGCCTTCACCCGTGAGGTCATCGCCCGCGTCCAGGCGGACGGCACCTGCTGGCTCGGCGGCACCGTCTGGCACGGCATGGCGGCGATGCGGATCTCGGTCTCCAACTGGTCCACGACGGAGGACGATGTGGACCGGTCGGCAGGTGCGATCCTGCGGGCGGCACGGGTGGAGTAAGCCCCGCCTACCGTGGCAGCGAATCCAGCATCTCCCCCTCCGGCCCCAGGCGAGGATACTCCACCTTCCGCTTGCGGCAGTGCGCCGCGATCTCGGGATAGGCCCATTCGAAAAGGGTCCGGGCGTACGTCTCCGGGTCCAGCCGCGGGCCGCCCTCGTAGAGACCGGCCGCCTGCCGCTGGCGCTGGGCCTCGAAGAGGAGGAGGGCGGTGGCCACGGAGACGTTGAGCGAGGTGCCCATCCCTTCCATGGGGATCGTCACCGTGAGGTCCGCGGCACGCAGGGCCTCCTCGGTCACGCCGTAGTCCTCGTTGCCCACGAGGATCGCCGTGGGCAGGGTGTAGTCCACCTCGCGGAAGGGCGTGGCTTGCGGGTCGGGATGGGCTGCCAGGATGCGGAAACCCCGCTCCCGCAGGTGGGCCAGGGCCGTGGTCAGCGTCCGGTGCTTGCGGACCGCCATCCACTTGCGGTTTCCCCCGGAGGCGGGCCGGGAGATCTTGAGCCGGCCCCCCGGCCATACGGCGTGCGCCTCGAAGACGCCCACGGCGTCGCAGCTCCGCAGGATGGCCGCGAAATTGCGCTCGACCTGGACGTCCTCCATGAGCACCGTGAGGTCCGGCTGCCGGCGGTCGAGGGCGGCGCGCACGCGGTGGAACCGTTTGGGCGTGGTCATTGCATGAAATTCCGTTCCCAGAACTCCGTGTGCGGCCGGCGGGCTGATACCATACCGCGCGGCCGCCCTGGCGTGCCCCATCCGAAAGAACTCTAGGGAGGAAGGTCCTCTATGGCGATTATGGAACGCACCGGAAGCAGCACCGTCGACCGCATCGTCGAGCTCCTGGGCGACGAGGCGGAGAACCTCCTTTCGTATACCTGCAAGGGCATCACCAAAGACCAGCTCATGCTCCCCGGCCCCGACCACGTGGACCGGGCCTGGGGCACGTCGGACCGCAAGCCGGGCGTGCTGGTGAACCTGCAGCGCCTCTACGGCAGCGGCCGGCTGGCCCACACCGGCTATCTCTCGATTCTCCCAGTGGACCAGGGCGTCGAGCACTCGGGCGCGGCCTCCTTCGCGCCGAACCCGATCTATTTCGAGCCGGAGAACATCGTCCGCCTGGCGGTCGAGGCTGGCTGCAACGCCGTGGCCTCCACCGTGGGCGTCCTGGGCTCGGTGGCTCGCAAGTGGGCGCACAAGATCCCGTTCATCGTCAAGATCAACCACAACGAGCTGCTCACGTACCCGAACCAGTTCCAGCAGATCCTCTTCGGCCAGGTGGAGCAGGCCTGGGACATGGGCGCGGCGGCCGTGGGCGCCACGATCTACTTCGGCAGCGAGGACGCGGGCCGGGAGATCGTGGAGATCTCAGAAGCCTTCTACCGCGCCCACGAGCTGGGGCTCGCGACTGTCCTCTGGGCCTACACCCGCAACAACGCCTTCAAGAAGGACGGGGTGGACTACCACACCTCTGCGGACCTGACCGGCCAGGCCAACCATCTGTCGGTGACCATCGAGGCCGACATCGTCAAGCAGAAGCAGGCGACCAACAACGGCGGCTACACCGCCCTCAACTTCGGCAAGACTCACCCGAAGGTCTACAGCGAGTTGGTGGGCGATCACCCGGTGGACTGGAACCGCTGGCAGGTGGCGAACTGCTACCTGGGCCGCGTGAGCCTCATCAACTCCGGTGGCGAGTCGAAGGGGGAGGGCGACCTCGGTCAGGCCGTGCGCACGGCGGTGGTCGCCAAGCGCGCGGGCGGCGCGGGCCTCATCTCCGGCCGCAAGGCCTTCCAGCGCCCGATGAAGGAGGGCGTCGAGATCTTCCGCGCGATCCAGGACGTGTTCCTGTGCGATGAGGTGACGATCGCGTAGGGGAGCGCCTCGAAACGTGGGCTTCGGACCTCCTTCCCGGCTCGAACCTTGCAATCGCGTCCCTGCGGGATGGCAGCAACTTCGACCAGGAAGGAGACGCCGCATGAGGGACCACGAGACGCAGCACACTGGCACCGCGACGGCGGAGGCCGCCGAGGGGCGGCTCGTTCCGCTGAGCGACCTCCACAATCACAGGATTACGAGCGGTGACCCGGATGTCCGGGGCTGGGAGGTGGTGGGGAGCGACGGACGGACGCTCGGCCGGGTCCACGACCTGCTGGTGGACACCGGCTCGCAGCGGGTCCGCTATCTGGACGTGGAGCTGGACCGCGATCTCGCTTCCGGCACTTCCCTCCGCGAAGGCGGACGGGAGCCCCTGGGACCGGAGGGACAACCCATGGCCGGGGCCGAGACGGTCGGGTTGGCGGACACTGGCGCCCAGGAAGGTCCCGGAGTCGTCCGGACGTCCGAGGGCGTCACGGGCCGGCTGGACGAGGGCATTCATCGCCCGGACAGGAACGTGGTCAATGAGTCCGTGGGACCGGACGCCCTTTCCGCCGCCGCGTCGGGACCGCTCTTCTCGCGGGAGGAGCGCCCCATCACCGGCCGGCTGGACGAGGGAATCGCCCGAACGGAGGACCGCCACGTTCTGATCCCCGTCGGCCTGGGCCGGCTGACGCCGGGAGACGACCGGGTCCACCTGGCGGGCCTGCGAGCGGAAGAGGCCTTCTCGTTGCCGGCCTACCGCCACGGGGAGCTGACCCCGGATCTCGAAGCGGACCTGCAACAGAGGTCCGGCCCAGGCTGGATGTCAGGCAAGGCATCCGGCGACTTCGACCTGTATGACGAGGACCGGTTCTACGGCGGGCGGCGCGGCGGACGGTAGATCCCCGATCCCGACGACGGATGTCTCGAGGGGCGGCCCATGGGGTCGCCTCTCTGCGATCTCCTGAAGTTCCGCTCATCGCGGCGAGACCTCCACCACTACTTCCATGTCCGACCCAAGCTCCACGGCCTGTTCCGCGCGCCCCCGGTCTTCCCGATCCCGCACCTGGATCCGATAGCTCCCCGCCCCCAGCCGGTCGAAACGGAGCGTTCCGTCCTCGAGCCGGCGATCGGCCAGCCCTCGGGGTCGCGGACCCGGCCCCTCAGGCTTTCGGTTCCTGAAATGGAAGAGGAGGGCATCAGGAGGAGAAGCAGGGATGGAGACGGAGAAAAACATCGCGGACTCCTACCGTTCCTCTCGCAGATCGATCACCACCTCCATGTCCGAGGCGAGGTTGATCCCCCGCTCGATCCGGCGGCCGTGGAGGTTGTCCTGGATCTGGAGCCTGTATCGCCCGGGCCGGAGGCTCGTGTACCGGAACGAGTCTTCGTTGTCCAGCCAGGGTCCTTCGATGACCGGGGTGCCGTCCGCTCGCAGGAGCGTCAAAGAGGCGGAGACCGGCTCTTCGCCGCTCGAGAAGGCGAGGGAGAGGCTCAGGTCTCCCAAGGCGAGGTCGAGGTCCAGTATCGCGTCCCCCTCGCCGGGTTGGAGGCGGATGCGGCCCTCGCCGGTCCGCCGGACTCTCTCCTGGTGCAACATCGCGGTCACCGTCCACTCTCCCGGTCCGAGGTCCGGGAGGCGGTAGCGTCCATCCGGACCGGTGTCGGCCCACCGGGTGGCAAGTCCGCTGTTGGCGGAGATCTTGGCGCTCGCCTCGCCGGGTCGCAGGCCCGGGACCCGGCCGTGGAGGACGGTGCCCGTCCGGAGGCGGATCTCCAGATCGCTGATCGGGCCGTTCACCTCCAGCGGCTGCTCCAGGCGGGTATGGGAGAGGCCCTGAGCGTCCGCGACCACCTCGTAGAGGCCCTCCGGGAGGCTCAGCGTGAACGAGCCGTCCGCTCCGGAGAAACTGGAGGGCGAAAAGTGCGCCGGGACGGGCGGGAGCGGTTGGAAAAGGATACGGACGCCCCGAACCGGCGCGCCGTCCGGGCCGAGCGTCCGGCCCCGGACCTCCGACAGGCGGGGGACCTCCAGGTCGAGCACCGCCTCGTCGGAGAAGCCGTCCAGGTCCACCCGCCCGGTGCTCTGCCAGGGGTGGGCGCTCGCACTCACCTCCCACGTGCCGGGACCGAGGTCTTCGATCCGGTAGCTCCCCGCGAAAACGAAGGTGCCCGGCTGTGAATCGCCGCCTCGCCGGGCCTGGCCGGACACGGACCGGGGGTCCTGGCCCGGCTCGAGCCCGAGGATGCGGCCGGTGATCGCGAAGCCTCTCTCCATCCTCAACTCCAGGCCGTCCATGGAGGAGCCGGCCAGGATCACGTCCTCGACCGCGGGTTGATGACCCTTTGCGGTGGCCTGGACCCGGGCCGATCCGTCCATCCCGCCGAGTGCCCGCTGGTTGTAGTCCAGGACGAACGAGCCGTCTCCGGCCGTGTAGGCGCTGGCGCCGAGCAGGGGATGGAGCAGCTCGACCAGGGTCCCGGCGAGCGGCTCGCCTCCGGCATCCAGGACCCGGCCACGGATCTCCCGGAACCCTTTGCCGTCGAGAGTCACGTCCAGCCGGCTCTCGCCTGGCCCTGGCTCGATCTTCCGGTGCGCCTCGCCGTGCTCCCGGTGTCGCACCGCGAGCACGCCCTGCCCTGGCTCGACTCCTTCCAGCCGGTAGTTACCATCCACGTCCGCAACCGTTTGGGTGCTGGTCCGCTCGCCCCGGGCGGAGACTTCTGCGCCGGCGGCGGGAAGACCTTCCGGGCTCACGATCCGGCCGGTCAGGATGGCGCCGGGCCGCAGGATGAGCTCGATCTCGGTCGCCCGGCCGGCCGCGAGCGGGACCTCCTTGCGCACGTCCACGAGAAATCCTGCCGCCTCCGTCCAGACATCGACGGCCGAGGACTCCGCTCCTCCCAGGTCGATCTCGAAGGAGAAACGGCCGTCGGCGTCCGAGACGGGCTCTGGCGGAGGGGCGTCTTCGGCCTCCTTGCAGGGATTGCTCTCGACGGAGAAGCCGCCACCGCAAGCGATGATGACGGTGCCGGGCGGATTGAAGCTCCCGTGCCGAAGGAGGACTCCCGGCACGGGCCGGCCCTCGGCGTCTACGACCCTGCCGGAGACCCTGGCTCCGGGGGGCCGGGCGGCGGGAGGATGGAGAGCCAGCCTGGAGAGGTCGCGGGAGATCAGCGTCTGAATGAAGCGGGGCTCGAACCCCGCCCGGCAGAGCCAGAGGCCGCTTCGCCGGTCGAGGCTGCGAAGAGCGAAGCGGCCGTCCGAGTCCGTCACCGCCGCTGGTCCCGCGGCCCGATGCCGGGCCAGAAGCTGCTCATCCCCGGCCGCGCGCCCCATCCCTGTCCACACCTGCACCCCCTCTAGGGGGCGTCCTTCGGAATCGAAGATCCTTCCTTCCAAGACCTCCCGCGGAGGCAGGGTCTGCCGGCCGAGGTCGGTCCTGCCCGGTCCCCCGGGGATATCGACAGAATGGGCCAACTCCACGACGGGGTCCCTCGGGATCCTCGCCACTACCCTGAACCGACCTTCCGGAAGGTCCCGGATCTCGAAACGTCCCTCCGGCCCGGTGGTGTCGCGGTAGGGACCGGGATCGGCGCGGGCCGTCTCCCAGTCGGGCCCGGCCGTGTCCCGGAGGAGCTCGATCGTGACTCCCGGTGCCGGACGCCCCGCTGCGTCGGCCAGGAGACCCGTGGCGGTTCGTCCCCGCCGCAAGGTCAAACGCATCTCCGGAAAGGGACCGGCAGGCGGTGTGGTGAGAGCGAGGATCTCCGGCGCGAAGCCGGGCCGCGCCACCCGCAGGAAGTGCAGGATGCCCGGAGCCAGGCCAGTCAACCGGAAGCGCCCCGCGGCACCGGTGCGCGTCTGGTGGGGCTTCCGCTCCGCCGCGCGAGAGGCCAGTCGGTCGAGGAAGACCCGGACATCGGCGCCGGCGAGGGGGCGGCCGGTCTCGTCCACCACTCTGCCGGAGAGGGAGGACGCCGGGCGCAAGGCAAACAACGGCAGGGTGCGGGCCCCGCCCGCGGCGGGGGGGATTCGCTCGACGGCGGAAAAGTAGCCTTCGGCCGCCGCCTCCATCTGAGCCCCCGGGACCGGGACCCGGGGCAGCCGGTAGACGCCGCTGGAATCGGCACGGGCCTGGACGGAGCGATCGGCCACCAGCTTCACCACGGCCCCGGCCAGTGGCTTACGGGTGACGGCGTCGACGACCTTTCCCTGCACAACGCGGCCGTTCCCCGGGAGGGCGTGCGTCGCGGCCGTCGCGATCAACCCGAGGAGAAGAGCGGTGGTCCGAACCATCCGAGCACCTCCGATTCCGTCGATATCTGCTGCCGTCCCGCTCTTTAGCAAGATGGGTTCCAGGGTGGGACCAAGCGAAAAGGCTTGATTTTCCAGAAAGTAGGGCTGGACCTACGTTTTTGCTGGGGTGCTCGTGTCCAAGAAAGCGGACGCCCAGTATTCATTTCTCTGGAGATCCGGAAGAGATCAAAACCTTCCTCGGCCCACAGAACGAGGCCGCTTCCTCCCGGACACCTGTCCGCCCATCCCCCGGACACCTGTCATCGGACAATCCGCTCGGACGGGTATCCACGGCAATAAACCTTTCAAGATCAGTTGTTTAGGTCATCTCAAACCCCTGGCACCAGGGTTGCTCCTGGGGTTTGTCGCCATGATCCAAGAAACCAACTCCATGGACCAGATCATCGAAAAAGCGCCGGGTCTCTCCCGGCGTGTCAAGGTATCGCTGGCGGCGACGGCCGCGGTGGCGATCGCGCTCGTCCTGCTGTGGCCGTCCGTGCGTCGGTGGGCGTCGGCGGAGCAGTCGGTGGATCTTTCCCGCTTGCGGGTTGCGACCGTCACCCGGGGCGATCTCATGCGCGAGGTGGATGCACAGGGACGGATCGTCGCGGCCAATCATCCCAAGCTCTACAGCCCGGCGCAGGGCATCGTCTCGCTCGCCGTGCGGCCGGGCGAGTCCGTGCGCGCGGGCCAAGTGCTCGCCACGATCGAGAGCCCGGAGCTCGAGAGCCAGCTCGCCCAGGAGCGGGCGCGCCTCCAGTCCCTGGAATCCGAGCTCTCCCGCGCGGAGCTCGCCACCCGGCAGCAGAACCAGGGGGACGCCCAGACGCTCAAGCTGCGCCGGGTGCGCCTCGAGGCCGCCCGGCGGGACCTGGAGCGATCAGAGAAGCTCAAGGCCGAGGGGCTCCTGAACGACGTGGACTACGAACGGAGCCGCGACGCCGTCCGCGTGGCCCAGGTGGAGCTGGAGCAGGCCGAGGAGGGCGGGAGCCTCTCCCGCGAGGCCCGGACCTTCGAGCTCCAGGACCGGCGGCGCCAGATCGAGCGCCAGCATCTCGTGGTGGCGGAGCTGGAGCGCCAGGTGGCGGAGCTGACCGTTCGGGCGCCGTTCGACGGCATGGTGGCCACCATCGACGCCCAGGACCGCGACGCCGTGGCCCCCAACGCGCCGATCCTCACTGTGGTGGACCTCTCGGAGTTCGAGGTGGAGGTCCAGATCCCTGAAGCGTACGCCGACGAGGCCCTGGCCGGCACGCCGGCGGTCGTCTCGTATGGCGGGCGCGAGATTCCGGGGGAGCTCAAGGCCGTCTCCCCCGAGGTGCGGGAGAGCCAGGTCGAGGGCATCGTGGCCTTCACGGGCCCGAAGCCGGAAGGGCTGCGGCAGAACCAGCGGGTCTCGGTCCGCCTGGTCCTGGAGACGCGGCCCAACATCCTCAAGGTGGCCCGCGGGCCGTTCGTCGAGAGCGGCGGCGGCCGGCAGGTCTACGTGCGCGCGGACGGCCTGGCGACGCTCCAGCCGATCCGGATCGGCGCGACGAGCGTGGCCGAGGTGGAGATCGCTGAAGGTTTGCAGGAGGGGGATCGGATCCTCCTGTCCGATATTCAACAGTTCAATGGCGCCCGGACCGTGCTGGTGCGGCAATAGCGCGAGGAGATCGACATGCTGAGGATGGAGAACATCACCAAGATCTATCGCACGGGACTGGTCGAGACCCGGGCGTTGCGGGACTTTTCGCTCACGGTGGAGGAGGGGGAGTTCGTCACCATCACCGGCCCCTCGGGCTCGGGCAAGACCACGTTCCTGAACGTGGCCGGCCTCCTGGACGCCTTCGAGCAGGGGACTTATTTGCTGGACCAAGTGGACGTGTCGCGCCTGTCGGACCGCGAGATGTCGCGCATCCGCAATGAAAAGATCGGGTTCATCTTCCAGAGCTTCAACCTGATCCCCGATCTCGACGTGTTCGACAACGTGGACGTGCCGCTGCGCTACCGGGGCCTCTCGGGCAAAGAGCGCAAGGAGCGGATCGAGCGGGCCGTGGCCCAGGTCGGCCTCTCCTCGCGGCTCCGCCATCTTCCGTCGCAGCTTTCGGGCGGCCAGCAGCAGCGCGTGGCCATCGCCCGGGTGCTGGCCGGAGACCCGAAGCTGATCCTGGCGGACGAGCCCACGGGAAACCTCGACTCGGGGATGGCCCGGGAGATCATGGACCTTCTCGAGCAGATCAACGAGGCGGGGACGACCATCATCATGGTCACCCACAACCCGGAGCACGCGGCCCGCGCCCACCGGCAGCTCCACATCGCGGACGGCCGGATGGTGGACCTCGAGCGGATTGCCCCCTTCCCCCTGAACCGTTCCGCGGCCGGCGCCCGTCCGGCGGTGGTCTGAGGAGACGCCATGCTGGGTTACAACCTCCGTCTCGCCTGGAAGAGCGTCCGGCGCCACCCGGTGCTCTCGACGCTCATCGTCCTCGGCATCGCCCTGGGGGTCGGGGTGGCGACGACCTTCATCACGATCTATCACGTTTTGGCCCGGGACCCGCTCCCGGGCAAGAGCGACAAGATCCACTACGTGCGCGTTAATAACTGGCAGGGTCTCACCCCGGCGACCGAGGAGGGTCCTCCCCCGAAGCTGGCGTACCGGGACATGATGGGCCTGATGAAGAGCGACATCCCGGTCCGGCAGACCGCCACGGCCGCGGCCCAACTGGTCGTCCGTCCTGAAAAGGGGGCGCGGCCGTTCCGCGGACGCATCCGGCTGGCGATGTCCGATTTCTTCCCGATGTTCGACGTCCCGTTCCTCTACGGCTCGGGCTGGGACCGCCAGGCGGACGGCAAGCCCGAGGCCGTGGCGGTGATCAGCGCGGCGCTCAACGATCGCCTGTTCGGCGGAGAGAACAGCGTGGGCCGCAAGCTCCGGGTCGAGGACCGGGAATTCCGGATTCTCGGCGTGATCGATCACTGGCAGCCGCCGGTCCGCTACTACGACATCGTGGACAATCCCGTAGGGGTCGAAGTGGAGGACATTTTCCTGCCCTTCCAGTGGGTGGGGCCGATGGAGATCCGCAACACCGGCATGCAGATGAGCGGGGGAAATGAAGGGAACTTCGACAACTTTATCGACGGGCTCAACGCCTCCGAGCGGAACTGGGTCCAGCTCTGGGTGGAGCTGCCGGACGAGGCGCGGCGCAAGGAGTACGAGAGCGTTGTCGCGGCCTATATCTCGGAGCAGCACAAGGCCGGCCGGTTCCCTCGCTGGCAGGACTTCCTCGTGACCTCAATGTTGGCATTCATGGAGGAGCGCGAGGTGGTGCCTCCCCAGGCGCGGGCCCTCGCCCTCATCTCCCTGCTGTTCCTCACGGTGGCGGCGGTGAACCTGATCGGTCTCTTCCTAGGCAAGTTCCTGGCGAAGGCGTCGGTCGTGGGTGTCCGGCGGGCGCTCGGGGCGAGCCGCCGGGCCATTTTCCTCCAGCACCTGGTGGAGGCCGAACTGGTCGCCCTGATCGGCGGCGTCGCGGGCCTGGGGCTGGCCGTCCTCACCATGGCCTTGATCAACCGCGGGGTGGAGGACGTGCCTCCGCTGCACATTAACGGACTGATGGTGCTGGCGGCGGTGGGCCTCTCGCTCGCCGCCGGGGCCATCGCGGGCGTCTACCCGGCCTGGCGGATCTGCGCGATCCCGCCGGCCCGCCATCTCAAGAACCAGTAAGCGGACCTGAGGAGAGCTGTCATGGAATTCGGACCGATCTTTCGCGCCGTCACCCGGCACCGGGCCCGCTTCGTCCTGATCGTGGCCGAGGTGGCGCTGACCCTGGCCCTGGTGGCCAACTGCCTGACCCTGATCCTCGACGCCCGGGAGGACCTGCTGGTGGACTCCGGCTTCGACGAGGAGAACTTGATCGTCGTCGACACCGAGCCCTTCGAGGACGCCTTCCGCGAGGAGGCCTACCGCAACCGCGTCACGGACGCGGACGTCGCGGCCCTGCGCGCCATGCCCGGCGTCAAGGCGGTGAGCCACAGCGGCTTCACCCCCTGGGGGGACTCGACCAGCATCACCGGCATCCAGTACGACGGCAAGCCGGACATGGAGCCGATTCCGACCCAGATCTACCTCGGGGATCCCGAGATGTTCAAGGCGCTGGGCGTCGAGATCGTCGAGGGGAGGACCTTCACCCGGGAGGAGTACAATGCCCCCCAGACCAATGACGTCGAGCGGCCCCTGAGCATCATCCTCAACCGGAAGTTCGCGGACGAGCTCTTCCCTGGCGGCAAGGCCCTGGGCAAGGTGATCCGGTTCGGAGGGGGAGAGTCGCCGCCGCTGACCATCGTCGGGATCGTGGACCGGTTCTACAAGCCGGTCGGGGACGTCCACGAGCGGGTGATGTTCCTGCCCAGCCGGGCCGGAGGGTATCCCTTCGGACCCTCCTACCTCGTGCGCGCCGAGCCCGGGCAGGCCAACGCCGTGGCGGGGGATATCGAGGCCACCCTGCTGCGGGTGGACAGCGGCCGCAACTTCGAGATCCGGACCATGCCGGAGCTGCGCCGCGAGTTCCAGTCCCGCAACCACATGCTGATCGCCACCCTGAATGCGGTCATGGGGCTTCTATTGCTGGTCACCGCTCTGGGGATCGTGGGCCTGACCTCCTTCTCGGTCGCCGAGCGGCGCCGGCAGATCGGCACCCGCCGCGCCCTGGGCGCCACCCGGAGGGACGTGGTCCGCTATTTCCTCCTGGAGAACTGGCTGGTCACAACCTGCGGCGCGGTCTTGGGCGTGGGGCTGGCCCTCGCCCTGAACGTCGGGTTGCTGAACGTGGTCGAGGGGAGCCGGATCGGCTGGCAGGTGCTCGCGGCCGGGGTCGTCCTCCTCTGGGTCATCGGCCTCGGCTCGGCCCTGGGACCGGCCCTGCGGGCCTCCCAGGTGGCTCCGGCCATCGCGACGCGGAACGTATGACATTGACATATAAATAAGGGATGTCCCTCAAAGTCCTCATCGTCGAAGACCAGCCCGCCGTCTCCACCGCCCTCCGGGTCCTGTTCGAGATCCGGGGGGTGGACTGCGTCGAGGCGCGGACGCCCGCGCAGGCGATCCACGTCCTGGATACCCAGGCCGACCAGGTCGGCGTGGTCGTCCAGGACATGAACTTCAGCCCCGAGGCCACCTCCGGGGAGGAGGGGGTCGTCCTGTTCCGGGAGATCCGGCGGTGGCACCCGAGCCTGCCGGTGCTGCTCATCACGGCCTGGACCTCCCTCGAGACCGCCGTCCAGCTCGTCAAGGAGGGGGCGAGCGACTACCTCGCCAAGCCGTGGGACGACGAGAAGCTCTTCGCCTCAGTCCGCAACCTCCTGCGCCTGCGGGAGCTCCAGCTCGAAAACGCCCGCCTTCGGGGCCGGGCGCGGCGGAGCTGGGAGGACCTCGCCGAGCGGCACGACCTCTGCGGCGCGGTGTGGGCGAGCGAGAAGATGCACGCCGTGGTGACCCTGGCCCTCCAGGTGGCCCGGGCGGACGTGCCCGTGCTCATCACCGGCCCCTCCGGCGCGGGCAAGGAGAAAGTCGCGGAGATCGTCCAGGCCAACTCCCGGCGGGCAGACAAGCCGTTCGTCCGGGTCAACGCCGGGGCCCTGCCGGACGAGCTGCTGGAAAGCGAGCTCTTCGGCGCCGAGGCCGGGGCCTACACCGGCGCCACCCGGCGCCGGGTCGGCCGCTTCGAAGCCGCGGACGGCGGCACTCTCTTCCTGGACGAGATCGGCAACCTCTCCGCCTCGGGGCAGATGAAGCTCCTGCGCGTCCTCCAGACCGGCCGCTTCGAACGCCTGGGGAGCAGCGAGACCCGCCGGGTGGACGTCCGCCTGATCTGCGCCACGAACGCGGACCTCCGCCGGGAGATCGCGGCCGGGCGGTTCCGGGAGGACCTCTTCTATCGCCTGAACGTCATCGAGCTCTCCGTTCCACCCCTCTCCGAGCGGCCGGAGGACGTAGTCCCCCTGGCCGAGCGCTTCCTGCGGGACCTCTCGCCGTCCCCGACCGGGGCTGTCTGGCGTCTGGACTCCGAGGCGCGGGAGGCGCTCGTCCGCCATCCCTGGCCGGGCAATGTCCGCGAGATCGAGAACACGCTGCGCCGGGCCGTCCTGGTCGCCTCCGGGGACACCCTCCGGGTGGAGGACCTTGGGCTGGGCACGATGGTGCCCAGCCGGCCGGTCCCGGTGGGGCCGCGCCGGATCGAGGAGGGCGACGGGGACGAGCTGGTCCTGGCCGAGAAGGTGAAGATCGAGCGGGCCCTCTCCGAGGCCGGCGGCAACGTCTCCAAAGCCGCTGAGGTCCTGGGGCTCTCGCGGCAGGCGCTGTACCGGAAGATGGAGAAGCTCGGCCTCGCCGTCGAGCGCCGGCTGCGGGGGTGAAGCTCCCGTTCGCCACCCGCGTCCGTCTGGCCGCCGTGGCGTCCTGGCTCGCCGTCGCAGGGGCCGCCTCGGCGGCGAGCATCTGGTTGCAGTCCCCCTGGCTCATCCTTGCCATCGCCGTCGCGGTCGGCCTCCCTCTGGGATGGTGGCTCCTCGACCGGGTCCTGGTCCCCTCGGCCCGGACCCTCCAGGCACTGCGGGACGGCGTTCAGGGTTTCCGCGACCACGATTTCAGCCTGCACCTCTCCGTCGACCGGAAGGACGAGCTCGGTGAGCTGGTGGAGCTGTACAACGCCATGGGGGACGTCCTGCGGGACGAGCGGAGCGCCATCCTCCAGCGGGAGATGCTGCTGTCGAGCGTCTTCGAGCTGACGCCGATGGCGATCGTCCTCACCAACGCGGCGGACCGGATCGTGTTCGCCAACCGCTCCGCCCGCGAGATGTTCGCCGTCAAGGGGCGGCTCGAAGGGCTCGTCTTCGGACAGATCCTGGCGGAGTGCCCGCCAGTCCTCCGCGAAGCCCTGGAGAGCGGCCGGGACTCCCTCTTCTCCCTGGAGCGGGCAGGAGAGGAGGAGGTCTACCACGTCGCCCGCCGGGCCTTCGAGCTGAACGGCCAGCGCCACGACCTGACGCTCGTCAAGCGGTTGACGCCCGAGCTGCGGCGCCAGGAGGTGGACGTCTGGAAACGGGCGATCCGCACCCTCTCCCACGAGATCAACAACTCGCTCGCGCCGATCGCGTCGCTCGCCCGCTCCGTCCGCCACATGGCCGGGAATCCAGAGCACGCCGGCCGGCTCGACGCAGCCCTGGATGTCATTGACGAGCGCTCGACTCACCTGAAGGAGTTCCTCGAAGGCTACGCCCGCTTCGCCCGCCTGCCCGCGCCGGTCCCGCGGGAGGTGGACTGGGATCTTTTCCTTGGCGAGCTCCGGCAGCTCTTCCCCTTCCGCCTGGACGGCGAGCCGCCCCGCCGCCCCGCCCGCTTCGACCCGGGCCAGATGCAGCAGGCGCTCATCAACCTCCTCAAGAACGCCCAGGAGTCGGGCAGCCCTCCGGAGGAGGTCCGCCTCGCCGTCGAAGACCTGGGGGAGGGAGGCGTCCGATTTCGGGTGCTGGACCGGGGCTCGGGCATGAGCGACGAGGTGCTGAGGAAGGCCCTCCTGCCGTTCTACACCTCGAAGCCGGGAGGCTCCGGCCTGGGGCTGCCGCTCTGCCGCGAAATCGTCGAGGGCCACGGCGGTCACCTCCGCATCGAGCGGCGGGAGGGAGGGGGGACGGAGGTGGTGTGTTGGCTGCCGACGGGGTAGCCGTCGTGCGCTGGCGCGCAAAGTCGTGGTATCCTGATTGGGAACTATTCTGGAGGGCATCACTTGATGCTGTGGGAAGAGATCCGGCAGCGGTACCCTCATCAGTGGCTTCTCGTCGAAGCGACAAAGGCCTACTCCGTACCCGGCAGGCGGATCGTCGAAGAGTTGGAGGTCGTCGGGACCTATCCGGACGGGGTGGAAGCCATGAAAAGGTATGGAGAGATGCACCGTCGGGAACCACTGCGCGAGCTCTTCGTGATCCATACAGATCGCGAGACGATCGAAATCGAAGAATCCATCGGGTGGTTGCAGGCAACCCGGATCGCCTCATGAAGATCCGGCTGGAGGCGGCTCTGACTCATCTATCTTCGCCACGGATGACCTTGCACCTTTGGGACTTGTCCCCGAGCCACGGGATCGTCTCCGCCGGATCGTCGGTGTCGGAGGCCGTGAGTACGTCCTCACAAAGCGGATCGAGAAACTCTCGTTTGGGCCGATCCAGATGTCCGAGTTCCTCATCCAGATAGGTGCGATGGAGTATGGCTTTCCGATCCAGGGGGTGCTCGGGATGGATTTCCTTCTGAAGACCGCGCCGGTCATAGACCTGGGAGAGCTGGAAATCTCCTGGAAAGAGCAGGAGCCCTCCCCTCCTTCCTGATTCCCCTGCCGTGGTAACCTTCTCCTCCGGTCACGGGAGAAGGCCCGCCATGAAGACAAAGATCTGGATGCCAGCCGTCCTTGCCTGCGTCGTGCTCTCCGCCTGCGCCGGCACGGTCCCCACGTCCCGCTCCGCCTCCGATTCCCAGGGGGAGGACGTGGCGGAGGCCGGGCTCGCGGCGGATGTCCGGATCGCCCTTCTCGACAAGCTCGGGTGGGACGCCCTGGACGTTGACGTCGAGGTGGACGGCGGCCGGGCACGCCTGAGCGGCGAGGTCGACCAGCGGACGACGCAGGAGCTCGCCGAAGAGGTGGCCCTCTCGGTCAGCGGCGTCCAGCGGATCGACAACCGCCTGCGCGTGAAGGGGGACAACCGGTCGGCCACGCCCGTGTCCCAGGCCGTGGGCACGGCCGAGCGCGAGGTCCAGGACGCCGTCCTGGAAATGCGGGTCGGCAAGAACTTGTTGGCGGAGATCGGCCGCTACGCCCTGGACCTCGAGATCGAAGCCACGGACGGCGTGGTCAGCCTGCGCGGTACACTTCCCGACCGGGACCGCAGGCAGTTGGCCCTGCGGGTCGCCGAGGAGACCTCGGGCGTCAAGCAGGTCGTCGATCTGCTGCAGGTGAGACGGCCCTGAGGGCCGGTCTTATCGCATCCATCACCTTTATCGATCCAGACGGAGGACTCTGTGTCGCTCTTCAGTTGGTTCCGCAATCTGTTGTCTCCGAAGCCGGCCCGGCCCCAGGACGTGGAACTCGGCCGCAACGATCCCTGCTGGTGCGGGAGCGGCAAGAAGTACAAGAAATGCCACTTCGCCCAGGACCAGAAGGAGCGGTACGAGGAGGCCCACGCCGCCCGCGTCGCCGCCCAGATCCAGCGGAAGAACGGGATCACCGGCCGGCCGCCCGCGGGTCTCCGCCGTCCTGAGCAGCGCGCCACGGACGCCAAGAAGCTGTAGTCGCTCCGGGTCGGGGAGACGCCTCTCCGACCCGCGGCCGGTCCACCTCCCTCCTCGAGGGTCGTTCTCGCCAGCACCGAATCCACTCCGATCTCCATCATCGGAGAACCTCCTTTTGAGTCCTCCAGAGGCCCAGCAAGAATCCTCTTGGGCTTGTAAGGGAATTCTCCAGCGTCTAGACTGGAAGGCATGAAGACGACTCTCGATATTCCGGAGAAGGAGCTCCGAGACGCCATGCGGTACACGGGCGCCCGCAGCAAGCGCGAGGCGGTCGTAACCGCACTCGTTGACTTCAACCGCCGCCAGCGCTTGAAAAAGGTGGCGGAGCAGTTCGGCACGTTCGATGAGATCCTGAGCCAGGAAGAATTGCGGCGCCTACGGGAAGAGGGTTGACCATGGCGGACCAGGTTCTCGTGGATACCTCGGCCTGGATCGACGCCCTGCGCCGGGATGGTGATCCGCAGATACGCGCCGCGGTTCGTGATGCCACGGTCGATGGCCGAGCGGTGCTCTGCGACACCGTTCTCCTCGAGCTCTGGAACGGAGCGTCCGGCGCGGGTGAGCAACGCGTCCTCCGTGAGCTCGAACGAGACCTGAGGAAGCTGCCTACTCCTCCTGAGGTCTGGGAGGCCGCGATCGACCTGGCCCGGCGTTGCCGCCGGGCGGGTGTCTCGGTGCCGGCCACGGATGTCCTGATTGCCGCCTCTGCACAGCATCATGGCTTTCCGATCCTCCACCGGGACAACCACTTCGATCTGATCGCCCAAGTCCAGCCGCCGGGCGGCTGACTCCCGAGAGACTCCTTCTCCTCTTCCTGTTCATCCGGCCGCGGCTTGACAGCCGCCCGGGAGCGGCCTAGCATCCGTAAAGAAACCGAACGTTCGTTCGGCATCAACTCCGAGGAGAGCCGACATGCCCAGGCGCAAGACGCAGGCGGACCGATCCGACGCCTCGACCCGGAAGGTCCTGAAGGCGGCGCTGTCGCTCTTCTCGCGCCAGGGATTCCGGGCTACGACTATGCGGCAGATCGCCCGGCGCTCGGGGCTGTCGGTGGGGAACCTCTATCACCACTTCGGGAACAAGGAACGGATCTTCCAGCAGCTCATCGACCGGTACTGGGAGGTGCTGCTCGACCCGGAGCTGCCGCTCAACAAGATCTTCGCCGCGGCCCGGTTCCCCGACGACCTGGAGGAGATGGCGGCGGCCATCGACCAGGTGGTCTCGGACAACGCCCCGTACATCCTGCTCATCTACATCGACGTCATCGAGTTCAAGGGCCGGCACATCCGGGCCTTCTACGAACGCATGGCGGACCGCTTCCGCGCCGCCTACTCGGAGCGCTTCGCGGAGATGAAGGAGAAGGGCAAGATCGGCGAGGTGGACCCCCTCGTCGGCGTGATGCTCGCCACTCGCTGGTTCTTCTATTACTTCACGGTCGAGCGGTGCTTCGGGGTGCCCATGCACCTGGGGCTCGACGCACGCCAGGCGGTCCACGAGTTTTCGAAGATCCTCCGTCGCGGCTTCGATCCGCGGCCGGAGACCGCATCCGCCACCAGGAATTGGGAAGAGATTCAGATCGAGCGTCCCGAGGGGACGCGAGGAGGAGATCATGTGGAACTGGAGTAGAACCCTGGCGGCGCTCGCTCTGGCGCTCCTGGCGCTCGGCGGGTCGCCGGTCCTGGCCCAGGTCAGCACGGCGAGCGTGGACGTGACGGTCACCGGGACGGACGGCGAGCCCCTGCCAGGAGTGACCGTGACTCTGGAGAACGTAGAGACCGGTCTCACCCGCGTGGACGTCACTGGGGAGACCGGGACGGTCACCGTGCCTGCCCTGCCGCCGGGCACCTACCGCGGCACGTTCGAACTCGAGGGCTTCTCGCCGGTCGAGCAGGAGCAGATCGTGCTTCGCGTCGGCCAGAACGTCCAGGTGCGGGCCACGCTGAGCGCGGCCGTCGAGGAGACGATCACCGTCAGCTCCACGGCGGTGCCCCTGGTGGATGTCTACAAGACGGACAGCTCGACCAACATCGTGCCCGAGCAGATCGAGTCCCTGCCGGTGCCCGACCGCGACTTCCAGCGCCTGGCCTTCATCGCGCCGGGCGTGCAGCGCGAGCGCGGCGGCTTCCGCTTCATCGCGGGCGGCCCGGTCGTGGGCGGCGGCGGCAACGCCAGCCAGTCCACGATCCTGGTCAACGGCGTGGACTACACGGATGCGGCCCTGGGGCTCTCCCGTGTCCGCTTCAGCCAGGACGCCATCGGCGAGTTCCGGGTGATCAACAGCCGGTACGACACCGAGATCGGCGGCACCGCGGGTGGCGCGCTGTCGATCGTCACCCGGGGCGGCACGAACAACCTTGGGGGCTCGGCCTTCGCCTTCTACCGGGCGGACGACCTGCGGGAGCCCGGGGCTTTGGAGACGGGCGAGAGGGACTACTCCCGCGACCAGTTCGGTTTCACCGTCGGTGGGCCGATCCGGGAGGACCGGACCCACTATTTCGTCTCCTTCGAGCAGATCAACGAGGACAACGTCGTCCTCTTCCGGCCGGCCGGTGCCTTCGCCTTTCGCGCCGATGATGTGGAGCATCCCTTCGACCAGACCCTGGGCTTCCTCAAGATCGACCAGATCCTGGGCGAGGGCAAGACCCTCTCCGGAAACTTCGTCTATGAGGAGTACCGCGAGGAGAACTTCCGCGTGGGCGGCGTGCTGGCTCCCGAGGCCGGCCAGGAGCTCCAGCGGGACAACTGGAACATCGGTGCGGAGCATCTCGCAGTCCTCTCCGGCGGCAAGCTCAACGAATTGCGGGTACAGGGCGGCCGGCGCAAGTTCTTCGAGCCGACCAACTCGAATGCGGTCAGCGAGTGGTTCTCCAGCGGCAACACCCTCCAGACCGGGTCCAACATCCTGGGCGACCTCCTGGGCGAGGGCGAGCAGTACGAGGTGCGGGACACCTTCCACCTCTCCCACGAGGGCGGCCGCGGCAGCCATGACATCAAGATGGGCGCCTCGATCCTCTATCACGAGGAGCGCTCGATCATCGACACGTTCCAGGAGGGGCTCTTCATCTACGTCACCGACACCCGTGCCCTGCCGCTCGCCTACAGCTACGGCGAGGGATCGAGCGACGTGACCTACGACACGACCCGCTACGCGGCCTTCGTGCAGGACGAGTGGAAGCCCCGGCCAAACCTGGCTGTGAACCTTGGCCTGCGCTACGACCTGGACGACGGCGGCAACAACCCGGGCTTCACCCATCCGCTGGTGCCGGAGCCCCGGAAGAAGGATACGAACGACGTCCAGCCCCGCTTCGCGTTCTCGTACGACCCGGCGAACAATGGCCGCAACGTCTTTCGCGGCGGCGTGGGCCTGTTCAACGGCCGCTACCTGCTGGTGCCCGCGGGCATCGAGCGGCAGCAGAACGGTTTCTCCGGCCGCGTCTCGCGCACCCGGGTCAACGGCGCCCTGCTCGGTCTCAACGTTCCGCCGTTCGTCCTCGACCCGAACAATCCCACGACCACGGGCATCCTGCTCAATCCGGACATCTCGCTCCTGGCGCCGGAGCTCGACACGCCCGAGTCCATCCAGGCGAGCGTGGGCTGGACCCGCAACCTCTGGGGGAGCTTCTTCGCGGACGTCGAAGCCGTCTACTCGGAGGGGGACAACGAGATCATCATCCGGGACGTCAACTTCGGCGGCAACGCCAACCCGGTGCGGCCCAACCGCGCCTTCAACCAGATCAACATGTACACCAACGAGGGGCGGAGCGAGTACAGGGCCCTGATCTTGCGCCTGAACGGCAACCTGCGCCGGGGCGATCTGATCACGGCCTCCGTCACCGTGGCGGACAAAAAGAACATCGCGGACGACTTCAGCCCCCAGTTCCCCTTCGGCTATCCGAACGATCCCTCGGACATCGACGCCGAGTGGGGCAGGAGCCAGGCCGACGAGCGCTACCGCTTTGTGCTCACCGGCATCTTCCGTCTGCCTTGGCAGATGACGCTTGCGCCGATCTACGAGTACGGCTCCGGCCAGCCGTGGAACCATCGCCTCGGCTACGACTTCAACGGCGACGGCAAGAACTCCGACCGTCCGGCCGGGGTGGAGCGCAACGACGAAGACGGCCCGCGGTTCAGTCAGCTCAGCCTCCGCCTCACCAAGGGCTTCACGCTGTTCGGCGACAACCGGCTGGACGTGATCGCCGAAGCCTTCAACGTGCTCGACACGACGAACTACGACGTCAACTCCTT
>DASQEB010000649.1:0-7292 GCA_035633875.1 Thermoanaerobaculia bacterium
TTGAAGGCGGTGTCCAGGGCCTCCAGCCCTTGCGAGCTCAGACTCTCCCCCCCACCCGTCCGCAGCAGCGGCCCGCCCCCGCTCTCGTCGAGCACCCGGAAGGCCAGGAGATCGGCGCTCCCCTCGGGACCGATGCCCCGGCGGAGGAATTCCTGGAGATAGGGCGCGACCCAGGGCTCGCGCAGCCGTTCCGCGATGGCCGGAGACCCGGGGGCCAACAGCAGGCCGCTCCCGAGCTGCGTCAGGTGCAGGCGGTAGGAGGAGAGATAACCGTCGATCTCCCGGGAGAGCACCTCGGCATTGCGGATCAGGTTGTCCCGCTCGGCATTCTCCAGCACGTCCTCGCTCTGGCGGATCAACAGAACGGTGCTGATGCCGAGCGGAATGATGCCGGACAGAAGGAGCGCTACGAGCAGAATGGTCCGCAGCTTGACACAGCGGAAGAGGCGTCTGCGGATTTGCATCGAGTGCCGGCTGCCTGTCTAAGTCTCCGAACCATTATAGCCGATTGGCAGGCCCTTCATGAAAGTTCCTTCCGTCCGGGAGTCGGAAAGGGTCCGGAAGGAAGCCTTCGACCTCCCTCCGGACCTCCTCCCAGGGAATCCCCTCGGCCATCCAGCCCTCCCCCAACGCCCGGGGGAGGACCCAGACCAGCCCCGACTCCCGGGCCTTCTTGTCCCGCGCCATATGTGCGATCAACTCGCCGGGATCGAGCGGCGGCAGGGGCGGCAATCCGAGGCGGCCGAGGAGAGAGGCGATCCGCTCCGCCGTCTCTCTGTCCAGGCCCCGGCGGAGGGCCAGCCGTAGCGCGAAGAGGATGCCGTAGGCCACGGCCTCGCCGTGCCGCAGACCGCTGTACGAGCCGGCCGACTCGATGGCGTGCCCGAGGGTGTGGCCGAAATTGAGCAGGCGCCGGTCCCCCGCCTCACCAGGGTCCCGCTCCACCACGTCGATCTTCGCGGCCACGGCGCCGGCCACCACGGGGCCGAGGGCGGCGGGGTCGCCGTCGAGCAGCCCGCCCAGACGCATTTCGACCCGCTCAAACAGCTCAGGGTCCAGGAGCGCGGCCATCTTGACCACCTCGACGAGCCCCGAGCGCAGCTCCTCCCGGGGCAGGGTGGGCAGCACCCGCGTGTCGCACACCACCATCGCCGGGTGGTAGAAGAGCCCGACGGTGTTCTTGCCGCCGGGCAGGTCCACGGCTGTCTTGCCCCCCACGGCCGCATCCACCTGGGCGAGCAGCGTCGTGGGGATCTGGACGAACCCGACGCCGCGCAGGAAGCACCCCGCCGCGAACCCGGCGAGGTCCCCCACGCTCCCCCCGCCGAACGCAACGACCCGGCTGTCCCGCTTCCCTCCGGCGGCGAGCATCGCGTTCCACAGCCGCTCCGCCCACGCCACGGTCTTCGCTCCCTCCCCCTCCTCCACCTCCAGCACCACCCACCGGGCCGCCGCCTCCGCCAGGGAATCCAGGCACTCCCCGTGAAGGCCCAGGACCCGCGGAGTGGTGACGACGAAGACCGTCCGGCCAGAAGCCCAGGACTGGAGGTCCGGCAAGGCTGCGGCCAGTGCGTCCTCCCCTACCAGGACGGGGGTCGTCCCGGTCGGATGGCGCAGGGCTAGGCGGACGGTGTCCGCGGGTGGGGAGAGCATGGGCCTGGGCGGGAAGATTACACCGGATCGCCCGCTTCAGAGATCTCCGAAGTAGAAGAGATTGGACTGAGGATCGACAGCGAAGCGGATTCTTTGGAGGAGGCCTTCATAGCCCAGGAAGTTTCCCCCGGGCCACTTTGGGCTGAAGAAGACCGTCGCCTCCACCTCCGTGTACTCTCCATGCAAGGCCGGAAAGAAAAGCTGTCCCCTGAGAAGCTCGCCTTTATAGTCGCCCACACGCGAGCTTAGAGAGGCCTCTGTCGTGAGAAGCTCAAAGCGCGTCCGGAGGATTTCCCCAAGCTCAGGCTTGAAAACGCACCAGGGAGCACCGGTATCCACCATGGCCAGGATGGAGGGTGAGCTCCGATCGGGCTTGACCTCCAGGTAGATCCGGGGATCGGATCCCGGTCTCGTCCGTTCGTGGTCGTAGAACCGTGCGACCCCGGTTGCGAAGGGGCGCCGATCCCGTACGAGCAGGAGTTGCGGATCAGGCAACGTGATGAAGGAGAATCATCTCCTCCTCCAACCCACTCTCTCGCACTGCACGGAGAACTTCGCTTAAATCCTTGGACGCGGCGACGAGACGGGTTCCGAGAATGGCGATCCACTGACCTTCGTACTTCGATGCGTTTTCTCGAATCCAGTCGAAGCTATCCTGCCGATCTGGGATGCGGGGGCCTGGAACCGACTGGGATCTGCCAGGCTGCAGGAGCCGGTGCAACCTCCGAAGCTCCTCATGATCCGGAAAGCGCTCTACCCCCCTCTCCGCCCACTCCCGGGCCCCACTCAGCGTCGCAGCATTCAGGGACTCATGAATCCTGCCAAGGAACTCCTCAGGCGTCTCGACGTGTGAGTCGGGATTATAGGGCTTGAAATCGTACCTGCGGACGGCCTCGGCGCTCATGGCGCCATGATACCACTTCCCGGGTTCGTTTTGCCTCCTCCAGGCTAGAAAAGGGAAGTGAGATCTCCCTTTCGGAGCCTGGGCTCGCCCTACGAGCCGCCCTTCACCACCCCGATCCCCAGCTCCCGGAGCTGCGCCGGGTCCACCTCGGACGGCGCGTCGGTCATCAGGTCCGTGGCCGAGGCGGTCTTCGGGAAGGCGATGACGTCCCGGATGGAGGGGGCCCCGGCGAGGAGCATGACCATGCGGTCAAGGCCCAGGGCGATGCCGCCGTGGGGCGGAGCGCCGTAGCGGAGGGCCTCCAGGAAGAAGCCGAAGCGGGCCTCGGCCTCCTCCGGGCTGATCCCCAGCAGGCGGAAGACCCGGCTCTGGACCTCCGGGTCGTGGATACGGATCGAGCCTCCGCCCACCTCGAGGCCGTTCAGGACCACGTCATAGGCCCGGGAGCGGACCGAGCCGGGGTCGCTCTCCAGGCGGTCCAGGTCCCGCGGGTCCGGGCTGGTAAAAGGGTGGTGGGTGGCGAACCAGCGACCGGCCTCCTCGTCCCACTCGACGAGGGGGAACTCGGTCACCCAGAGGAACTCGTGGCGCCCCTCGGGGATCAGCTTGTGGTGGCGGGCCAGCTCCTGGCGGAGGACGCCCAGGGCGTTGGCGGCGACCGGCGCCCTGGCGGCGACGATCAGCGCGAGCCCGCCCTCCTCCAGGCCCAGGGCCTCGGCCGCCCCCTGAAGCTCGCCCTCGGTCAGGGCGTTCTTCACCTGGAAGACGATCTCTCCCCCCTTACGCCGGAGGGTGAGGACGCCGGCCGCGCCGTGGCGGCGGGCGATCTCGGCCCAGCCGTCCACCTCCTTGCGGCTCGCCTCGGCGGCCCCGGGCACGGCGAAGCCCCGGATGACGCCGCCCCCGGCCACGGTCTCCCGGAAACCCCGGAAGCCGCTCTCACCCAGGCGGCCCGTCAGGTCCGCGATCTCCAGGCCGTAGCGCAGGTCCGGGCGGTCGCTGCCGTAGCGGGCCATGGCCTCGGCCCAGGTGAGACGGCGGTACTTCGCCGGCGGGTGGATGCCGCCCAGGGGGAAGACCCGGGCGAAGAGGCTCTCGATCAGGTCGTAGACCTCCTCCTCGGTGGGGAAGGACATCTCCAGGTCCACCTGGGTGAACTCGGGCTGGCGGTCCGCCCGCAGGTCCTCGTCCCGGAAGCAGCGGGCGATCTGGATGTATCTCTCGAAGCCGGCCACCATCAGGATCTGCTTGAAGAGCTGCGGCGACTGCGGCAGGGCATAGAAGCTCCCCCGGCGCACGCGGGACGGCACGAGGTAATCCCGGGCTCCCTCGGGAGTGGACTTGGTGAGGATCGGCGTCTCCACGTCCACGAATCCCCGCTCGTGGAAGTAGTTGCGCACCTCGTGGGCCACCCGGTCGCGGAGAAGGAGGTTCTTCTGGAGCTCCGGGCGGCGCAGGTCGAGATACCGGTAGCGCAGGCGCAGGTCCTCCGACGCATCGGTCTTGCCGTCAAGGGGGATGGGCGGCGGCTCGGAGCGGGCGAGGACGGCGGCCCGCTCGGCCACCACTTCGATGCCGCCCGTGGGCAGGTCCGGGTTGACCTTGCCCGCCTCGCGCTCGGCCACCGTGCCCTCCACCTCGACCACCCACTCGGAGCGCACCGGGGCGAGGATCTGGGCCGCATCCGGATAGTCCTCCGGGTGGAGCACCACCTGCACGATGCCGCTCCTGTCCCGGAGGTCGAAGAAGACCAGCCCGCCGTGGTCGCGACGGCGTTGCACCCAGGCCTGGAGCCTCACCCGGCTCCCCACGTCCTCTTTCCGGAGGGTCCCCGCCCCCCGGCGCTGCATCGTCGTCCCTTCCACGGTCGCCCCCCTACCTGTCTGTCTGGATGGAATGGTGATGTCCCCGCCCGACGACCGCGGTGCCGGAGCCGAGGACCTCACGATAGACCTCCTTGAGGTCCACGTACCGCTGGCAGCCGTCCGCGATCCGCTGCGTCTCCTCGTCCGTCAACGGCCGCACCACCCGCGCCGGAACCCCTAAGGCCAGGTGGCCGGCCGGGATGCGGTGCCCCGGGGCCACGACCGCTCCGGCGCCGATTTGGACGCCCCGCTCCACCACCGCTCCGTCCAGCACCCTCGCGCCGATGCCGATCAGGGCACCGTCCTCGATGGTGCAGCCGTGGACCACGGCATGGTGCCCCACCACCACCCCTTCGCCGATCACCAGAGGGTGCGCCCCGTGGTTCACGTGCAGGATCGAGCCGTCCTGGATGTTCGTGCGGGCGCCGATGCGGATGAAGTTCACGTCTCCCCGGGCCGCGGTGTGGAACCAGAAGGAGACGTCGTCCCCCAGTTCCACGTCCCCCGCGACATGGGCGTCCGGCGCCAGGAAGACCCGGGCGCCCAGGCGGGGGATGTGGCTCTGGAATGGATAGACGGGCATCGACGGACCGGCTTCCCTATTGCTTCTGAGCCTGAGGCGCCGGAGCGACCGGCCGCACCGAGAGGAGGATCTTCTCGTAGACCGGCAGCATCTTCTCGAATTCGCCACGGGACGCGGACGCCATGAAGTCCACGGCGGTGCTCTCGAGCGGGAGCTTGAGCGCCAAGGTGCTGCGGGCCTTGTCCCCCTCGCCGGAGTCCATGCGCACGAGCACGCCGCGGACGCCGCCCAGATCCATGACCTCGACCCGGGGGGCGGTCCAGGTCCCTTCCTTGGCATCGTTCGCCCGGATGGAGGCCGCGACCTTCTCGGGATCTGCGAGCGAGACGAGGCTGCCGCGGACGTAGATCAGCTTTGGGCTTTCCGGTGGCCTCGCGTCGGCGGGTCCGAGCCAGAGGCCGGGATAGCCCGTCTCCTGCCGGACCTGCCAGTCTGCCGGGATCTCGACGGTATAGGGCAGGGCCTTTCCCTCACCCTGGGTCGGTTTGAGCTCGACGCGGCGGTACGCGGGCTCGGACGCGCCGGGCGCGGAGGTCTGCAGAGCGAGCGCCGGCAGGGCGGCAGCGAGGAGGAGAGCGATGGCAGAAAAACGGATCATGGTGATGGATTCCTCGATCTTCTTCCTTGACGTCTTGAAATGGAGAGCCGGCCCCCTCGGGCCGGCCGCAAGAGCATGGCATAAAATCCGCCGGTGTCCAAAGCGCCGTCCGTTGACGTGGTCATTCCCGCCCTCAACGAAGAGGCCTCTCTCCCCCTCGTGCTCGCGGACATCCCCCGACCGCCGGTGCGGCGCGTGGTCGTGGCCGACAACGGCTCGGTGGACGGCACGATCCTAGTGGCCCGGAAGGGAGGCGCGGAGGTGGTGGCCGCCACTCGCCGGGGCTATGGCAGCGCCTGCCTCGCCGGCCTCGACCATCTGCGGCGCACGGGGCCACCCGACGTCGTTGTCTTCGTGGACGCGGACTACTCGGACCATCCCGACGAGCTGCCCCGTCTGGTGGCTCCCATCCTCGCCGGAGAGGCGGATCTGGTGATCGGCTCCCGTGTGCTGGGCCAGCGCGAGCCCGGGGCCCTCCTCCCCCAGGCCCGGGCCGGCAACCTCGTCGCGGTCCTTCTGATCCGTCTCTTCTACGGCCACCGCTTCACGGACCTGGGGCCGTTCCGGGCCATCCGCTGGGAATCCCTGGAGAGCCTGGGCATGGAGGACCCGAACTTCGGCTGGACGGCTGAGATGCAGGTCAAGGCCCTGCGCCACGGGCTGCGGGCCACCGAGGTGCCGGTCTCCTACCGCCGCCGGGTCGGGGTCTCCAAGATCACCGGCACGGTCTCCGGTACGATCCGCGCCGGCTACAAGATCCTGTGGACGGTCGCCCGCCACATCGGAAGGAGGAGGAAGGGATGAGCGAGCCTGTCCGGGCCGAGATCGACATCGAGGTCCGCTACGCCGAGACGGACCAGATGGGCGTGGTCCACCACGCGAACTATATCGTCTGGTTCGAGCTGGCCCGCACGCGCCTCTGCGCCCGCTCGGGCTTCCACTATGCGGACATCGAGAAGATGGGCTACCTCCTCATGGTCACTGGCGTCGAGGTGAGCTACCGTCGTCCCGCCCGGTACGGCGACGTGGCGCGAGTGATCTGCTGGGGTGAGCGGATGGCCAGCCGCGGCCTGCGTTTCGCCTACGAGGTTCGCAAGGGAGGTGAGCTCCTGGTCACCGGAGCCACCGAGCACGTCTGGATCGAAGCCGCCACCGGCCGCCCCTGCCGCATTCCCGAGCCCCTGCGCGAACCGTTCCGGAAATTGGCAGGGCTCCCTCCGGCGTCCGGCGGCGAGCCTTCATGAGCCCTGACGCCTGCCGAACTTTTCGCGAATCACCTCCAGCACGTCCCGGGCCTGCCGGTCCGCCCAGTCCTCCAGGATCTTCATGCGAGCCTCCAAGTGCTGATCGCGAGCCTCCAGGTGCCTGATCGCCGGGGTGAACAAGTACGACAGCTCCGCCAGACTCTTCCGCATCTCCGCTTCATGGCTCGCCATCCTGTCGTTCATACCCACGAGCCCCTCTGCGAGCAGCCGGACATCGGAGCGGATCCCTTCCATCAGGACCCGGGTCAGGCGGCCTTCTTCCCGCAGCCCGTCCATCCCCTGGACCATCTCCCCTCGCAGCCCGTCCATCCCCTGGACCATCTCCCCTCGCAGCCCGTCCATCCCCTGGACCATCTCCCCCCGCAGCCCGTCCATCCCCTGGACCATCTCCCCCCGCAGTTCCGCCCCCAGCCCGCCCAACCCC
>DASQEB010000650.1:0-10288 GCA_035633875.1 Thermoanaerobaculia bacterium
GGGTCCCACGCTGGAAATGCGAGGAAAAGTCTTGACTGAAATTATGAAACCGACTCCCCATCGCTTCGAGCGGCGATGGGGCATTGGCGGTCTCCTCGGACTTACGTCCCTTCTGGCGCGTTGGAGGGAGATTGGGACATCCCGAGACGCCGTCGTGGCGTCTTGGCGTGACTCTACGCCCCTGCGTTCCCTGGAGTCAAGACCCTGGTCTGACAAAGTAGAACTAAGCGCGGCGTTTTTCACTCAAGAACGCCGATGTTTTCGAGTTGGATGAGGAGCTCGCTTCCGGTCCGCAGTGGCATTCGGCCATCGAGTCGCCGAATCTGATTAACGAGAAGATCCACTTCCTGGACCGTCCGCGTTCCGTCCAGCATATTTACTAGTGAGTCTTCTCCAGGATGCAGGTCCACGTAGTCGCCAGTGTCGTCGTTCACGATCCTTCGAGTGTTGTGGATCCTCCCGCCGAAGAAGTACAGTCCGTCCGTGAACCTGGCCGTGGGACGCAGAGACAGAACGCGTAAGATCGAAGGCTGGGCGGGTGAGTTGCGGGGCGACAACTTACCGAAGAGACCGTCGACCAGGGCGTGGGCCTCGTGGAGAGGATAGCTGCCGAACAGACTAAGGGACTCGGTGCGGTTTGCGTAACCCGATGCGAGCCGCATGAACGCCTCAGGGTCAGTGACGTTCGCGCTCTGGGAGCGGTTGATTGCGCGACGTGCCTCCCACCACCAGGACTCCATCGAGAAGTTGTTGGCGTACCAGAACGCCGCCATATCCCGGTACGCACACAGATACGTGCGATAGGTCTCCTCGTAGAATTTCCAGTAGGCAGAGATCACCGAGTCGTCGTTGGACTCCAGCGCCGAGACGACGGTATAGGCGGCCTTCTGGCCGAGCTCGTGTGCGAGCATCACGCCGGAGGAGAGAATGGGATCCACGAAACCCGCTGCGTCTCCCACCATCGCCCAGCCCGGTCCCGCGATCTGGCGACTGTCGTATGACCAGTCCTGAATGACGCATACGTCGCGAGACTGATCCGACGAGAGTCGAATCAACTTGGCACCAGCGAGGAGGTCCCTGATCTCCGGACAAGCGTCGAGCTCCCCGAGGTACAACCGCTGGGGATCGCCTTCGCCTTCCTTGAGTCGCTGCTTCAGAATCTGGCGCTGCGTCACGAATCCGACGCTGATGACATCACGGTACACCGGGATGTACCAAATCCATCCTTGGGGCGTCGTCGCGACGAAGATTCGCGCGAGGTTGGGATGGCCGACGTACTGCTTTATCCATCGGGCGCCCTTCCAGTATCCCCACAACGCATAGTTGTTCATGCGGTCGTCGTACTGCCGAAGGCCGAACTTGCGAGCGAGCAGACCGTCCTGTCCCGAACAGTCGAGAACATAGAGGCTCTCGACGGCATGAGATCCCGTTTCATCCGAGAAAATTACGCCCGTCACGCGCTCGCTCTGTGGCTCGAGCACGACATCGTTGACGCGCGCCTTGAAACGGACGTCGACCCCTCGTTCCGTAGCCGTTTGGATGAGCAGGTGATCGTATTCCGCGCGCCGGACATGCCAGCCCTTGGTGTACATCTCCGGGAGCTGCCGCCCCTGAGACACGAAGCGGGCAACGAGCTTGTCGAACTCGAAGCCCCACGGCTTGCGATCCCGGCCCCAGACGTAGCTGGCTCCCAGCTTCTCGACGAACCCGTAACTATTGATCTTGTCGTATGCGCCCATCTCCTGGAGGACCGGAGTGCCCGCCGCCAGGAGCGACTCGCCGACATGATGCCGCGGAAATGACTCTTTTTCGAGCAGAAGCACCCGAGTATTCGGCGAATACCGCTTGATCAGCGTCGACACGGTACTGCCCGCAGGTCCCCCACCAATGACGACCACATCGTAACGAAGCATTTGATTACCCAGCCATGTGATGCGCAGTGGCTCAGGCGCCGACCACGCATGGTCGATGTCTTCCCGTGCCCGCCGCGAACCGGCGGACACGGCGCCCCATGTCAACGTCAGTCCGGGATCAGCGCCCCCAGTTGCCGGGACCCCAGTTCGCGGCCGGGCCCAAGCTTGCCTGCGGACCCCAGTTCGCTGCGGGACCCCAATTCGCAGCGGGACCCCAATTCGCAGCGGGACCCCAGTTCGCAGCTAGACCCCAGTTCGCAGCTAGACCCCAGTTTGCGGCGGGGCCCCAGTTTGCCTGCGGACCCCAGTTCGCGGCGGGACCCCAGTTCGCGGCCGGGGCCAAGCTTGCCTGCGGACCCCAGTTCGCAGCGGGACCCCAGTTCGCGGCCGGGGCCAAGCTTGCCTGCGGACCCCAGTTCGCAGCGGGACCCCAGTTTGCCTGCGGACCCCAGTTCGCTGCCCCCCACTTCGCTGGGCTCGTGTTCGACTGTCCCGCCTGCGGACCCCAGTTCTGCGGACCTGCTCCGATATCAGCCCCCTCGACGTCGAAGTCGGCCCACGCCTGCTTCATGTATCGCATCTGTTCCCGGACAGCATCCTCGAACGACTGCGGCTGCTTCGGAGTATCCTTGGTGCTCATGGTTTTGCCCCTTCTTTGACCAAGCGGATTGAGGTTGTCGACATGACCAACCAGTGAGAAAAAAAATACTACAACAACCCGGGCGAGTCGTCAATGCCCTATCTAGTTCTCGTCGTCGCTAGGTATTTAAATATTTCTATTCCAATTTAGATCTTATACAGGCACTGGATTGGCCGAACCCAAGGATCTTCATCGTACGATGGGTAATCGGGTAAATTCTGTATCAAGTTGATCGCTATTTGTCGCGGAGGCCCTGAAAATGGTGCGGGCAAGAGCCACAAAGCGGTTGATCGTAAGCCAACGACCCCTTTCCGGTGCGGTAAGTCCAAGAGCATCCAAACTGATCCATTAGTGAAGGTTGCCTAGTTTGGCAAGGCGGCTCTTCAACCTTACTAATATTATCTATTTTATTTTATCGGACTCTTAAGATGCCTGAAGTCTGAGCACTCCAGCATCCGCGTCAAGGCAGAGACCGGTGCCATTCTCGCGTCCTATGCACTGCTCAAGAGTAGATGACTCTGAATCGACCTATCCGGCCAGGCTGGAAGGCTCCTGGCTCCGGCGGAGGCGCTCCAAAGAGCTACAAACAAATACGTTCAATGATCGACCCGGATGGCTAGAGGTGCGGCCGAGGGGAGGGGACCGACGTTGCCCCTCCCTGACTTTTCCCTCTCCCTGAGACTCAATTCGACGTATGCCAAAATGATAAGGTCGGGAGGGGAGAGTTGCGCACTCCGCCGGGTCGAGAGGGAGCACGGGACGGCCGTCTGAAGGGGATTCCCCCCAGGGTGGCCACATAGGGCCGCCCCTACAATCCGTCAAGTTCAGGCTGACAGACCAGTAGCAACTCAGCAGCAAGCTGACTCGCGGAAGCTTATGTCGGCTCGAACGAGGCTTACGGCGGGCTGCGGGAGGCCACTCAGGGCGAAGCCTTCCCCCGCATCAGCCGGTCCGCCTCCACCTCCCGGGGCCAGCGGGTGAGCATGCCGATGAGGGCGGCGCCGCAGAGGACAATGCCGTAGGAGGACCGGCCCGCCAGGAGGGCGATCAACAGCCCGAGGACGGCCGCAGTCTCCAGCAAGGCGAAGCTGAGCAGCGTTCCCCGCTGGTAGGCGCCGAGGACAGCGTCTCCGTTGATTGGCAGGGCGGGGTTCCGGGGCAGGGCCCGCCGCAGGATCATGGTGCGGACCCGGGAGGAGAGGAGAATCAGGGTCGCCGTGAGCCCGGTGAGCGACAGGAGGACCGGGTCGGGGATCTCCGCCAGGGGACGGGTGCCCCGGTAGTCGACCAGGAGCCAGGCGGTGATGGCGTAGGCCCACACCGAGCAGCCCAGGGCCGTGCAAACCCGGCGCAGGGGGGCCAGCCGCGCGGCGATCCGCTCGAGGTCTTCGTCGATGGACTTGAGCCTGCCGTACAGATCCACGGCTCATTCTCCTCCCTGCGCCCTGCGCAGGACCAGGTTCCCGGCCCGGTCGACCTCCCCGCGCCAGCCCTCCTCCACCACCATGGCGCTGTGCTGCTCGAAGACCAAGCCCGGCCCCGGGAACGAGGCGCCCGGTCGGAGGAGGGAGCGGTCGAAGAACGGGACCTCCCTCCAGGTGCCGAACCAGGAGCGGCGGGTTCCGGTGGGGACGGCCTCGAAGGGCTCAAAGGGCGGCGCGGGCACGGCGTCCGTCCGCACCGGCCGGGACGAGGCGACGACCCGGATGGACTCCAGCTCGATCGCCCTCCCTTCGGGAGCATACCCATAGATCTCCCGGTAGACGGCGGCGAAGGCGTCCTCGATGGAGCGCCCGTCCTCATGTTCAACGGCCAGGGTGGCCTCCTGACCAGTGAAGCGGAGGTTGAGGATCCGCCGCCGGACCTCGACCTCCTCCGCCGCGATCCCCTCCGCCACCACGGCCGCCGCAGCCTCGCGCCCCATGTCCATGAGCCAGTCCGCGAGTCGCTCCCGGACGTGGTCGAGCGGCTCCAGCACCTGCCGGTGGGCGAAGCGCTCCACGACCGCCGCCCCGAGGCCGAGGGCGGAGAGGAGGCCCGCGTCCGCCGGCACGAGGACGCTCCCGATCCCCAGGAGGCCCGCCAACGCGCAGGCGTGCTGGGCCCCGGCCCCGCCGAAGGCGACCAGTGCGTGGTCCGCCGGATCGTAGCCGCGGCGCAGCGAGATGCTCCGGATCGCCTCGGCCATCCGCTCGTTGGCGATCTCCAGGAACCCGGCGAGGACGGCCTCCCGGTCCGGCGCCCCCTCCACCATCCCTGCCCGCACGACCTCCAGGGCCCATTCCGAGGCGCTGGGGTCGAGGGGGATCTCGAACCGGGCCGGGTCCAGCCGGCCCAGGATCAGGTTCACGTCGGTGAGCGTGAGCGGCCCGCCGGCACCGTAGCAGGCGGGACCGGGCCAGGCGCCCGCGCTCTCCGGCCCCACCTTGAGCTGCACGCCGTCGAAGCCGCAAATGGAGCCGCCTCCCGCGGCCACGCTCTCGATGGCCAGGGCCGGCGCGACCAGGTGAGCGTCCCCCACCCGGTGCTCGAAGAGGTACTCGAAGTCGCCGTCCCAGCGGGCCACGTCCGTGCTCGTCCCTCCCATGTCGAAGGCCACGACCTTGCCGAAGCCGGACCGCCGCCCCGAGAGGGCGGCCCCCACGACACCCCCGGCGGGGCCGGAGAGGAGGCCGTCCTTGGCGCGGAACGATCCGGCACGGACGAGCCCCCCCGCGCTGGTCATGACATGGAGGGAGCCCCGGGACACGGCCCTGGAGACCCGGCCGAGGTAGCGCTCCAGGATCGGCGAGAGATAGGCGTCCACCACGGCCGTCTCCGCCCGCGGCAGGAGCTTGATCAGGGGCGCGAGGCGCGAGGAGAGGGAGACGTAGCGGAAGCCGCAGCTTCGCAGCAGCTCGCCCAACTCGAGCTCATGGCGGGGGTTGCGATAGGAGTGCATCAGAGCCACCGCGGCCGACTCCATCCCGGAAGCCTGGAGCCGACCTGCCTCCGCGCGCAGGGATTCGACGTCCAGGGGGATCAGGACCGAGCCGTCGGCGGACAGCCGCTCGGGGACCTCCACCACCTCCCGGTAGAGGGGCTCGGGCCTGCGGATGTCCAGGGCGAAGAGGTCCGGCCGCTGCTGGGTGCCGATGCGCAGGAGATCCGCGAAGCCGCGGGTGATGAAGAGGGCCGTGGCCGCGCCCTTGTGCTCCAGGAGGGCGTTCGTCCCCCGGGTGGTGGCGAGGCGCAGGGCGATCTCCGGTAGCTCCGCCCCCATCGGTGTCCGCGTGACCAGCCGGGCCGCCAGGACGGGGGCCTCCTCCGGGGAGCGCAGCTCGAACGTGAGGTCCGTGGCATCGCCGGGGAGCGGCCCGTCGATCGTGAGGAGGGCGCCGTCGGCGTCGTAGGACACCGCCCGCAGGGGAGCGTGGTCGACCCCGAGGAGATGGAAGGTGAAGCCCTGGAAAAAGCCATGGGGAAGAGGCCAGCCGGGGGACACCCGTAGTGAGCCCCCCGGTTCCGCCCGCCGGACCCGGCCGCGCAACGCGCTGTGCGACAGCACCTTGGCGCGATGGGAGCGCCCGCCGGGATCCACCGCCAGACAGTCGGTGAAGGTCCCCCCGGTGTCAATCCAGAGGCGCCAGGGGTCTCTATTCACCGATGATCTTGATGAGCACCCTCTTCGTCCGGCGGCCGTCGAACTCGCCGTAGAAGATCTGCTCCCAGGGGCCGAAGTCGAGACGCCCGTTGGTGATGGCCACCACCACCTCGCGCCCCATGATCTGGCGCTTGTGGTGGGCGTCGGCGTTGTCCTCGCCGGTGCGGTTGTGCTGGTAGCGCTGCGGACTCGGATCGAAGGGGGCCAGCTCCTCCAGCCAGCGCTTGTAGTCGTTGTGGAGGCCGGGCTCGTCGTCGTTGATGAACACGCTCGCCGTGATGTGCATGGCGTTGACGAGGCAGAGCCCTTCCTTGACGCCGCTCGCGGCCACCGCGCGCTCCACGTCCGGCGTGATGTTGACGAAGTCCATCCGCTCCGGGACGTTCATTTCCAGAGTCCGGGTGAACGACTTCACACGCGGCCCTCCGCG
The DNA here is from genome assembly GCA_035633875.1 of Thermoanaerobaculia bacterium. Classification (GTDB taxonomy): domain Bacteria; phylum Acidobacteriota; class Thermoanaerobaculia; order Multivoradales; family UBA5704; genus DATARR01. The sequence goes on from DASQEB010000650.1 coordinate 6,627, forward strand.
AGGTGCAGACGGCCGGCGAGCTGCCGGACGCGCTCGTTCTCCTGGTCCAGAGCCTCCGCCTTGCGGAGCCACTTCCGTGCCTCGACCCGGTTCCCCTGGACGAGCGCTGCCATCCCCAGTGCCGCATAAGCCTCGGGGTTCTTGCGGTCGAGGTGGAGCGCCTTGCGAAAGAGGCGTCGCGCCTCGTCCAGCCGGCCGTAGGCCAGGGAGAGGTCCCCCAGGGCCAGGTAGCTGAACGGGTTGCGCTTCCCCATCCGAGTGGCGAGGGCGAGGAGCTCCCGGGCCTCGGCGTGCCGCCCGCGGAGGCTCAGCAACGCGGCCAGGTTCTGATAGGCGGAAGCCTCCTCCGGATCGATTTCCAGGGCCCTGCGGTAGGCGGACTCCGCGGCCTCGGTGTCCCCGGCACGGCGGAGCGCCACGCCGAGGTTGACCCACGCGCCGGCCAGCTCGGGGTCGATCACCACCGCCTGCCGGAGCCACTCCAGGGCTTCGTCTCCGAGACCCGCGCGCAGCAGCTCCGCCCCCCGGTTCGAGTGAAAGAGTGCGAGGGCCGTCCGGTCGGAGATGCGTTGCACCTGGCGGTAGTCCGGCCGGTCGCCGGGCGTGAAGTCGAGGATGAGGATGCCGTCCCCGGGGTCGAAGCCGGCGCTGGTGTGCCCGGAGACCACGACCAGGTCCCCCTCCTTCTCGAACTTCTCGACATCGTCCACGTCGACGAAGAAGGCGGACACGCCCATTTCCCGGGCGAGCCCCACGAACAGGCTAGAGAAGGCCAGGCAGTTGGCCTGGTGGCTCTCGAAGGCCTCACGAGCCGTGCCGGTGTACCCACCCTTGTATTGGAGCCCCAGCCCCGCGGGCCCGGTGATGGCAGCCAGCAGGGCTTCCAGCCGCCTCGGCTTCGGCAGGTCCTCGGACACCTTGGACCGGACCCAGGCCCGCATCTCGTCCGTGACCTCCCAGGGGATCACGATCGAGGAGGTGTCGATCCCCTGCGCGCGCAGATCCCGGACGACGTCCGCGTCCGCGAGAGGGGACCGGGCGGAGGCGCACCCCAGGGCGAAGAGCGTGCTCCCCAGGGTGGCGAAGAGATGGAGTCGTCTCGCGGGTCCCATGGAGGCCTCCTTGTCGGTCCCGCCTCCGGCGTCAGGTCGCCCGGGGGGAGGGCCGACGGAAGAGCAGCCGCTTCACCCCGAAGTACAGCAGGATGACGACCAGGAGGATCGCAAGCACGGGGACCGTAATGGCCAGCACGGCGAGGAGCGCCGAGCCCCCGGCCTCGGCCGTGGCCAGGACCGGATTGCCCAGACCGCCCGTGGTGAACGAGGAGACCTGCCGCGCCATCGCGGTGATGCCCTGGAACACGGCCGTAGTCCCGCCGCCGCCCACGATGGCCAGCGTCCACCGCAGGAACGGGTCCATCTCCGCAACCGACGAGGCCGTCACCAGGACGCCGGCGACGATCGCGGTCGGCGTGGCCACCGCGTCGAGCAGGTTGTCGATCCAGGGGATGTAGTAGCCCGCGATCTCGAGGACCGTCGCCGACCCGAACGCGATCAGGGCCGGGGTGGAGCCGATCCAGGCGAAGCTCTCGCCGAGCACGAGATGGCCGATGCCGGCGCGGGAGGCGAGGCTCATCACCAGCAGCGGGACGAAGACCCGGAAGCCGCAGGCCGCGGCGAGCCCCAGGCCGATCAGGATTTGGTAGAGGGTGTCCAGGCTGTCCATGCCCCGGGTCTCCTTTGCGCGTCGAGCGGCACAGTGCCCCTCGCTCCATGGTAACGCACCCTCTGCCCTCAACCTTCCACCCTTATGAGACGGATTAGAAGGGAGTGGAGTTCCCGCCCCCCCTCTCACCTCGGGACGTCTACCCCTGGGAGCGCCGGCATCCTTGCCGACCTTCTTACTTGTTTTTAAGTGAGTCAGCGGCAAGGATGCCGGCGCTCCAGGGTCCCCTTGCGGGTTCGCCCTACTTCCACACCGGCTCGCCCTCCCGCTTGGGGGCCCAGGCCAGGGTCAGGAAGCGGACCTCCACGTCCTTCTTCCGGGGCTTGACGCCGATCACGTCCAACTCGGCCGACTCGGGATCGAAGCGCTCTTCCAGGTTGTCGATCTCGGCCTCCAGACCGGCGTTCAGATCCCCGAGCTGCTTCTGGAGGGCCTCGATCGTCTCCTCGGCGCGGTCCACGTCCTTCTTCTCCTGATAGGTCCGGCTGGCGCTCCGCGCCGCGGTGCCGATGCGGGAGAGCCCCGAGCGTCGGCCTCCGAAGAGCACCGAGGCGAGGGCGCCGCCGGCCGACAGCACCGTCTGCCAGGTCTGGCTCTGGGCCTGCTCGGCCTGCTTCTCCCTGGCCTGCTCGGCCCGGCGGATGCGGTCTTCGAGCTGGGCCACCTTGGTCGCGTACTTCTTGCGCAGGGCTTCGACCTCGTCGTCCCGCCTCTCGCGGGCGAGCTCGGCCAGACGGATGCGGAAGTCGCGCTCCATCTCGCCGGGGGTCGAGACGGCCCCGATCTCCGGGTAGTGGAACAGCTCGCAACGGCGCGTGCGGTAGAGGCACTCCTCGAGATCCTTTGTCCAGCCGCCGTAGCTCCGCGCCTTTACGGCCGCGTCCGGCAGCCGGGCGAAGCGCGCACCAGGGACGGGCTCCGCCTCCAGGTCGTCTTTGGTGATCTCCGCCGGCTCGGCGGCGTACCAGTCCACGCTCCCCTCCTCGGTGAGCGGAGCCAGCAGGAACACCTCCTCCACGTGCTCGATCCCCCGCTTCGCGTCCTCGTAGTGCACAGTCGCGGAGGCGAAGAGGCAGGGCTCGTACGTGATCCCCTCGGGTCGCGAGCAGACGGGCAGGAAGAGCTGGGGGACCTCCGGCGGCAGGACCGGCGCCACGCTGTCCACGCCGCCCGTCGCGGCCGGGGCGGGCGCGCTCGGCGGGGCCGTCATGGCGGCGGCAGGGACGCCGGTGGACGCCGCCGACGCCACCGGCGCGGCCGGCGGCGCCTTCTTGACCGGCTCAATGAGCCGCTTGATCTCGGGCCGGGTGAGGGGGCCGCGGAGGTAGGAGAGCACCCAGCGGGTCTGGAACAGCACCGGCTCGTCGTCGTGGACGTTGTGGAGAAGGAAGACCCGGTTGCCGAGGCTGGCGAGGATCTGCTCCATCTTCGCCCGGTCGAAGCGTCCCCCGGCCGCCGCCCCTTCGAGGCCGTCCATGAGCCGGGCCTTGTCCCGCTCCGTCTGCAGGCGACCCAGGAACCAGGTGCCGACGTTCGAGAGGCCCTTGTAGTCCAGATCCACCGGGTTCTGGGTGGCGAGCACGAGACCGAGGCCAAAGGCCCGGGCCTGCTTCAGGAGCGTGAGGAGCGGCCGCTTCGACGGCGGCTCGGCCACCGGCGGCATGTAGCCGAAGACCTCGTCCATGGCGAGGATCGCCCGCAGGCTCGTGGTGCCCGGCTTGCTGCGCATCCAGCCCAGGGTCTGGTTGAGGAGAAGGGCGACGAAGAACATCCGCTCCCGGTCCGAGAGGTGGGAGATCGAGAGGATCGCCACCCTGGGCTTGCCCGAGGCCGTGTACAGCAGGCGGTCCACGTCCAGGGGCTCCCCCCGCAGCCAGGCCGCGAAGCCGGGCGAGCCCAGGAGGTTGTTGAAGGCCATGGAGAGACCGAACCGCTCC
>DASQEB010000651.1:0-2044 GCA_035633875.1 Thermoanaerobaculia bacterium
CGTCGAGCATGTGCCCCAGGTACAGCAGGTCATGCTGCGGCATACTGGACCTGGGCGGACTTCAAAACCTCGTCACGGATCCGATGATTGAGGAACTTCGGCGTGACGAGGTCCACGGGCCGGCCGCCGAAGAGCTGCGAGAGCTCTTCCTGCAAGCGGATGAAGCCAAAGCCGGGCACGTGGCCCGGCTCGAACTCAACGAGGACGTCGATGTCGCTCTCCGGCCCGAAATCCTCGCGGAGCACCGAGCCGAAAAGCGAGAGCTGGCGGATGTGGTTGCGCCGGCAGAAGTCCGCGAGTTGGTCTCTGGGAGGAATGGGAGGCTTCATACCATTACCCTCAGAACTTGAACAGCGCGTCGAAGGCCGAGCGGGCGTCTCCGGGGGAGGGCTTGTCGGAGTCCTTGGCGAACTCCTGGGTGGTCTTCGGGGTGAAGAGGGTGCACTCGTTGCGGTCCCTCTTCTTGGGGACCCGCGCCGGGATCTCCTCCCACCGGCGGCACTCCCAGCGGACGGAGGTGTCGAAGTTGACGCAGTTGGAGCAGGTGTGAAGGTCGGCGTTGCAGCGGGCGCAGGTGGCGTCGAAGGGGATCTCGTCGAAGAGGGGGCGCTTTTCGCCGCAGGCGGCGCAGCGGAAGACGGTCTCGGACGGCGCGCCGAGCCCCCGGCCCCGCGGCCCCTCCTTCTTCTCCCGCGGACCCTGCGGAAGACGGGACCTCACGTCGCGGTTGCCTGAGTCCTGGTATCCACGCTGCCGGTATTTGCGGTCGTCGGACATGGTCGGTCCTTTCTGACGGATGGGATCGTACCAAGAGGATAACGGAAGGGCCGATCGCGAGGGAAACGTCCCGGCGATGGCACCGGTCCTGCTTACAACCGAGCCGAATGCCGACCGCTTTCCCCCGACCGCCCGGCAGCCGCTCGAGGCGCGCCCTCCTGGCGGGCTCGGCCATCCTGCTGAGCTGCCTGCCGGCTGTCCTCGTGGGCGAGGTCCTCCTCCGGACTCTCGCGAGCGACTCCTGGTTCGTGTGGCCCCCCAACCTGCGCTACGAGTTCCATCCTTCGCCCGAGATCATGCCCGGCGTGAGCGGGGTCTCCCGCTTCGAGATCAACGGCCAGGGCTTGCGGGGCGACGACTTTGCCGAGGACCAGGAGGTCCGACTCCTCGCTCTCGGCGGGAGCACGACGGAGTGCCTCTACCTGGACGGCACGGAAGCCTGGCCCCGGCTCCTTCAGGACCTGCTCGATGCCGGAGGGAAAAAGGTCTGGGTGGGGAACGCGGGCAAGAGCGGGCTCAACACCTGGCACCACGGCGTCCAGGCCGAAAAGCTCCTGGCGCAGTATCCCAAAATCGACGCCGTGCTCGTGCTGGCGGGGGTGAACGATCTCTCGCAGCGACTCGCCCTCGATCGCTCCTACGCTCCCCCCGCTGCAGACAAGGTGACGGACGAGGCGTTCGAGCAGAAGCCGCTCCGGTTCATGCCCGGCCCCTTCTACAAGCGAACAGCTCTCTGGCAGGGGCTGAAGAAGATCGACCGGCGACTCCGGACTGCGGGGACCTCCCAGGACCCCACGGGCAGGGTCTACGCGACGTGGCGCCGTCGCCGCCAGGACGCGAGCGTCAAGCGGACGGAACTGCCGGATCTGGGCCCGGCCCTGGAGGACTACGCGGGAAATCTTCGGGCGATCGCGGACACCGCGGCCCGGCACGGAGCCCGGGTGGTCTTCATGACCCAGCCGGCCCTGTGGAGGGAGGACCTCCCCGAGGATCTCGAACGCCTGCTGTGGATGGGGGGCGTGGGGCGGTTTCAGCAGGAGAGCGGGCACGAGTACTACTCCGCCGGAGCGCTCGCCGCCGGCATGGCCGCCTACAACCGGACCCTTCTGGAGGTCTGCCGGGAGATCCCCGGCGCAATCTGTGTGGATCTGGCGGCGCGCCTTTCCCAGGACACGACGGCGGTGTTTTACGACGACGTCCCCTTCAACGAGGCGGGGAGCCGGAGGGTGGCCCGGGGGGTGGCGGAGGGGGTGCAGGGGGCGGGGGG
>DASQEB010000652.1:0-9024 GCA_035633875.1 Thermoanaerobaculia bacterium
CCGACCGCCCTGGACGCCGCAACCGCGAACCTGGCCGCGCACCTGGAGAGCCATCCCGACGCGAACCTGGACGATGTCGCGTACACCCTCCAGGCCGGCCGTGAGCCCATGAGGCACCGGCGCATGCTGGTGTGCCAAGGAGCGCACGAGGCGGCGGCCGCTCTGCGGGCGCTCGACCCCGTCCGCGTTGTGAGTGGCTCCCCGACACCGGGAGAGCCGTCCGTCGTCTTCCTCTTCCCGGGCCAGGGGGCGCAGCACGCGCGGATGGCGGTCGGGCTCTACGACGCGGAGCCCGTCTTCCGCGACGCCCTGGACCGGTGCTGCGAGATCCTCCGGCCGGAGCTGGGCTGCGATCTCCTCGAGCTGCTCCACGGAGCCGAAAGCGAAGAGGCGGATCACCTTCTCACCCGGACGGCCCTCACCCAGCCCGCTCTGTTCGCGGTCGAGCACGCGCTCGCGGAGCTCTGGGCCTCCTGGGGCATCCGGCCGGTGGCGATGCTCGGCCACAGCGTCGGCGAGTACGTGGCGGCCTGCCTCGCAGGAGTCTTCTCGTTGGAAGATGCGCTGGCGCTGATCGCCGCCCGCGGGCGGCTGATGCAGGAGCTGCCGGCGGGCTCCATGCTCGGCGTCTCTCTGACCGAAGAGGAGGTCCGCGAGCGGCTCGGCTCTCCTGTCGGGAGCGGTCTGTCGCTCGCGGCGATCAACGCCTCCCGCTCCTGCGTCGTGTCAGGGCGATCCGAGGCGGTCGAGGCTTTCCGGGCGGAGCTCGAGCGGCAAGGTGTCGAAACCCGACCCCTCCACACCTCCCACGCCTTCCATTCGCCGATGATGGAGCCTGTCCAGGAGCCTTTCCTGGAGCGGTTGCGGCGGGTGGAGCTCCGGCCGCCGCGAATTCCGTGCCTGTCCAACGTCACCGGCACCTGGATCACGGCGGAGCAGGCGACCGACCCTGGTTACTGGGCGCGGCACCTGCGGGAGGCGGTGCGCTTCGCAGACGGCCTCTCCGAGCTCCTGCGGATGCCCAACTCCGTCCTGCTCGAAGTGGGCCCCGGACGCACACTGAACACTCTCGCTCGGCAGCATCCGGACAAGAAGGCCGCCCGGCTCGTGGTCTCATCCCTGGGCCACCCGAAGGAGCGCAGGCCGGACGTAGAGTCCGTTCTCGGTGCTCTGGGCCGCCTCTGGCTCGCCGGCGTGGAGGTGGAGTGGAGCGGATTCCAGGCCGGCGTGCGCCGCCGGCGGGTGCCGCTCCCCACCTATCCTTTCGAGCGGCAGAGCTACTGGATCGGCCTGAACGGTGGGTCCGGGGCGCGCCTCGACCGCCGGCCCGCGCCCGTCCGGGAGGAGGTCCGCGGCAGCGGGAACAGGCCCCGGGAGACCACCTCCCGGATGCCGCTGAATCCCGTCCAAGAGACGATCGCCGGCGTCTGGCGCGACCTGCTCGGGGTGGGGGAGATCGGCGTCCACGACGACTTCTTCGACCTCGGAGGGAGCTCCCTGATGGCCGTCCAGCTCGGAGCCCGGCTCCGTCGGTCATTGGGCGTCGAGCTCCCCGCCGATTTCCTGTTCCAGGCCCCGACCCTCGCGGCCCTGGCCGAGTTGACCGCCAGCCTCCGGCCGGACGAGGGGAGGCCCGTGGAGCAGCCCCGCTCGTCCTGCCTGGTCCGGCTCCAGGCCGGCGACGGCCGGCGGCCTCTGTTCATGGTCCACCAGGTGGGGGGCAACGTCTACACGTTCCGCGCCCTGGGCCGGGCGCTGGGCGCGGACCAGCCGCTCTACGGCCTCCGGTCGCGCGGTCTCGAGGAGGGCGAGGAACCCTTCACCCGTATCGAGGACATGGCGGAGCACTACCTCGAGCTGGTGCGCGCAGCGCAGCCCACGGGTCCCTTCCGGATCGGCGGCGCCTCGATGGGCGGCATGGTGGCCTTCGAGATGGCGCACCGGCTGCACGCGGCTGGCGAGACGGTCGAGCTGCTCGCCCTGATGGACACCCCGTGCGGCGAGCAGATGCCGCGCCGCCCGCCCACGGGGCCGGAGATCGTGATCGGCGCGCTCGCGGGCCGGGTCGAGCTCACGCTGGAGGAGCTGCTGCCGCTCGAGCCCGAGGAACAGATCGCCTACGCGTTCGAGAAGGCGCGGCGGGCCGGAGCCCTCTCCGAGAGCTTCGGCGAGACCCAGGCGCGGCGGCTCGTGCGCATTCTCCAGGCCAACGTCGCCGCCCTGCTCGCCTACGAGCCGCGCCCCTGGCCAGGGCGCATGACCTTCTTCCGCGCCGAAGAGCGGCGCCCCGACGATCCCCCGCGTCCCGAGCTCGCCTGGATCGAGCTGGCCCGGGGCGGATGCGACGTCCTCCTGGTGCCAGGGACCCACGAGAGCATGCACGAGCCCCCGCACGTACAGGTCATGGCCGAGCGGCTGAAGAGCGCGCTTGAAGGAAAGCTTTCAAATTGCTGAGCTCGACGCTTGGGCACCATCTCCTCTCCTCCCGTTCCGAATCCCACTCTCCCGTTCCCGGTCTTCCGGACCGAAATGGATTTGCGCTGTCCGACACTCCCAGGTGAAGGTAAGAACCGGTCTCCTCTCCCCTGGCGGGGACGGGCGGCCTCCTGGCCGGTCGCCCCGCCGCTCTTTTTCTTTCCTCCTCCGGGGTTGCTCCCGGCGTACGCTTTGCGGCAGCATGACGCCCGCGTGGACCTCTCTCCTGTTCTCCGCCTGCTCTACAAAGGCCCCCGGGGACCTGCCCCGGGGGTGGTGAACCCGTACCGGGATGCCGAACCGGACCTGGACGGGCCTGGGGCGGCACGAGGCCGCCGGGCGAACCTGGAGGCCTACCTGGAGCGGGTGGGGCCGCCGCGGCTGATCCTGCTGGGCGAGGCGCTCGGGTTCCGCGGGGGACGGTTCTCCGGCATCGCCTTCACGAGCGAGCGGCAACTGGCCGGACCGGCCGAGCGGCGGCTGCCGTGGGCCACGTGCCCGCCCTTCCGGGCGACGAGCCGGAATCCGGCGCTCTGGCTGGAACCCTCGGGCAGCGTGGTCTGGGACGCCCTGGGCGGCGAGGCGCGAGGCGTGCTCCTGTGGAACGCGTTCCCCTGGCATCCCGCCGCCAAGGCGGGTCCCCTCACCAACCGGACCCCGGAGCGGAGCCTCGTCGCGGCCAATCTCCATGTCCTCGAGAGGCTGCTTGCGGAGACGGCCGGCGCCCGGGTGCTCGCCGTGGGCCGGACGGCCGGGACGGCCCTCTCGGCTGTGGGGGTCGAGGCCCCCTGCCTGCGCCATCCCGCCCATGGAGGGGCATCCCTCTTCCGAAGCCAGCTTGAAGCCTGGCGGCCCCCCCCCTCCCCGGCCGGCGTTTTACGTGCTAAGCTTATTTGACGCAATCGATGCGGTTCCGTCCGCAGGAGGTTCTCATGCGCTGCCTGGCCCGAGTCTGGCTGTTGCTGCTCGTCCTCCCGCTTCTGGCCGTCCCGGCGGAAGCCGAGGTGTTCACCGTGACGCTCACCAACGGGGCGGTGTTCGAGTCCACCCAGCAGCCGCAGGAGGCGACCTGGGATTCGAACATCGTGCTCCTGCTGACCGACGTCGGCAACTGGATCGGGATCTCCAAGGGGGAGATCGAGAGCGTGCAGGCCGTGGACCCGACGCGGGGCTTCGGCATCCGGATCAGCGACAGCACGGTCGCCATCGGCTGGGCTCCCAACGACGCTCCCGTGGAGGAGCCAAACGGCCAGCAGGCGGGGGCCGACCGGGTGGCGGGCGCTCTCGAGCGGTTCCTCACAGCGCGGGATGAGCAGTCGCGGTACTCGGTCAATCAGTTCGCCGAGCCCGAGGAGGCCCAGGGAATTCCGTCGCGGTTCGGCGGCTATGTGGGCAGCTCTCCTCTCGAGCCCGATCCCGGGCGTTTCCTGACGGACAACCCTCCGCCGCAGTAGACGCGGAAATCTCCGCTTCCGGCCGGCCCGGGGCTCCGCGGCCGGCCGTTTCCGTTAAGCTAGTCCCGATGCCTCCCGCCGTGGGGGGCACCTTTGACAACCCAGACGGTGCGGTACGCGGGGTGCGTCCAGAACCCCCGCGTCGAAAGAGGGAAGCCGGTGCGAGACCGGCGCGGCCCCCGCCACTGTGACCGGGAACGAAACCGGAGTTGCCACTGCATGGAGCGATCGCGAGCGGTTGCCCATGTGGGAAGGTCCGGGAGTAGAACGATCCGGAAGCCAGGAGACCTGCCCAACCGTCCGATGCCTCCCCCGGGGTGCGGGTGAAGGCGCGCGGACGCATTCGTGCCTCCGGCGTCCCGCCCTCGTGCGGTCGGCGTCGCGTTTCGCAAAGGAGCACGTCATGCGTCAGTTCCTCCTGATCGCCGGACTCCTCGGGGGCGGAGTCCCGGTGCTGGCCCAGACCGATCCCCAAGCTCCCCTTCCCACGTTCGACGAGACCGTCGTCGTCAGCGCCACCCTGGAGACCGAGGAGCGGGAGGACGTTCCCGCGTCGGTCACCGTCCTCGACAAGCAAGAGATCGAGGACCGGCAGGCCGTCGATCTTCCCGAGCTGCTCTCGACCGTGCCGGGCCTCTCCGTCGTCCAGGCCGGCTCGCCGGGGCAGCAGACGTCCGTCTTCACCCGGGGCGTCGAGTCCTACCACACACTTTTGCTCTGGAACGGCATTCCGCTGAACGATCCCTACTTCGGGGCGGTCAACTGGCAGTTCGTCTCCCTGGACGGGGTCGAGCGGGTGGAGGTGGTGCGGGGTCCGTTCAGCGCGCTCTACGGCAGCAACGCCGTGGGCGGGGTGGTGCAGGTGTTCACCGGCGCCCGGCAGGGAGGCTCTCTGAGCCTGGAGGGTGGGGAGAACGGCTACGCCCGCGGCGGGCTCGCCGCCGGGGCAGACCTCGGGAGCGTGCGCCTCGACGTGACCGGCCATGTCCGGCGGGGGGAGGGCGAGCTCGAAAACGACTTCTTCGACGGCGAGGAGGCGGTGGCCCGGGCGCTCTGGACGGTGAGCCCCGGCGTGAGCCTCGGGGTGCTGGCCCGGGCCAACGACTCGGAAACGGGCATCCCCCTCTCGGGCGGCCAGCCGACGCTCAACCGGCGGATCTCCTGGGAGGAGCGGGAGGTGGCGGTTCCCTTCCGGCTGGAGCGGGGCTCCTGGGAGGTCGAGGCGCAGATCTCCGAAACCCAGTTCGATGCCGCCTTCCGGGACCCTGACTTCCCCTTCGGGGCGCTCGCCACGGACACGGACTCCGAAGCGCTCCGCGGCCGGGCCGTGGCCACCTGGCGCGCCAGCCAGGACTTCTGGGTGGCCGTCGGGAGTGACTGGGAAAGGCTGGAGGTGACCAACGCCTCGGGCGGGGTGCCCGACCTGGATGGCGCGCGGCAACGGACGTGGGCGGCCTTCGCCCAGGCGAGCTGGGGACGCGGGCCGGTCCGGGCCGAGCTGGGATTGCGGCGCGATGACAACGACGTCTTCGGCGCCGAGACGAGCCTCAGGACGGGCGCGGTCCTCTCCTTGAGCGGGAGCACCCGGCTGCGGGCGAGCTACGGGGAGGCCTTCCGGGCGCCGTCCCTGGGCGAGTTGTTCTTCCCCGTCTTCGGCAACCCGGACCTCCAGCCGGAGACCGGGACGAGCTGGGAACTGGGACTGGAGCACGAGGCCGGGGGCTGGCGTTTCGCCCTGACCGGCTTCGAAAACCGCCTGCGCAACCTGATCGACTTCCACCCCGTCACCTTCGTGAGCCTCAACATCGGCCGGGCGAGGAGCCGCGGCGTCGAGGGAGAGGTGGGCGTCCAGCGGGGGATCTTCGCCGCCCGCCTGACCGGCACGTACCAGGAAGCAGAGGATCTGGACACCGGCCTCGCGCTCCAGCGGCGGCCGGAGGAGAGCGTGGCCCTGCTGCTCACGGCGAAGCCCGGGGACTGGACGTTCAACCTGGAAGGCCGTTACGTGGGAGACCGGCCCGACCTCGACGAGGTCACCTTCTCGCGCCGGGAGAACCCGGCCTACACGCGGGTGGACGTCGCGGCCCGCTGGCGGGCCCTCTCCTGGCTGGCCCCGTACGCCCGGGTCGAGAACGTGGCGGACGAAGACTACGAGCCGGTGCTCCGGTACCCCGCGCCCGGCCGAACCCTGATCGGCGGCGTGGCGTTCGAGTTTTGAAGCCTCTCCTGCGGCTCGCCCTCCTCTTCGCCCTCCTCGCCGGCTGCCGGCAGGAGGGGCTGAAGGGAGGGCCTGCCTCCGAAGCAGCGCCCGCCACAACCTGCCGGCGGGTCATCGCCCTCACCCCCAGCCTGGTGGAGACGCTGTTCGCCCTCGGCCTGGGGGACCGGGTCGTGGGCGTCGGCGACTACAGCACGTGGCCCCCCGAGGTGAGGGACAAGCCCCGGCTCGGGGGGCTGTTCAATCCCAACCTGGAACGGGTCCTCTCGCTGAAGCCGGACCTCGCCGTCTTCATCCCGAGCGAGCGGGACCTCGCCGGCAAGCTCGAGCCTCTGGGGATCGACACCCTCGTCGTCCCGAACGAATCCCTGGCGGAAGTCGAGCAGTCCTTTCACACGATCGCCCGGCGTTGCGGCGTGCCGGAGGCCGGCGAGAAGCTGACCGCCGAGTGGCGGGCCGGGCTCGCTCCGGAGCCGCTGCCCGGGCCTCCTCTCCGGGTGATGCTGTCGGTGGGAAGGCAGGCGGGCCGCCTCGGAGACATGGTGATCGCCGGCAAGGGGACGTCGCTCCACGAGCTGCTGGAGCGCCTGGGGGCGGAAAACGCCTTCGCGGACGCGCCGGGGCTCTACCCCCGGATCGGGCTGGAAGAGGTGGTGGGCCGGGCGCCGGACATCATCCTCGAGCTGCGCGTCGATCCTCCGTCGCCTGAGCTCGCGGCCTCGCTGCGGGACGACTGGCAGGCGCTGGCCCAGATCCCGGCCGTACGCAACGGCCGGATCGAGGTCATCGCGGGCGATTACACCCTGATCCCGGGCCCGCGCTTGCCCCGGCTCTACCGGGAAATGCGGGCGGCCCTCTCCAGGGGACGGGAGGCGCGGTGACCGGCGCGCCCCTGCTCAACGCCCGAGGACTGGAGTGGCGTGCCCGGGGGCGTGCCGTCCTGGGGCCTCTCGACGTGGAGGTCCATCGCGGCGAGTGTCTCGTCGTCGTGGGGCCGAACGGAGCGGGCAAGACGACGCTCCTGCGCCTGCTCACCGGTCTGCTCCGGCCCTCGGCCGGGGAGATCGCCTACGAGAACCGCTCCTTCGCCTCTCTTTCCCGACGGGAGCTCGCCCGGCGCATCGCCTACGTCCCCCAGATCCGCCCCGCCCGGGTGCCGCTGCGGGTGGAGGAGGTGGTCCTTCTCGGCCGCTATCCCCACCTCTCTCCCCTTCAGATGGCTCCCCGGGCGGCGGACTTCGAAGCGGTCGAGGAGGCCCTGGCGGTGGTGGGGATCGAGCACCTGCGGGGCCGGCCGGTCGACGAGCTGTCGGGCGGCGAGCGCCAGGCGGTCTTCATCGCGGCGGCCCTGGCCCAGGAGTCGGAGCTGCTCGTGCTCGACGAGCCCACGATCCACCTCGACGCCCGGCACCAGCGGGATCTCGCCTCGCTCCTTCTGCGCCTGGAGGCCGGGGCGGGCCGCACGGTGGTGATCGCGACCCACGATCTCAACCTGGCCTCCCTCCTGGGGGACCGGCTGATCGCCTTGCTGGAAGGAAAGACCCTGGCGAGCGGTCCACCCGCGGAGATCGTCCGTCCCGACCTGCTGGAGTGCCTCTTCCGGACCCGCTTCGAGATCGTCCGGGGCGGGGACAGGCCGGTCACCGTCCTCGACCTCGGGCCCTCGGATTCGCCATGAACGCCCGGCCCCGGCTCGCCCTCGCGGTGCTCCTGGTGCTCTGGGTCGCGGTCCTGGCGGGGGCGCCCCTCATCGGGAGCAGCCCGGTCTCCCTGGAGGACGTCTTTCGGGGAGAGCCCTCGGCCTCGGCCATCTTCTGGAAGATCCGTCTTCCCCGGGTGCTGCTGGCCCTGCTTGCCGGGGCGGGGCTCGCCGTCTCGGGGCTTTCTTTCCAAACCCTCTTCCGCAACGCCCTGGCCGAGCCCTACACCCTGGGAGTCGCGGGCGGGGCGGCCCTGGGGGCAGTGCTCGCCCTCCGGGTCGAAGGAGGTGAGCTCGCCGGACTTCCCCTGGTGGCCCTCGCCAGCTTCGCGGGGGCGGTGGGGGCGACGGCGCTGATCGTGGGGCTCGCCCTCCGCCGCCAGGGTATCGAGACTCCCACCCTCCTCCTCGCGGGGATCGCGGTCTCCCTCTCCTGTTCGGCCATCATCCTCTTCCTCCAATACCTCTCCGACTCCACCCAGACCTTCCGGATGGTGCGCTGGATGATGGGAGGCCTGGCCGTGGTGGGCTACACCGAAGTCGGCTGGGTCCTCCCCTGGGTGCTGGTGGGGAGCGCCGTGCTCCTCGCCCTACGATGGGAGCTCAACCTCCTGCTCACCGGCGAGGAGCTGGCCGCGAGCCGGGGAGTGGACCTCGCACGGCTCCGCTTCCAGGTCCTCCTCGCCACTTCCCTGATGGTGGGCGCCCTGGTGGCCGTGGCCGGGCCGATCGGTTTCGTGGGGCTCATCGTCCCCCACATCCTCCGCCGCTTCGTGGGGCACGACCACCTCTTCCTCGCCCCCGCCTGCCTGCTGGGGGGCGGCGCCTTCCTGACGATCTGCGACGCCGCCGCCCGCACCGTCATGGCCCCCGCGGAGCTGCCGGTGGGTATCCTCACCGCTCTTCTCGGCGGGCCGTTTTTTCTCTGGCTGCTCATTCTGCGGAGCAGGGACTGAGAAGCAGGGCCGTTGTCCGCCGACAATGGAAATGCGCCGCGTACGATGGACCATTGTCTGGAGACAATGAAAATGCGCTGCGTACAACGGACCGTTGTCTGCAGACGATGGAAATGCGCCGCGTACGACGGACCGTCGTCTGGAGACGCTGAAACTGCGCTGCGTACACCGGACCGTTGTCCGCGGACGATGGAAATGCGCCGCGTACGACGGATCATCGTC